>NZ_JADOTX010000001.1:2468267-2776801 GCF_015751765.1 Micromonospora ureilytica
CGGCACCTCCGCGCGGTCGCCCGGCACCGCGACGCGATCGTCCGGCACCGCCGCTCGGTCGTCCGGCACCGCCCCTCGGTCGTGCGGCTGCCGCTCGACCCGGGCCAGGGCGACGAAACGGTCGCGGTCCGCCCCGGCCAGCCGCAGGGCGTCGGCGAGCAGCACCACCGTCCGTCGTTGCGGGCTACGCACCCGGCCGCGCTCCATCTCCCGGATGCCGCGGACACTGGAACCGGCCGCTTCGGCAAGCTCCTCCTGGGTCAGCCGCCGCTCCAAGCGGAGGGTCCTGAGGAGCCCTCCGAACTGGTCACGCTGCACCTGACTCTTGGGCATGTTCCCCCAACCACCCAACGGCCGCACTTACGTAGCGTGCGTCGATGCTCGCATATGCGTGACGGATTACCGGCCACTGTGCACCGAGTGTGAGTATCGCCATGGCGAATCCTCGATGAGTCAGCGTGACGCGGTCGACCCGGTCCTACTCGTTGATCCAGCCGAGCTCGACTGCCTGCTCGCGCATGACGTCTTCCATCACGGGCAGCGTGAGGAACGAGACGGCATACAGCACAACGAGGAGCCCGATTGGAACAACCCAGGCGCGAGGACGGATGTCCGGCGAGGTGGCGCCATCCTGCCCAGCGCCGGCAGAGCGGTCGCGACGGAGCCGCGTCTGCGGGAGCCGACGGTCGGCTGGCCTCAACACCCAGGACGCGACAGCGCACGCACCGAACATCAGCGGCACCCCCCACGATTGAAGACCGTCACCGACTGACAGGTGCGACACCACCGCACCCGACCACAGGAAGAAGGCACCCACGTAAGCCCATTCCTTGAGCAGCGGGAGCCCGGGCGCGATGATCGCGACGGCCGCACCCGCCTGCCACGCGCCAAGGACGTAGGCGAAGAAGTGCGGGTATCCCAGGTGGTGTAACTGGACCTCGATCCATTCGATCGTCAGAAGGTTCCACACCGATCCGGCAGTCAACTCGAAAACGATGACGAACGTGGTGACCCAGAAGGCGACGGAGCGGATCCGGCTCCAGGTCCAGCCGCTTCGTGTGATGGTGGCCGACTTCCCGTCGGCGGAATGCTGGAGAGCTTTGGCCAGGTGAGTCTGCATCTCATCCTTCTCGTCACATCGATCTCATACGTGCAAAGAACTTCTCGCCTGCTCGCTGGATGTGTTCGTCTCAGTAGTACGACAACAGAGCCCCTCGGAATGTGAGGCGATGCGCGAACCTCACAGTTCGCTGTGCTGTCTTGTCGAACCAACTGAGGGCAGACGCGACCAGAAGGAGCCGGCGACATCGTGACCACCCGATCCGAGCCAGGACATGCTCGACCCGATCCGAGCCTGACCGCGGTCATGAACGAACGGCGTCAGCTGATCAATCTTGCCTACCGACTCCTCGGCTCCCTGGCCGACGCCGAGGATTCAGTCCAAGAGACCTACGCTCGCTGGTACGCCATGCCCCGAGAACAGCAGGAAGCCATCAAGGCCCCCGGCGCCTGGTTGACAAAGGTCGCCAGCCGCATCTGCCTCAACGTGCTCTCCTCGGCACGAGCCAGGCGAGAGACCTACGTGGGCGAATGGATCCCCGAGCCGCTACCCGAACCTACGGAGTGGATCACCGGACGGACGGACGTCGCCACCATCGACCCGGCCGACCGAGTCACCCTCGACGAATCGATCAACATGGCCTTCCTCGTCGTGCTCGAATCGATGACCCCGGCCGAGCGCGTCGCGTTCATCCTGCACGATGTCTTCCGCTACTCCTTCGCGGAAGTCGGCGACATCGTCGGCCGTACCCCGGCGGCATGCCGCCAGCTCGCCTCCTCGGCCCGCCGACGCGTTCGCACGGCGCAGGCCCCCACGACCTCGACAGTCCGGCGCGCCGACATCGTCAGGCGCTTCAAGCAGGCCTGGGAAGCCAAGGACATCGACGCCCTCATCGGCCTTCTCGACCCCGACGCGACGGCGATCGCCGACGGCGGTGGCGTCGTCGGCGCCCTGCTTCGCCCGATCGAAGGCGCCGAGGAGATCGTGCGTTCCCTGGTCCATCTCGAGGGCAGGCTTCGCGTCCTGACGATCCTGGAGCGCACGGTCAACGGCCAACCTGGCCTGATCGCCCAGCAGGACGGCGTCACCGTCTCGGTGTACGCGTTCGAGGTCGTAGGCGACCGGATCAAGCGCATCTGGGCGGTACGCCACCCCGACAAGCTCCGGCCGTGGACGGCTCGTCGGCCGGGAGGTAGCGGTCGCGCAGGATCGGCGTGAACTCCGCCCCTTCGGGCACGTGCAGGGGCGTACAGCCGTTTCCCCTCCAGCGGCACGGATCGGCGAGCCCGGCACGCGGACCCTCAGCCCCGCACCGCAAAGGCCGAGCGGCGATTGATCAGGCGGTCGTCGACGCGAAATGCCCCACAGCGGCGACGGCGAGGACGAGGAAGACCGCGGGAAACGCGATGTTGTGGAACACCCGCGCGCGGGTGTGAGCCAGGATCGCGCCGACGAAGAACAGGACGAGGCCGACGGCTGCGGCCAATCCGAGGGGACGTACGCCGAAAAGGCCGAGCAACAGACCGGCGACGCCGGCCCCCTCGACCACCGCGAGGTAGGGGATCCATCGCGCGGACAGCCCGACCTCGGTGCAGTTGCGCATCACGAAGTCCGCCCTGATCGCCTTGGCGGTCACCTCGATGGCGTTGGCGAGGGCGCAAAGGATGGTCGCGACGACCAGGACGCCCTCCAGTACGGCGATCATGACGCGCGCTGGCGCGATCGAGCAATCGGTAAGCTCATAGGTGCCTCCACGTGGACGGGTTCATCAGGTTGTGGTCTCTCGCCCCTTCTGACGCCCGGCACGTATGAAAGGTGACCAGACGTGGAACTCGTCGAACACTTCGAGGCTTCGAGGGCCCGACTGATGTCGTTGGCCTATCGCATCGTCGGCTCGCACAACGATGCCGAGGACGCGGTGCAGGCCGCCTGGTTGCGGGCGCGGTCGGCCGACCCGGCGCAACTGGTCAACCCCGAGGGCTGGCTGACCACGGTGACGGCACGCGTGTGCCTCGACCAGCTTCGCGCCCGCCATCGCCGGCGCGAGGTCCCGTTCACGGCCGACGACATCCCCGGCGTGCAACTGGCGGCCGACGAGGCGTTCGTCCGTCGTGAGGACGTCTCCCGGGCGCTGCTGGTCGTGCTCGACGAACTGTCTCCCCCGCAGCGGGTGGCCTACGTGCTGCATGACCTCTTCGCCGTGCCGTTCGACGAGATCGGGCCCGTGCTCGACACGACGGTGGCCGCGGCGAAGAAGCTCGCGAGTCGAGCGCGGATCCGGCTCAGGGACGCTCGTGCGGCCGACCTGCCGGGGTCCGCCCACCAGATGGAGATCATCGATGCGTTCCTCGCCGCGGCGCGTGGCGGCGATATCGCGCGGCTCGTCACGCTCCTGGCGCCTGACGTCGTCCGTACGGCCGACCTCGGATTCCTCGCGGACGGCACCGCGCCTGTCGTCCGGGGCGCCTGGGCGGTCGCGAAGGAGACCAGGTCGTTCGTGGACCGCATCGCCGCCGCCGCCCCGGTCCTCGTTGAGGGTCGCCCGGGAGCGGTGATCGCCCCTGGTGGGCACCCGTTCGCGTTGATCCGGATCGGCGTCCACGACGGCCTCGTCAGGAGCATCGACATCACGCCCTACGAGCGCGGGATCGTGTCCCTCCCGGCTGCCTCGGTGCGTGATTCTCAGTTCACTCAAGGCTGCATACCATACCGTATGGTACGGTCGATTGATGGGAACACGTGAACTCTGGCTCGACGAGGGCGTCGTGGTACTGGCCGACGAGGGGCCGGCGGGTGTGCGGATCGACCGTCTGGCTGCCCGCCTCGGCCTGACGAAGGGGTCGTTCCATCACCACTTCACGGGGGTCGCCGACTACCACGCGGCGTTGTTGAGTCATATCGAGCATGGACAGGTCACTCTGCTCGACGGGCTGTCAGACGAGCTCGCGACCGTCGATCCGGTCGACGCCCTGCGGGCCCTTCCCTCGCGGCTCGACGAGCTGTTCGACGCCGAGCTGGATCGGGCCCTGCGGGCGTGGGCGATCGGGAACGACGGTGCGCGTGGCGTGGTCGAACGCGTCGACAGCGCACGGCTCACTTTCCTCGAGACCCTCTGGAACCGCGCTGTGCCCGACCCGACCCGGGCGCGCGCCGCCGCCCTGCTGCCGCATCTTCTCCTGATCGGAGCGAACGCCACCCGCCCGCCGCTCGACGCCGCCAGTCGACGTGCGGTGTTCGACCTGCTGCCAGACCTGATTCCCCATGTCTGAGGTCCCGTTCGGGCGTCCCCACCTGCGGACGGACGCCGTGCCCGCCGTCGATGTGTTGATCGTCGGGGCCGGCCCGACCGGGCTCACCCTCGCGGTCGATCTGACCCGCCGTGGAGTTCGCGCCGTGCTGATCGAGGCCGCGCCCGCACTGCCTCGTCAGTCCCGAGGCAAGGGCCTGCAACCTCGAAGCCTGGAGGTGCTTGACGATCTCGGTGTTGTCGACGCGGTTCTGGGACACGGCCAGTCGCGCCAGGACATCACCCTGTACCGCGATGGCCGGCGCCTTGCGCGGATACCCGCCGGTCTCGCCGAGCCGCGCGCGGATCTGCCGTACCCCAACATCGTGATGATTCCCCAGTGGCGCACCACCACGCTGCTCGCACGACGGCTGCACGAACTCGGTTCCGCGATTCGGTTCAACACCCGCCTCGAGTCCTTCTCCGCTGGTAACGACGCGGTGCGCGCCGTCGTCACCACACCGGACGGCGGCCGGGAGGATCTGACCGCCCGCTACCTCGTCGGCTGCGACGGCGCGCACAGCATCGTGCGCCGCACACTCGACCTGGAGTTCGCCGGCTCGTCCGACGAGACGCAGCGCTACCTGCTCGGTGATGTCACAGTTCCCGGCTGGCACCCCGAAGTCGACGGAGCCGTTCGCTCACACGCATGGCTCGGCACGGACGGATCGTTCCTCGGCCTGGCTGGCCTGCCCGAGACCGGGCAGTGGCAGATCGGCGCGAGCATCACCGCCGGCGACGACCTCGAGCCCACCCTGGAGGCCCTCCAGCGGCTTTGGGACGAACGCACCGGCCACCCGCAGGTCCGCCTGTCCGACGCGACCTGGTTGTCGAACTTCCGGGTCAACGTTCGCATGGTCGAGGACTACCGCCGCGGCCGAGTCCTGCTTGCCGGCGACGCCGCGCACGTGCACCCGCCCACTGGAGGGCAGGGAATGAACACCGGCATCCAAGATGCCTACAACCTGGGATGGAAGCTTGCCGCCTGCCTCAACGGCCACGACGACACCCTGCTCGACACCTACCCGGCCGAACGCCTTCCCGTCGCCCGTCGTGCGTTGGCGCAAAGCACCAACATCCTCGACGTGGTCACCAACCGCAACCCACTCGTCCGGTTCGCCGTGCAACGACTGCTCCTGCCGCTACTCAGCCGACCCTCGATCAACCGCAGGCTCACCGCTCGTGTGTCCCAGATCGACATCGGCTACCACGACGGGCCCCTGGCAGACGACGAGTTGTCCGGCGGCCGCGTCCGACCCGGCGATCGGGCCCCCGATGCCCACCTCGTCGATACCGCCACCGGGCAGCCGCTGCGGCTGTTCGACCTGCTCCGCGGGCCACAATGGACGCTGCTCCTCGTCGGCGACGCCTCCGCCGGCCGCCTCGACTGTGATGCTCTTCCCGACGAGGTGCACACCTGCTTGATCACGCCCGCGCGATCGACGTCGTTCTCCGGCCGGGTGGTCATCGACCGCGACGGGACGTTTCGCCGGGCCTACCGAGCAAAGCCCGGTACAGCGTTGCTCATTCGCCCGGACGGCTACCTGCACTGGCGCGCGCACACCCCCCGCGCCGACGCGGTGGCCAAGCACGTCCTCGGCGCGGGCGCGCACCCCCCACCCGCTGCCGCTACCCGACGACAGGCGGGCACCGGAGAAGGCCACGACACGGAGGAGGGCTGAGCCTTTCCGCTGAGGCAGGGTGGCTGACTGGCACGGCAGCAGGAGTCGGGAACGGGTCGCAGACGATGGCGGATCACCGTTGTCCGAACTGGTGAGGCTCCCATTCACGTCCGGTGTGGTTGATTGCGACCCATTTACCTGAGGAGTCCTTCGAGATGGTGCAACCCTGGTGGCCGCTGGCCTTGTTGGCAGTGATCCAGCTCTGCGACGCGGTGTTATGCGTAAGGCCGGTCGCCTTCATTCGGCAATGTTTGATCGACGTCCGGTTCCCCGAATACTTCTGGAAGTTTCTCCCTCCGCTCAAGGCTGCCGCAGCGGCTGGGCTCATCGTCGGGATCTGGGTTCCGCCGTTGGCGGTGCTCGTGTGTGCGGCGCTGGTCTGCTACTTCGTGGTGGCGGTCTCGGCGCATGTCCGCGCCCGCGATTTCGGCCGCAATCTGTTCCTGAACGCGACGGCGATGTTGGTCATCTGCTCGGCGACGCTGGCCTTCACCGTCCAGTTCGCGTGATCGAACACACGACGGCGCGGGGGTTGGGTCATCGCGCGGAGAGAGGCGGGAGACAGCGCAGCCATGACGTAATGCGCGTTCCGACCCCTCAGCAGCGTGCACCGTCCCGCGCCGCCAGGAGCGGAAGGCCCGCCGCGTACCGCCGGAAGAAGCCTGCGGTCGGAGTGTCCGCCGTCGCGACGTCGTCCGGGGTGCCCTCCGCGACCACCGCGCCCCCGCTCGGACCGGCTCCCGGCCCGAGGTCGATCACCCAGTCCGCCGACGCGGCGGCGGGGATGTCATGTTCGGCCATGACGACGGTGTTGCCCGAGTCCAGCAACACATCGAGTGCGTCCACCACTCGCTGGATGTCGGACGGGTGCAAGCCAGAGACCGGCTCGTCGAGAATGACGAGACCGGCCTTGCGGCTCGCCGCGCCGCGCTGGATCGCGGAGGCCAGCTTCAGCCGCTGCGCCTCGCCGCCGGACAACTCTGTGGCGCTCTGCCCGAGTTGAAGGTAGCCAAGCCCGACCCGGTCCAGTGCCCCCAAGGTCTCGGCGAGCTGCCGGGGCTCGGAGAACCGCTGCACGGCCTCGGCGACAGTCAGGTCGAGCACCTCGTCGATGACCAACCCGTTGTACCTGATGTCCAAGGCCTCCGGCTGGTAGCGCCGGCCCTCGCACGCGTCACAGACCACCCACACATCCGGCAGAAAGTGCATGTCGACCAGCTTGCGACCATAACCGGTGCAGCTCTCGCAGCGACCGCCGCCCGCGGCGTTGAAGCTGAACCAGGAGGCGTTGACCCCGCGCCCACGTGCGATGTCGGTCTCGGCGAACAGCTTGCGGATGATGTCGAACGCCTTGCTGTAAGTCGCCGGGTTGGACCGCGGCGTCCGCCCAAGCGGTTCCTGATCGACGACGGCGACCCAACTGAACTCCCCGACGCCGGTGACCTCCCGCACCGTGTCCGTCACCGTCCCGTTCAGAACGGCCTCCACACCCGACCCGAGCGCACCGAGCAAGCTGCTCTTGCCGCTGCCGCTCACCCCGGTCAGGCAGGTGAGCCGATTGGCCGGGAAACTCACCAGGTCCGCAGTCACGTTGTGCGCACGCAGACCGTGCAGCTTCACCCAGCCGGTGTCGTCCCCGGCCGGGCGGCGGGTCCGGTGCAGCCGCGGCCCCCTACCGGCCAGATAGCGCCCAGTCAGCGACGTCGGGTGGGCGGCCACGTCGGCGGGAGGCCCCGACACGAGGACCTCACCGCCGAGACGGCCCGCGCCGGGGCCCATGTCGATCACCCAGTCGGCTCGGGCGATCAGCTCGGGGTCGTGCTCGACGAGGAGCACCGTGTTGCCAGCCCCACGCAGGTCCAGGGCGATGTCGAGCAGGTGCGCCTTGTCCGCCGGATGCAGCCCGGTCCCGGGCTCGTCCAGGACGAAGATGATGCCACTCAACTCGGTGCTGAGCTGCGCGGCGAGCCGGGTCCGCTGCAACTCACCCGCGGACAGCGACGCCGCGCTCCGGGACAGCTGGAGATGGGCCAGGCCGAGCCGGTCGAGGATTCCGAGCCTGCGACCGAGGTCCTGCAGCAGCGGCTCACCCACCTCCCGCTGCCGGGCGCCCAGCTCGTCCGCCATGCGCTTCGCCCAGCGGCGCACCTCCCGTACTTCCACCTCGAGCAGGCCGGGGTACGTCAGCCCGCCGAACCGCACCGACCGCGCCACCTGGTCGTACCCGCTGCCGTCGCAGGTGCCGCAGGGCTGCTTGCGCATGTACGGCAGGTAGCGCTGCTTGGCGCTGGACGTCTGGGCGTTCACGAACACCCGCTCCACCTCAGCGAGCGCGCCCCGCAGCGGCTGGCTCGACGTGTAGGTCACCAGGGCCGTCTCATTCTTGTTCGTCATTTCCACGGTCGCCTCGATGTTCTCGACACCCGTGCCGTGGAGCACGCAGTGACGGAACTCCTCGGGCAGCGACTGCCACGACCGGCCGAGGTCCACGCCCCGCTTCTCGGCAAGCGCCGGTACGAACGCGTGTTCCCCCGAGCGCCATTTCGCGTACCAGGGCGAGGCCCCCTCGAAGAGCGGAAGCTCCGGGTTGGTGATGATCAGGTCCTCCGCGGCCTGCCAGCGCCCACCCACACCGTGGCAGTCCGCACAACTCCCTTCCGGAGTATTGCGGTCGAAGTGAGCGGTCGTCAGATACCCGTCCTCGACCGCCGCCGCCGAGTCTGTGCCGATCCCCGGAAGGCGCGAGTACAGCAGCCCCAGGTGCCCGTCGATGCCGGTGATCGTCGCAACCGTGGAGCGGGGATTGCGGTTCAGACGGCGCTGGTCGACCGCGAGCGTCGCGCCGAGGCCCAGGATTCGATCGACCTTCGGCCGATTACGCTGGGTAATATATTGTCGTACGAACGGCGACAGTCCCTCCAGGTACCGCAGTTGGGCTTCGTTGTGCAGGGTGTCGATGGCCAGCGAAGTCTTGCCGCTGCCACTCACGCCGGTGAAGGCGACGAGCCGCCCCTTGGGGATACTCACGGACACGTCCCGCAGATTGTTGGTCCGAGCCCCCACCACGTCGATCGTCTCGCGTCCCATACTCGCGAGGTCCCGTGCGAAGGCAGTCAACCTTTGTTCACCCTCTCGCTACGCGCCGCAGTGAGCTTCGCGGTGTCGGGGGCGAAGACGGTCATCCAGTGCGGATGCAGCCGGTAGTAGACGACGTCGTTGTCCCAGTCGAAGAAGTCATCGCCGTAGAAATCCTTGAGGTACCCCAACAGTTCCGGCCAGGCCGCGGCCGGTTCACTGTCCCGAGGGTTGAGGGTCTCCACCCTGCCGTGCGTGAACACGCCCAGGTCCTCACCGCGCATGTGTGCGGCGCTGACGGCGGACCGCGCCGCGAGGTGGCGAGCCTTGGCAGCGTCGCGCGCCGTGCCGAAGTGCCACTTCCCGTGCAGGAAGTGCCCATCCACACCGCTGATCCGGGGCTCGCCTTTCGCCGTCACGGTGGACAGGGCGAGAGTGCACATGCCGGTGAGGACCTGGGTGAGCTGCTGCGCGGTCAGGGTGCGCTCGGTGTTGATGATCGAGCGGAGGTGCGCAGCGGAGCGGGAGAGGGAGTCGTCAAGGAGGGCCTGAAGTTCATCGAGCTCTTCTGGAGTTTCGCGCACGGAGTTCCTCATCTGTCTGTCCGTCCATGGTGTCGGACCACGCGGACCGTCGACGCCGGCCCGATGAACCCCATCCTCAATCCGAACCCTGACACCTTGTGTCACATATCCTCATCCACCTTGCGGATGCCAGCGGAACGCCGGTGCCGGACGGATGTCACCCGCCCGCGCCCGCGAGAGCGGGTTCGGGGTTGGATCCGCCCGCCGCCGGCAGGGGCTCGCGGCGCTTGGACAGCTTGCTGGGCCACCACATCCATCGACCCACGTCCAGAGTCAGCGCGGTGACCAGGACCGAGCGGACGATCATGGTGTCCAGCAGCACGCCGAACGCCACCGCGAACCCCAGCTGCGCCGCGAAGACCAACGGCAGCGATCCCAGCGCCGCGAAGGTACCGGCCAGCACCAGACCCGCCGAGGTGATCACACCGCCGGTGGCGGACAGTCCGGTCAGCGCGCCGTATCGGGTGCCCCGCAGCTGTGCCTCTTCCCGCACCCGGGTAACCAGGAAGATGTTGTAGTCGATCCCGAGGGCGACCAGGAACACGAACACCAGGAGTGGGAAGTTCGCGTCCGCCCCGGCGAAGTCGAACACATGGTTGAACATCAACGCGCTTACGCCGAGGGCCGCTCCGAACGACAGCACCACAGTTGCCATGAGCAGCAGAGGTGCGACGATGGCCCGGAGCAGCAGCACGAGGATGAGAAAGACCACGATCAGTACGACGGGAATGATCACCTTGGCGTCGCGGGCCGCCGCCTGTTGTGTATCGAGTGCGATCGCCGTACTGCCGCCGAGCCGGGCATCCGCGCCCTCGATCTGGTGAATCGCGGTTCTGGCCCGCTCGACGGTACGCATCGCGGCCTCGCTGCCGGGAGGGTCGTTGAGCGTCCCGAGCACGAACACCTGTCCATCCCTGATCGTTGGCGCCGCGACGTCGGCGATCCCCGGGATGCCTGAGAGCGCACTCCTGACCTGCTCCGCCGAGGCGGCCTTGGCCACGACGTAGATGGGGTCACCCGATCCGGCAGGGAAGTGCCTGGACTGGATCTCCTCGCCCACGACCGCCTGCGCCTCGTTGGTGAACTGGCCCTTGCCCGGAATCCCGTCGGCCTTGAGCCCCGTCACGCCGATCGCCATCACGCCGAGGACGAGTGCGGTGCCGACCCACACCATTCGCGGCCGGCTGGAGATGGCGGTGCCGATCCGCGTCCAGATGCCGTTCTTAGTCGTCCCGACCGAACCGTACGACGGCTTGGCTGGCCAGAAGATCCAACGGCCACAGATGACCAGGAGGGCCGGCATCAGGGTGACCATAGCGAGCAGCGCGATGAGTATGCCGATGGCGCAGGCCGGGCCGAGACCTTGCGTGGAGTTGAGGGTGGCAAGCACCAGCACCAGCAGACTGACAGCGACCGTCGCTGCGCTGGCGACGATCGCGGGGCTGGAGCGGTACAGGGCCTCAGCCATCGCCTCGTGCCGGTCCTCGTGTCGCCGCAACTCCTCCCGGTACCGCGAGATGAGAAGCAGCGCGTAGTCGGTGGCGGCGCCGAACACCAGTACGGTCAGGATGAGGCTGGTCTGCGTGTTGACGACGAGTCCGGCGTTCTTTGCCAGCAGGTAGATCACCGCTTCTGCCGTGACCAGGGCGCCGCCTGCGGTCAGGAGCGGCAGCAGTGGTAGCAGCGGACTGCGGTAGGTGAGCAGCAGGATGACGACCACCACCAAAGCCGTGATCATCCCCAGGGCCCCGCCTCCACTGAAGGCCGTTATGGAGTCGGATGCGTAGCCGGCCGGTCCGGTGACGTGGAACCCGAGACCGTTGGCGCTCTGTCGACCTACCGTGGTCATTTCTCCGACCACCGTGTGGGCCCCGTCCCAGCCCTCATTACCGTCGTCGACCTGGACCACGGTCAGGATGGCCTTGCCATCCTGGGACATCGACGGCCCCTGTGGCTGCCCCACGACCTTCTCGATGCCCTGGAAGGCTTCGGCGTCGGCTTGGGCCTTGGCCATGTCCGCAGAGGTGACGCCCTCGGGCCGGTCGTAGATCACAATCGCGGGCAGGGTCTCGGCGGGCTGGAACTTCTTTGCCTGGTCGAGGACCCTGGTCGCCTCCGCGTTGCTGGGCAGCCAGGCAGAGTTGTCGTTCTTCTCAACATCGCCCAGGTTGCCCGCCAGCAGGAAGGCCGGCACCATCAGGGCGGCCCAGACGGCCACGATTGCCCACTTCGCAATCCTGCCACTGGGCAAGGTCATTACTTTTCGCAGCATGAATTTCCTTAGTGTTCGATCGACGTGGGAGAGCTTTTCGGAATGGATGGCGGCATGGATCTCCGCGCACCGGCTGCCGCCCGACGTGAGAGCGTTACCTGCTGATCTGACGCGGGACCGTCATCGCCACGAGCTTGTCCGGGTTGCGGATGACGTAGAAGTTGGTGATCATCCCGTCGATGGCCTCGATCAGGAGGACGCCCTGAGGACGGTCGCCGATGTGGGCGACCACCGCCGGCGCGCTGTTGCAGTTGGCCATCCGGATATGCAAGGCCGCCATCTGTCGGCTTGTGCGGAAGAGGCGCATGAGGAGATCGGCCACGTTCTGCGCACCGACCACCGGATGGCGCGCCGCGGTGGCCTTGCCGCCGCTGTCTGCGGTCCAGACGATGTGTGGAGCGAGCAGGGTGAGCAGCCCTGCCATGTCACCGGTGGCCGTCGCGGTCATGAACTGCTCAGTGATCTGCGCGGCCTTCCTGGCGTCGAGGGGTTGGAATCGCCTGCGTCGCGCCTGCACATGCTCGCGGGCACGATGCGCCACCTGGTGCACCGTCGGCACGGACTTGCCCACCGCCGCGGCGATTTCGTCGTAGTCGAAACCGAACACCTCGCGCAGTACGAAAACCGCACGCTCATCGGGGGTGAGGGTTTCGAGCAGTACGAGCATCGCCATCGACACCGACTCGGCGAGGACCACATCGGCGGACGGGTCGTTCTCATCGAGCAGCAGCGGTTCGGGCAGCCACGGGCCGACGTAGTCCTCCCGACGACGCGCGCTCGCCCGCAAGGCGTTGAGCGCCTGCCGGGTCACCAGCCGCGCCAGGTACGACCTGGTGTCTCGCACCGTCGCCAGATCCACCTGGGACCACCGCAGATAGCTGTCCTGCAGCACGTCGTCGGATTCGGTGGCCGAGCCGAGAATTTCGTACACGATCGTGAACAGCAGCGGCCGCAACAGGACGAACCGCTCGGCATGCTCGTCAGTGGTCACGGGACGGGACCACCCGTACTCGTTCGACGAGGTCTGGCCGGGCGTTGAAAGAGTGATGTCCACGCCGGCACCCATGCGCAGATGGTTGACCGCGTGCGTTGCGGCATGACCACCGCCGATGACAACGACCTTGTGGCGTGCGTTGTGCTGTCATGCCCCCAAGACACCGCGGAACACCGACACCTGACACGACGTGACACGCGTCACCCCAGGTCATGACGCCGCTGAACAGACGGTCCACAGTGGCGATCACGGGATCCGTCTCTCCCCGTTGCCGGATTGGACGAGTCGGAAGAAGAGCCGGGCGGCGCCCCGCTGCGCTGCCCGTTGCAGGCGCGCGGCCACCCCATGGTCGGGGTCTGCCGTGCCAGCGGTGGCAAGGCGCGGGAAGAGGGCTTCGGCGTTGGTGCGGTTGACCGCCCGCAGTTGCCCGAGTCCGAGGCAGGTGTCGATTCCGTTGGCGAAGTACTGCCCGGCCGGGATGGGCGCGAAGGGCCAGTCACTGCCGAAAAGCACATGCCCGGGTCGGGCGAAGGCAAGCAGGGTGGGCAGGGCGGCCGGGCTCGAGGACAAAGCGGTGTCGAAGTAGAAGGCGCGAAAGTCGTCCAGGATGTCCAGCGGGCTGCGTGCCGTGTCGGCGGCGATGGCCAGCGCCATGCGGTGCGAGGCGTAGGGCAGGAAACCTCCGGCGTGGCTGAGGACGAACCGGATTCTGGGGTATCGCCGGAGGACGCCGGTTCGGACGAGGAGGTAGGCCGCTCGGGTGGTGTCGAGCAGGAAGTCGGCGGCGAACGGAGGGATGCCGTCGATGGCTGGTCCGGGCAGGTCAGCGGGGTGGACGAAGACGACGGCCGCACGCTCGTCCAGGGTCTGCCACAGCGCGTCCTGGTCGGGGCCACCAAGGTAGTCGCCGTTGCTGTTGGCGAGCAGAGTGACGCCGTCGGCGCGGAGTTCGTCGAGGACGCGACGGGCCTCGGTGGCGGCGGCCGTGATGTGGGGCATCGGCAGGGTGGCGAAGTACCCGAATCGGGTTGGATGCTCGGCGGCCAGCCCCGCGGCGTAGTCGTTGAGCTGCCGCGCAAGGTCGCCGGCTTCGGTCGGGCTGGCGAGGAAGCTGGTGCCGGGGGTCGAGACGGAGAGCAGGGCCACGGCGGTGCCGAGCAGGTCCATCTGGTCCAATGCGGACTCGGGTGTCCAGGTGGGCAGCGCCCGACCGCCCGCCGCCGCAATGCCAGCCTCGGCGAGCAGGGCGCGGTAGAAGGGCGGCAGGATGTGCTGATGGACGTCGATCCTGGTCAACTGGCCGGTCATGCTGCGGTTCCTCTCGACGCGCCAGACACTGCTGCTGCGGGACGGCCGTGAACTCCATCCCCCACCACCGCTGACCGCAGCTACGGCTTGGTGTGGTCGTGGGAAGCCCCTGGGGCCATCCGGAGGGCCGCCTCGTAGACCAGCCGCGCGTGCAGCTCGAACATCGCCGTGAGATCGACGGCATCGCCGTGGATCTCACGCTGCAGGAACAGTCCGTCGGCCCCGGCCAGGGCGTACGTCACGACGGTCCGCACGTCCGCCGGATCGAGGTCCGGCAGCAGTGTCTCGATCACCTCGGTGAACTTCTGTCGGGCGACCTCGCGGACCTGGAGAAACACGGCCCGCCCGCGGGGCTCCTCGGGCCGCCGCTCCAAGGCGAGCATGAGGCCCAGGCGCAGGAAGTCGGGGGCGGCGACGAGCGATGCGGCCACCGCCGCGCCGACGGCGACGACTCGCTGCAGTGGCGTACCGGTCTCCTCGCCGGGCAGGTCGACGGCCGCCAGCCAGGTTTCGAAGCTGCGCTCGATCACTGCGGCGAGCAGGTCGTCCTTGTCCCTGAAATGCCAGTAGATCGAGCTCGCGGGCAACCCGCAGCGGGCACTCACCGCCGCGATCGAGGTCCCCTCATACCCGCGCTCACTCGCGATCTGCACGGCGGCGTCGAGGATGCGTTGCCGCGACTCCACGCCGTTGGCGCGCTTCCTGCGCGTGGGCCGTGTCCCTGTCATTCCGCACACCTCTCGCCTCACCGCGGCCTTGACGATGCCGCCGCCACAAATCTACCGTAGCGATCGTTCTAGTTGTAGTGGGCGCTACAGGATGCGCCGGCAATTCCGCCCTGGACAGTCCCGCCGCCGCCGGAGGCGGTCGTGGCTCGTGGCTGTCACAGAACGGGGTGGGGCTCCGTCCAGTGCATGTGGTGAGACCAATGTTGGAAGGCAGGAGTCGGGCACAGCCCGGACAACGGACGCCGCCGATCCGAGCAACCGCGTGCGCTACAACCTGCTGAGCCACCGTGGGTCCACTCGCGACCAACCGCATCGACCGCAAACGAGGATCATGACCAAGCTCCGTCCATCCCGATCTCAGAACGCCTCCCCCAGGTCTAGCCGGAGGCTGGCCCTGAGCGCCGTACTCACCCTGGCGATGGTCGGGTGCGGCGGACCGCCGAACAAGGACTCCCCGTCCCCGCCCGCCTCCAACACTCCGGTCGTCACCGCCACCGCCACCGTCGACACCGGCACAAGCACCGGCACGGCTCTGGCCGAGACTCGCAGCACGATGACCGAGAACCTCAAGGTCGAGGTTGTCGGTCTCAACCGCGTCAAGGGCAGGCACCTCGTCGTTCAGGTTCGTCTGTCCAACACCGGTACGGACAGGCGTCTGTCCTGGGCCGGTGAGTTGGGTGACCACACGCGCCCGCTCGGCGAGATCACGTGGGCTTCCGGTATCGGCGTCCTGGACGCGTTGGCCCGCACCTGGCTCCTGCCGTACAAACCCGCCGGCGCTGCCTGCCTGTGCAGTAACCGCGACCGCGACGGCCTCGGCCAGTTCATCGACCCCGGGAGGTCGATCACCGTCTACGCGGTGCTGCCCGCACCGTCGGGCAACCCCACGACGACCACCGTCGTCACCCCGGTGGGCCCGCCGATGCTCGACGTGCCCATCACCGACGACCCTCCGGCCGGTGACTTCCCCGACCCCGACGCCGAACCCGTCACCCCGATCACCCGCCGCCTCATCCTCGCCTCCGAATCCCTGGACAAATCCGAGGAGACCGCCGACGACGGCAAGGACCTCCAGATCAACCTCTCCGCCGACGTGCTGTTCGCCGTGGACAAAGCCACCCTCACCCCCAAAGCCCGCTCAGTCATCGCCCGCACGGCGAAGCTCATCGACGCTTCCCCCGCCACGGTGGTGACGGTGGCGGGCCACGCCGACTCCTCCGGCACCGACGCCATCAACAACCCACTCTCGCTGCGCCGCGCCCACGCCGTCCAACACGCCCTGACGGCCCTGCTGACCAGAAAAGGCGTCCGCTTCCACACCGAGGGACACGGCTCACACCGCCCGCTCTACCGCAACGACACCGACGAGGGAAAACGCCGCAACCGCCGCGTCACGGTGACCTTCCCCAAACCTCAACCAGCTGCCCAGGAACCCGGGGCCACGACCACCACCGGCACCACCGACCTGACCGGCACCACCACCGCCGACGGCCAACCCATCACCATGAACGTCACCGGCCTACGCCGGCTACCCGCAGGCCTCGGTCTACTCACCTACACCATCACCAACGAAGGCTCATCCGAAGCCTGGTTCAGAGAACTCCACCACGCCCAAGACTGGGAGGCCTACAAGTACCAGGCCGCCACCAACGTCCGCCTGACCGACGTCACCGCCCGCCGCCAATACCTCCCCGGCCGCCTCGAAGTCCCCACCGACAACCGCACCGACTTCTACTGCGCATGCACAGCCGTCTCCGGCGTCCGCATCAGCACCGAAAAGTTCGCACCAGGCCAAACCCGCGAGTTCTGGAACCTCTTCGCCCTACCCGACACCACCACCATCAACGCCAAGATCGGCCCATTCCGCGACCTCCACATCCCCATCCGATGAGGACACGGTTCGTAGGCGACAGCCGCTCGACCGACACCCCGCTGTCTCCGGTCGCCGGCGCTGCCACACCGGCCGCCGCAGTTCATCGCGTAGCCGGCACGCATGTGGTCCAGACCAGACGCTCACGACAAGCGATCTACGCACCGCCATCAGCACCCACGACCACTTCCAGGTCATCGCCACGGCTCGCAACGGTGCTGGCGACAGGGTCTCTCATGATCTTGACGGTCGCAGTGGCGAATCCGCCAAGATCATGAGAAGCGGCTCGATTGCGGCGACCCGGTGGGGTTGTTCAGTTTGTCGGGTGGGGGTCCTCGGTGAACGCTGTGGCGTGGTCGGTGGCCCACTGCCGGAACGTTCGCGGTGACGTTCCGAGGATGTCTGCCACCGTGGAGGTGACGTACGCCGGCTGCCCCATCGTGGCGTTCCATGCGGCCAGGAGCATGTCCACCGCCGGGCGCGCGGCTTCCGGGGTTTCGCGCCGGAACTCGTCGGGCGGCAGTTCCTCGAACACGATCGGGCGGCCCAGGACGTCTCCGATGATGCCCACCTGTTCGGCCTGACTGACGGACTCGGGGCCGGTCAGGACGTAGTCGCCGCCGGCGTGTCCGTCCTCGTGCAGCGTCCGCGCGACAACCGCCGCCACGTCTCGATCGTCGATGGGGGCCGTCTCGGCCGCGCCATACGGCCACCGGACCGGGCCGTCGGCACGGATCGCGGCAGCCCACCAGAGCAGGGTGTTCGACGCGAACATTCCCGGCCGGATGATCGTCGAGTCGAGTCCGGTGCCGGCGATGAGCCGCTCGATCTCGGCGTGCAGCGCCGCCATCGGGTTCGGTTGCCGGAAGAACGGGTGCGGGGTCCGGTGCGGCGCGGACAGGTAGACGACCCGTTGCGCGTGGGCGGCCAGTCGGTCGACGACGGCCGCCGCGGTCTGCGGCGGGGCGGTCCAGACCAGGAAGACCGTGCTGACGGCGCGCAGCGCGGCGTCGAGCGATTCGGGCTCGGTGAGATCGCCGGTGACGATCTCGATGTTGGTGGGCAGCGTCGCCGCCGCCTCGGAGCGGCGCACGAGGGCGCGGACCGGCACGGGTGTCGGTGTCCGACATCGCCGCGGCGGCCGAGGTGTCGAAGCCGACCCTGTTCCGCTACTTCGCGACGAAGGAAGACCTGATCCTGCACCGGTTCGTGGACCACTAGGGCGAGGCCGCACGCGTGATACGCGACCGCCAGTCCGACCTGGCGCCGATGACGGCGTTGCACAGGCGCTTCCGAGCCGGTCTCGATCGCTTTGAGCCGGTCACCGGCCTCAACGATCACCCCGAGGTGGTGGCGTTTCACCGGCTGGTGTTCACCACACCGAGCCTGGCGGGACGGCTCATGCAGTACATGCTCGACGACGAGGACGCGCTGGCCGCCGTCCTCGACGGAAGCATCGGGGCCCGACTACAAGCCGCCCAGGTGATCGCGGTTCAACGCGTACTGGCCCGGACCAACTGGCAGAAGATCGCCGACGGGCGGACCGCACGCGATGTCCAGCCCGAGGCAGTCGCCGACGCGGACCGGGCCTTCGCCCAACTACGCCAGGGAACGGGCGGCTCCTAGCCCCGCTGCGGCAACAGCTCACGATCGCGCGGAGGTCCGCGACGCCGCGGCCGGGTGGACCGGACGGGTCAACACCGTCACCGCCCGCACGGACCGGGTGACGTCGACGCGTCGCTCATCATCCGGCCCGACGGCTGCGTCGCCTGGGCCTTGCCGACCGGGCAGGGCCTCGTCGCCACCACGCTGGTGCGTGCGCTGGGCACCTGGATCGGCCGCGCCGCATTAACGGTCGTCTCAGATTCGCTCGGTATGAAGCAGGCATCAGATGAGCGATGCAACCCGTATGTAGGAGGCTAGTGATGGCAGTCAACGCAGCGCCGTCCGGGGAAGCGCCGGCCGGTCGGTTGGCAGGCCGATGGGTGCCGTGGTTGGTGATTGGCTTGTGGGTGGCGCTGGCAGCGGTCATGGTGCCGTTGAGCGGAAAGTTGAGCTCGGTCACCACCGACAGTGCCGTGGACACCCTGCCGGCCAGTGCCGAGTCCACCAAGGTGGCGGTGCTGGAGGACAGTCTCCCCGGCGGGGACGACAACACGTTCGTCTTCGTGTACCACCGCGCCGGCGGCATGAACGACGCCGACCGCGCGACGGTCGAGCGCCACTACAACACCCTTGCCGAGCGGTACCCGCCGAAGATGGCGGCCGGCGAGGACGACGAGGACCCGGCGACGAGACTTTCCACCGACGGCAAGGCGATGATGTTCACCCTCGACGTGAGCACGACCTACGGCGCACCGGAGGCCATCGTCGGCCCGTTGCGTGACGCCGCGAAGGACCGCCCCTCCGGCCTGGAACTCGACGTGACCGGCCCGGCCGCGATCGACGGCGACATGGACGCTGTCTTCGACGGCATCGACCTGCAGGTCTTCCTCACCACCGTCGTCGTCGTCACGCTCCTGCTCATCCTCACCTACCGCAGCCCGGTGTTGTGGTTCATCCCGCTGGTGGCCGTGGGCGCGGCCGCACTGACCGCGATGGCGACCGTCTACCTGCTCGTCAAGGGCTTCGGCATCGTGGTCAACGACCAGAACTCGGCGCTGCTGACGATCCTGGTATTCGGCGTCGGCACGGACTACGCGCTGTTGCTCATCGCTCGATATCGGGAGGCACTGCACCACCACGAGAACGTCCGGGTTGCGATGGTCCACGCGCTACGCGGCGCGGCACCGGCCATCGTCGCGTCCGCGGCCACCGTGGTCGCCGGCCTACTCTGCCTGCTCGTCGCGGACCTGAACAGCACCAGCGGGTTGGGCCCGATCGGCGCGGCCGGCATCCTGTGCGCCTTGGTGGCCATGCTGACGCTGTTCCCGGCGGTACTCGTGGTGCTCGGCAGGCGGATCTTCTGGCCGGCCATCCCGCGGTTCAGCAAGGCCGTGGAGGAGAAGCCGGGGCTGTGGGGACGGCTTGGCACCGCCATCAGCCGCCGCCGGTGGGTGGCGACGCTCGGCTCGCTCGGAGTCCTCGGCGTTCTCGCCATCGGGCTGGCCGGCAACACCGGCGCCCTGCGGGAGCAGGACCAGTTCCTGTCCGCGCCGGAGTCGGTCACCGGCTTCACCGTTCTCCGCCAGCACTTCCCGGAGCTCGGCGGCCAGCCGATGACGATCTTCACGCGGCCGGCGTACCAGGAGCGGGTGCTCGACCTCGTCAAGGGCACTCACGGTGTGGCCCTGGCCGTCCCGGGTCAGACCAGCGGTGGCTGGGCCGACATCTCCGTGTTCCCGACGGACGCGCCGGACACCGTCGCAGAGTACGACACGATCAAGCGGGTGCGCACCGCCGTGCACGCGGTGAGCGGGGCGGAGGCGATCGTCGGCGGGCCGAGTGCGGAGAACCTCGACACCGAGGTGACCACCAGCCGCGACGAGAAGCTGGTGATCCCGCTGGTGCTCGCCGTCGTCCTGATCATCCTCGGGCTGCTGCTGCGCGCGATCGTGGCCCCCCTGGTCCTGATGGCCACCGTGATCGTCTCATTCGCCGCAGCCTTCGGCGGCAGCGTGTTCGTCTTCGACACGATCCTCGGGTTCAAAGGTATCGACTATTCGGTGCCGCTACTGGCATTCCTGTTCCTGGTGGCGCTCGGCGTCGACTACAACATCTTCCTGGCCAGCCGGGCCCGGGAGGAGACCGTGCGTCTCGGCACCAGAGAGGGCATGCTCAAAGCCCTCTCCGCCACCGGTGGCGTCATCACCTCGGCAGGCGTGGTCCTGGCGGCCACATTCGCGGTCCTCGCCACACTTCCGCTGGTGATGCTGATCGAGGTCGGGTTCCTGGTCGCCTTCGGCGTGCTGCTCGACGCCCTGCTGGTGCGGTCGGTCCTGGTGCCCGCCCTCACCCTGCTGATCGGTCGGCGGATCTGGTGGCCGAGTCGGCTATCACGTCCGACGGTGGAGCCGCCGGACGGTCAACAGTCGCTCGCCGACGAGGAGCCCGCGCTGCGACGGTGAGCGCGGCGGCACGGACGAGATCCGGGACGGGGACCCAGTCCCGTCCCGGATCTTTCCATGGGCCCGACGGTCGCCGCCCTTTGGTCCTGCGCCGCCGGGGCGGGTCAGCTCACCGCGGTGTCCTCCCCGGCGGTGAGCCGCGCGATCGGGGCGGGCGGGGCCGCGGCCGGAAGGTCGACCCGAAGCAGCGCCCCACCGCGTACGGAGCGGGCGACGGTGGCCCGACCGCCGTGAGCGTCGACGACCCGCTGCACGATCGACAGCCCCAAACCGGATCCCGGCAACGCCCGGGCGCTGTCGGCACGGTAGAACCGGTCGAACACCCGCGGTACGTCGGCGGCGTCGATGCCCGGCCCGGCGTCGTCGACCTCGAGCACCGCCGACGCGCTCTCGGCACGGAGCCGGACCTGGACCGGCTGGTCCGCGGGAGACCACTTGCCGGCGTTGTCGATGAGGTTGAGCACCGCCCGCTGGAGCGCGGCGGGACGCCCGCTCACCCACACGGAGGTCACGTCGAGCGCGACCTCGATGTCGGGCAGGCGGGAACGCGCCCGGGTCGCGGCGGCCACCACCACGTCGGCGAGGTCGAGCAGCTCGGTGCTCTCGTCGCTGACGTCACCGCGCGCCAGGTCGGTCAGCTCGGCGGCAAGGGTGCTCAACTCGGCGACCTGGGCACCGAGATCGTTGAGCAGCCGGCTCCGACTCTCCGCCGGCAGTGCGCTGTCCAGGGTGCCGCGCCGATCGAGCCGGATCAGCAGCTCGACGTTGAGGCGCAGGCTGGTGAGCGGGGTCTTGAGCTCGTGGGCGGCGTCCTCAGCGAGCAGCCGCTGGGCCCGCCGGGAGTCCCGGAGCGCGGTGAGCATGTCGTTGATCGACTGGATCAGCCGCCGTATCTCCCCACCGCCCTCATCCGGGATGTCGGCGTCGAGATCCTGGGTGCGCGCGACACGTACCGCGGCGGCGGTCAGCCGGTCGATCGGTGCCAGCCCGGTCCGCGCCACGGTCCGCCCGACAAGGGCGCCACCGACCACGCAGAACAGCCCGATCAGCAGCACGCCCAACCCGAACCGGGTGATCGGGCTGTCGTCGGCGACGCGGGCCACCTGGACCGCGCCGTCGCCAGCCCGCAGCGTGTAGATGAGGTAACCGTCGTCGTCGCTGTCGTTCGACTCCATCAGGTCGGCCGACGCGCCCTGCGCCACGCGTCCGGCGTGCGCGCTGACCGGGGGCAGCGCGGGTTGGCCGGCCGGCGTCCGGGTCGAGCCGTCGGGCAGGACGACCCGCACCAGCCGACCGGATCCGGGATACGGGGGTAGCTGGACCTGCGTCAGACCGGCCCGCTCCGCGTTCGTCGCCAGGACGCGGGAGTCGGCGCGCAGCTGATCCTCGGCGGTGTCCTGCAACTCCCAGTCCAGCAGCTCGATGGCCACCTGCAAGGCCACGAACACGCTGACCGCGATGGCCGTAGCCGCGATCACCGTCAGCCTGGTCCGCAGAGACCGCCGCCGCCACCATCGGGTCAGACCGCGCGGTTCCCGGCCGGCGGGCCTGCTCACGGAGGAGTCTCCCGCAACGTGTATCCCAGGCCGCGCAGCGTGTAGATCAATCGCGGCTCACCCTCAGCCTCCATCTTGCGACGTAGGTAGCTCACGTATACCTGGAGGTTGTTGGCGGTGGTGCTCATGTCGAAGCCCCAGATCGCCTCGAACAGCGCGTCGCGGGTCAAGACCCGGGTCGCGTTGCGCAGGAGGACCTGCAGGAGGGAGAACTCGGTCCGGGTCAGGCGCAGCGGCCGCCCGCCACGCCACGCCTCGAACCTGTCGGGATCGAGCCGGACGTCGGCGAACGACAGGATCTGCGACTCCCCGTCGGTCGGCGTCCGCCGGCGCAGCAGGGCCCGCACCCGGGCCAGCAACTCCTCGGTGGCGAACGGCTTGGGCAGGTAGTCGTCGGCGCCCGCGTCCAGCCCCGCGACCCGGTCGGCGACCTGGTCACGGGCGGTCAGCATCAGCACCGGCAGATCCCGACCCGCGGCCCGCAACCGCCGGCAGGTCTCCAGCCCGCCGAGGCGGGGCATCATCACGTCGAGGATCAGCAGATCCAGCGTGTCACCGCCGGCCTCACCGACCCCGTCGAGCACGGCGAGACCGTTGGCGACGGTGCTTGTGTCGTAACCCTCGACCTGAAGCACCCGCTCCAGCGACTCACGGATGGCCGCGTCATCATCCGCGATCATGATCCGCACGCCGGACCGCCCCCTTCCAGCCGATGCTTTTGCCGCTCATCGTCCCCGATCAACCTGAGGCCAGGATTAGAGCGTCGCCGGGGACCGCGCTCTTACGGAACCTGAGAAATGGACCAGGCTTCACCCTGCGGACCTACACGCATCTCCTGCCGACCAGCGAGGACCGAACGCGGCGCGCCATCGACACCGCGTTCGGTGCGGACCAGGCCGCCGAGGACGGCCCGGAAGCCGCTCACGGCCTGATCATCGTTCAGCGGCCTTCCGGACGACCTCAGGTGCAGGTCAGGCCACCTGCCCCCGTTACTTGGCGTTGAAGTAGTTGGCCTCCGGGTGGTGGACCACGATCGCGTCGGTGGCCTGCTCCGGCATGAGCTGGAACTCCTCGGACAGCTCGACCCCGATCCGGTCCGCGCCGAGCAGGTCCACGATCTTCGCCCGGTCCTCCAGGTCGGGGCAGGCCGGGTAGCCGAACGCGTACCGGCAGCCCCGGTAGTCGTTGTGCAGGATGCCGGCCAGATCCGCCGGGTCGTCGTGCCCCAGCGGACGGCCGTCGGGCAGGGTCATCTCGGCGCGGATGCGCTGGTGCCAGTATTCGGCGAGGGCCTCGGTGAGCTGCACGGAGAGCCCGTGGACCTCCAGGTAGTCGCGGTACTCGTTGCGGGCGAACAGCTTCGCCGCGTACTCGCTGACCGGCTGGCCGACGGTGACCAGTTGCAACGCGACCACATCGAGCTGGTCGCCCTGGGGTTTGAAGAAGTCCGCCAGGCAGAGCCGCCGCTCCTGCCGCTGGCGGGGGAAGGAGAACCGGGCGCGCTCCGCGTGCCCGTTCTCATCGAGCACCACCAGGTCATTGCCTTCGGAGTACGCGGGGAAGTAGCCGTACACCACGGCTGCCTCAAGGACCTGGTCGGCGATCAGCCGGTCCAGCCAGTACCGCAGGCGCGGCCGGCCCTCGGTCTCGACCAGTTCATCGTAGGAGGGTCCGCTACCGCCCCGGGCGCCGCGCAGCCCCCACTGCCCGGAGAAGGTGGCCCGCTCGTCGAGCAGCGCCGCGTAGTCGGCCATCGGCACGCCCTTGACGACGCGGGTGCCGAAGAACGGCGGGGCGGGCACCGCCACGTCGGCGGCCACGTCGGAGCGGACCGAGGAGTCGTGCAGCTCCGGCAGCGACGTGGTGACCATCGAGCGCTGCCGTTCCCGGCGCGCCCGCCGGGCCGCGAGAGCCGCCTCCCGCTCCGGGTCGATCACCGGGGCGCCGCCGCGCTTTGCGGTCATCACCCGGTCCATCAGGGACAGACCCTCGAACGCGTCGCGCGCGTAATGCACCTGCCCGGGGAACGTCGACCGCAGGTCGTCCTCGACGTACGCGCGGGTCAGCGCCGCCCCGCCCAGCAGGACGGGCCAACGTTCCGCGACCCCGCGGGTGGCCATCTCGGCCAGGTTCTCCTTCATGATGACTGTGCTCTTCACCAGCAGCCCGGACATGCCGATCGCGTCGGCTCGGTGCTGCTCGGCGGCGTCCAGGATGGCGCTGATCGGCTGCTTGATGCCGATGTTCACCACCTCGTAGCCGTTGTTGGACAGGATGATGTCGACCAGGTTCTTGCCGATGTCGTGCACGTCGCCGCGCACGGTGGCGAGCACGATGCGGCCCTTGCCGCCGTCCTCGAGGGTCTCCATGTGCGGTTCCAGGTAGGCGACCGCGGTCTTCATCACCTCGGCGGACTGGAGCACGAACGGCAACTGCATCTGGCCGGAGCCGAACAGCTCGCCGACCACCTTCATGCCGTCCAGCAGGATGTCGTTGATGATCGACAGCGGGGATCGGCCGCCGGCCATCGCCTCGTCCAGGTCGGCCTCCAGGCCGTTGCGCTCACCGTCGATGATCCGCCGCTTGAGCCGCTCGTCCAGTGGCAGCGCCGCCAGCTCCTGTGCCCGGCTGGCCCGGGCGCTTGTCACGTCGACGCCCTCGAAGAGCTCCAGGAAACGCTGCACCGGGTCGTACCCCTCGCGGCGCCGGTCGTACACCAGGTCCAGGGCGACCTCGCGCTGCTCGTCGGGGATCTTCGACATCGGCAGGATCTTGCTGGCGTGCACGATCGCCGAGGTCAGGCCGGCCTGCACGCACTCGTGCAGGAACACCGAGTTGAGCACCTGCCGGGCCGCCGGGTTGAGCCCGAAGGAGATGTTCGAGATGCCCAGGGTGAAGTTGACACCCGGGTAACGGCGGGAGATCTCCCGGATCGCCTCGATCGTCTCGAGGCCGTCGCGGCGGGTCTCCTCCTGCCCGGTGGCGATCGGGAAGGTCAGCGCGTCGATCAGGATGTCGGCGCGGTCCATGCCCCACCGGCCGGTCAGATCGTCGATCAGCCGGGCCGCGACCCGGACCTTCCACTCCTGGGTACGGGCCTGCCCCTCCTCGTCGATGAGCAGCGCCACCACCGACGCGCCGTGCTCGCGGACGATCGGCATCACCCGCGCGTACCGGGATTCGGGGCCGTCGCCGTCCTCGAAGTTCACCGAGTTGACCACACAGCGGCCGCCGAGCATCTCCAACCCGGCCTCCACCACGTTCGGCTCGGTGGAGTCCAACATGATCGGCAGGGTGGACGCGGTGGCGAACCGGCCGGCCAACTCCCGCATGTCCTGCGTGCCGTCGCGGCCGACGTAGTCCACGCAGAGGTCGAGTAGGTGCGAGCCGTCGCGCGCCTGGCTGCGGGCGATCTCCACACAGGCGCGCCAGTCGCCGGCGAGCATCGCCTCCCGGAACGCCTTCGAACCGTTGGCGTTGGTCCGCTCCCCCACCATCAGCACCGACGCGTCCTGGGCGAACGGCACCGGGTGGTACACCGAGGAGACGCCCGCCTCGTGCTGGGGTTCGCGGGCCGGGGCGGTGACGCCGTGCAGCCGCTCGGACAGCACCCGGATGTGCTCCGGGGTGGTGCCGCAGCAGCCGCCGACCAGCCCCACGCCGTACTCGGTGATGAACCGGTCCAGGGCCTCGCCCAGCTCCACGGGGCTCAGTGGGAAGTACGCCCCGTCGGCGGTCAGCACCGGCAGGCCGGCGTTCGGCATCACCGACAGCGGGATGCGGGAGTGTTGCGACAGATAGCGCAGGTGCTCGCTCATCTCGGCCGGGCCGGTCGAGCAGTTGAGCCCGATCAGGTCCACGCCGAGCGGCTCGATCGCCGCGAGGGCCGCCCCGATCTCGCTGCCGACCAGCATCGTGCCGGTGGTCTCCACTGCCACGTGACAGATGATCGGCACCGACTGACCCAGCTCGGCCATCGCCCGCTTCGACCCGACCACGGCCGCCTTGACCTGGAGCAGGTCCTGGCAGGTCTCGATGATCAGCGCGTCCGCGCCACCGACGATCAGACCCGCGGCGTTCTCCTGGTAGGCGTCGCGCAGCGTCGAGTAGTCGGCGTGCCCCAGGGTGGGCAGCTTGGTGCCAGGCCCGATCGAGCCGAGCACGAACCGGGGACGCTCCGGGGTGCTGGCCGCGTCGGCGGCCTCCCGGGCGATCCGGGCGCCCGCCTCGGACAACTCCCGGATGCGCTGCGGGATGTCGTACTCGGCGAGGTTGGCGAGGTTGGCGCCGAAGGTGTTGGTCTCCACGCAGTCCGCGCCGGCGGCCAGGTAGGCGTCGTGCACCCCGCGCACCACGTCCGGGCGCGTGACGTTGAGGATCTCGTTGCAGCCCTCCAGCCCGTCGAAGTCGTCGAGCGTGAGGTCTGCGGCCTGCAGCATCGTGCCCATCGCGCCGTCGGCGATGAGAATTCGCTCGGCCAGCACATCCATCAATGAAGTCCGCACCCGTTCAGGTTAGTGCGATTCGGCCGGACTCCAGGCCCACACTCGGGCGATCCCCTATTGTGTCAGCGGGATCACCCTGTCTGGTTCGTTCGGGTATGACCGGCTGTCGGAGCGGCCGACCGGCGCGGCCAGCGGGCCGCACCCTCGCCCTGCACGTAGGCTGGCGGACGTGAAGGACAACAGGGACGCCGCCGTGCCCCACGGTATGACGACCGGGCACGGTCCCGGCGCCAGCCGCGACGAGCAGGGTGAGGTGACGGCGTGACCGAGTTCGACGGACTGCCGGTGCTGCGGTCCCCGGTGGCGATCGCCGCGTTCGAGGGCTGGAATGACGCCGCCGACGCGTCCACCGCGGCGGTCGAGCACCTGGAGCAGGTCTGGAACGCCCGGCAGATCGCCGAGCTGGATCCGGAGGACTTCTACGACTTCCAGGTCAGCCGGCCCACCATCACCATGGCCGACGGGGAGACCCGCCGGGTGGAGTGGCCGACGACCCGCTTCATGGTGGCCAGCCCGGAGGGCACCGACCGGGACGTGGTGCTGATCCGCGGCATCGAGCCGAGCATGCGCTGGCGGACGTTCTGCGAGCAGGTGCTGGAGATCTGCCACAGCCTGGAGGTGGAACGGGTGGTGCTGCTCGGCGCGTTGCTGGCCGACGTGCCGTACACCCGGCCACTGCCGATCAGCGGCAGCGCCTCCGACGCACAGGCCGCCGAGCGCTACCAGCTCACCCCCACCCGGTACGACGGGCCGACCGGCATCGTCGGCGTGCTGCACGACGCCTGCACCCGCGCCGAGGTGGACGCCGTCTCGTTCTGGGTGCACGTGCCGCACTACGCCAACAACCCGCCCTGCCCGAAGGCCACCCTCGCGCTGCTGCACCGCGTCGAGGAGGTCGTCGACCTGCCGGTGCCGATGGCCGACCTGGCCGAGGAGTCGGCCGAGTGGGAGCAGCGGGTGCGCAGCGCCGCCGAGCAGGACGCCGAGCTGGGCGAGTACGTCCGTGAGCTGGAGGAACGGGTCGGCGACGAGGGGATCACCCCGTTGACCGGTGACGAGATCGCCCAGGAGTTCGAGAAGTACCTGCGCCGCCGGGGCGGTTCCGCCGGCCCCACCGCCGGCTCCTGGTAGCACTGTTTCGCTGCGGGCCTTCGGACCTTTTGTGGTTCGAAGGCCCGTTTTCGCGTGTCCGGGGTAGCGCCGTCACACCCGCTGGGGCATCCTAGGAACCTAGATGTGATCAAGGAGGCGGGTGTGCAGATCAATCCCGGGGCCGCCGAGTTCCCGCACCGACAGATCGCCGCGCAGCTCAAGGCCCAGGTCCGCCGCGGCGACTGGGGGCCGGGCGAGCGGCTGCCGTCCATCCCGGCCATCGCCGAGATGTTCGGCGTCGCCAAGCAGACCGTGCAACGCGCCGTCGACCAGCTGCGGGTCGAGGGCATCCTGATCACCAAACCCGGCTCCGGTACGTACGTCCGGGGCACCCGCCGCCGCCTCAACCGCCTCTCCCGAGGCCGGTACGGCGGCTTCCGCGGCTACCACACCGATCTGGCCGCCCGATACCGTCAACAACTCGTCTCCGTCGGGCACGCCCCCGCCCCCGCCGAGGTGGCCGACGCCTTCGGCGTGTCCGACGGCACCAACCTGCTCTGCCGCCGACACCTCGTCCGCACCGACGACTCCCCCGTCGAGGTGGGCGCCTCGTGGTTCCTGCCCCGCGACACCGCCGGCACCTCGCTGGAGCGCACCGAGGCGTTCGGCCGGCCGCTCTACCAGGAGGCTGAGGAAGCCACCGGACGGCGGTACGCCTCGGCCACCGACACGATCAGCGCCCGCCAGCCGAGCCGGGAGGAGGCCGAGACCCTCCAGATCCGACCCGACACCCCCGTGCTGCACCTGCTGCACGTCGCGTACGACGCGCACCACAAGCCGATCGAGGTGTCCCAGGCGACCTGGCCCGGCCCGATGACCACCCTCACCGAGGAGTACAAGATCCCCGGCCCAACGCCCGACCCGGAACCCGACCCCGGCCTGGTCCTGGGCTAGCAAGCGCCCCGCTGCCACTCCCGTTGATCATGAGGTTGACGGGGCCCGCAGAGATCGAAATGACCGCCAACCTCATGATCAACGGAGGTCTAGGGGATCGGCGCGGGGTCTTGGCCGGGGTGATCGGCTCGGTTTTCTGGAAGTCGGGGCATCGCACCGCCCTGGACACCACTACTTCCTGCAAGCCGAGTCGATCAGCGGGCGCGCGGGGGCTAGAGGCGGATGCCCAGGAGGGCGTCCACCGTCTTGGCGAAGAGGGCGGGCGCTTCGGGGTCGTCCGTGGCGCCGGCGAGGGTCGCCTCGGCCCAGCGGTCGGCTGCGGCCAGGGCGCCGGGGGTGTCCAGGTCGTCGGCCAGGCGTGCGCGTACCTCGGCCAGCAGCTCAGCCCCGGACGGCCCGGCGGGCGCGGCGGCGGCCCGCCGCCAACGGTCCAGGCGCTCGTACGCGGCGGTGAGCAGGTCGTCGGTCCAGGTGCGGTCGCTGCGGTAGTGCCCGGAGATCAGCGCCAGCCGGATCGCCATCGGGTCGACCTTGTCGGCGCGCAGCCGGGACACGAAGACCAGGTTGCCGCGGGACTTGGACATCTTCTCGCCGTCCAGGCCGATCATGCCGGCGTGGACGTAGTGCTCGGCGAACGGCGCCTGGCCGGTGAGCCGCTCGGCGTGCGCGGCGGACGCCTCGTGGTGCGGGAACAGCAGGTCGTTGCCGCCACCCTGCACGTCGATCCGGTCGCCGAGCAGGTTGAGCGCGATCACCGCGCACTCGATGTGCCAGCCAGGGCGGCCCGGGCCCAGCTCGCCGCCCGGCCAGGACGGCTCGCCCTCGCGGGCGCCGCGCCACAGCAGCGGGTCCAGTGGGTCGCGCTTACCGGCCCGGTCGGGGTCGCCGCCGCGCTCGGGGAAGATCTCCAGCATCTGTTCACGGGTCAGGTTCGACTCGTAGCCGAAGCGGGGCGTGGCGGAGATGTCGAAGTAGACGTCGCCGGTGCCGTCGTCGAGCCGGTACGCCGCGCCGTCCTTGAGCAGCACCTCGACCTTGTCGGCGATGTCCGGGATCGACTCGACAGCGCCCACGTAGTGCGCCGGCGGGATGATCCGCAGCGCCTCCATGTCCTCCCGGAACAGCGCCGTCTCGCGCATCGCCAGGACCACCCAGTCCTCGCCGTCGCGGGCGGCCCGCTCCAGCAGCGGGTCGTCGATGTCGGTGACGTTCTGCACGTAGCGCACCGGGCGGCCGGCGTCGCGCCACATCCGCTGCACCAGGTCGAACGTGATCATGGTGGCGGCGTGGCCGAGGTGGGTGGCGTCGTACGGGGTGATGCCGCAGACGTACATGCTCCCCGCGTCGGCTGGCTCACTCGGGTGGACACCCTGCCGTGCCGAGTCGTACAACGCCAGCGGCTCGCCCCTGCCCGGCAGCCGTGGCACCTCGTGTCCCGCCCAAGACTCCATGGGATCAGCCTAGCCAGCCCGGCGACGACGCCGGAGCACCCCACGGGTGATCAAGATGACAGCGGATCACATGGGCGGCCAGGGCATCGCCGGCCAGTCCTCCGGAGGCTGGGGGAAGCTGCCGGTCTCGCGCAGCCTGTCGACCCGGGCGGCCACCTCGGCCACCTCGCTGATCGTCAGGTGGTCGGCCAACTCCGCGCCGAGCGCCCCGGCGACCTGCCCGGACAGCGCGTCGAGCATCTCCACGGCGTCCGGGGGCAACTGCTTACCGGCCCAACCCCAGAGCACCGTACGCAGCTTGTCCTCCACGTGGAAGCTCACCCCGTGGTCCACGCCGTAGATCCGGTCGTCGGCGCCGACGAGCACGTGACCGCCCTTGCGGTCGGCGTTGTTGAGCACCGCGTCGAGCACCGCGAGCCGGGCCAGCCTCGGGTCGTCGGCGTGGGCCAGGGCGTACGCGGCGCCGTCGTCGTCCCGGGCCGCGGCGATCGGGATCCAGCGCGGCGGCAACTCCCCGGCGGGCAGGAAACCGACGAGCGGTTCGGCGTCCTCCGGCTCGTCGATCCACAGCTGGCAGGAGCCGGGGCCGAACGGGCCGTCGCGCAGCACTGTGGGCGGCACGAGGCCCCACCCGGTGGCCCGGGAGACCAGGTACGCCGAGACTTCCCGACCGGCCAGGGTGCCGTCGGGGAAGTCCCAGAGTGGGCGCTCGCCACGAACCGGCTTGTAGACGCAGCGGGCGGTCACCCCGTCCAGGGTCAGGATGCCGCGCAGCGTCGTGTTCGACGCGTCGACCAACCGACCCTCCAGGTCGAGGACGCCGTCACGCAGCAGCCGCAGCGCGGCGTCGCCGTCCTGGCGAGGCTGGAGGCCGGACGAGGTCACCGGTGATAACCGTTGTGCCGCGGGCAGAGGTGCCCGGCGGGGTCCAACGGTTGGCCGCAGAGCGGGCACGGTGGCCGGCCCGCGTTGACCACTCGCCGGGCCCGCTCGATGAACTGGCGGGTCGCCTGCGGGGTGAGCCGGACCCGGAGTCGATCCAGGTCCTCGTCCGGCTCGTCGTCCTCGTCGTCGTCCTCGTCGTCCTCGTCCTCGTCGCCGAGCTCGACCTCGGGCTCCACCTCGCCCGCCGCGATCGCCTCGATCACCACGGTCGCGGTGTCCACGTCGAAGGCCAGCCCGAGGGTCCCGACCCGGAACTCCTCGTCGACCGGAGTGTCCAGCGGCTCGTTGTCGCCGATCACCGGCGCCAGCTCGGGCAGGTCCACCCCGAAGCGACGCTGCGCCTCGGTGAGCAGCTCCTCCAGCTTCTCGGCGAGCAGGGACACCTGGACCTTCTCCAGCGCGACGCTGACCAGCCTGCCGCCGCCGCGGGCCTGCAGGAAGAACGTGCGCTCCCCCGGCGGCCCGACAGTCCCGGCGACGAACCGCTCCGGCGGTTCGAAGGCGTGCACCTGGTGGGTCATACCCACGACCCTATCCGGCCCGCCTTGGCCTCGCGCACCCCACCGACGCGAATCGCCGCGGCGACGGCGCGCCCGGCGTACCAGGGGCTATACCCGGGCGTGGCGGCCTCTGTGGCGTGCGTTGACGCCCCGGCCGGGGGTGCTGTCGTGACGCGCCTCACCGCGACCCACCCGCCCCGCCGCCGACGGCCGCGTCCGAGTCGGCCACGCGGTTCGCGCGCCGGCGCCGCTTGGCCGGAGGCGACACCAGCGCCGCCAGGTCGCCACCGGTGTCGTTGAGCCGCACCAGAAACGGACGCAGCGGCGTGAACCGGATCGCCGTCACCGACGCCGGGTCGGCCACGATCCGCTGGAAGGCATCCAGGTGTACGCCGAGCGCGTCCGCCACGATGGCCTTGATCACGTCGCCATGGCTACACGCCAGCCAGACCGCCTCCGGCCCGTGTTCGGCGCTCACCCGGGCGTCCCAGGCGCGCACCGCCGCCACGGCACGCGCCGCCATCGCCGCCATCGCCTCCCCACCCGGGAAGACCGCCGCGCTGGGGTGCTGCTGGACGACAGGCCAGAGCGGCTCCTTGGCGAGCTTCTTCAACGGCTGCCCCTCCCAGCTGCCGTAGTCGCACTCGATCAGCCCGTCCTCGACCACCGGGGCGGCCTGCGGGAGCGCCAGCTCCAGGGTCTGCCGGCACCGGATGAGCGGGCTGGTCACCACGGCCGCCAGTGGCACCGCCCGCAGCCGCTCGCCGACCGCGGTGGCCTGGGCACGGCCGGTGTCGTCCAACTCGACCGGCTGGCGGCCGGCGAGGCCGCCGTCGGCGTTCGCCGTGGTTCGGCCGTGTCGCAGAAGCAGAAGGGTCGCCACGGGGACCACCCTATGACCTGGGCTCCGCCCCGGGCCGCCGCGGGCCGCGACCCGACGACCGCGGCCCCCGGCTCCGCCCGCAGGCGGAGCCGAGGGCCGTCGGCAGGTCGGTCAGGTGGCGTCGATCGTGCCGGTCAGCAGCAGGGCCAGGACCAGGGTGCCCAGCGCGACCCGGTACAGCACGAAGACGTACAGGGTGTGGTGGGCGACGTAGCGCAGCAGCCAGGCGATGGCCGCGTAGCCGATGGCGAACGCGATGACGGTGGCCACCAGCGTCTGGGCCACGGTGGGCACGGACGTGCCCGGGGCGGACGGCTCGAAGACGTCACCGAGGCTGAACACGCCGGACATCACCACCGCCGGGATGGCCAGCAGGAACGAGTACCGTGCCGCCGCCTCCCGGGTCAGGTTGAGCAGCAGGCCGGCGGTGAGCGTGCCGCCGGAGCGGGACACCCCGGGGACCAGCGCCATGGCCTGGGCGAAGCCCATCACGACGCCGTCCTTCATCCGGAAGTTCTCCAGGGTGCGGGTCTGCCGCCCCCAGTACTCGGCGAACGCCAACACGAACGCGAACACGATGAGCGTGGTCGCCACCACCCACAGGTTGCGCCCGGCGGTCTTGATCTGGTCCTTGAACAGGAAGCCGAACAGCCCGATCGGAATCGAGCCGACGATCACGTACCAGCCCATCCGGTAGTCGAGGCTGGAGCGCACCGACTTGTCCCTGATGCCGACCAGCCACGTCCGGGTGATCCGCCAGATGTCCTTCGCGAAGTAGATCAACACGGCCGCTTCCGTGCCGAGCTGCGTGACCGCTGTGAACGACGCGCCGGCGTCCCGGTCGAAGAAGATCGCCGAAGTGATCCGCAGATGCCCCGACGAGCTGACCGGAAGAAACTCGGTCAGTCCCTGGACGATGCCCAGGACGATGGCCTCGACCCAGGTCACTCGCCGACTCCCGAGAGGTCGAGAGCCTCGGCGACGGTACGCAGGGTCTGCACACCGCTGTCCCGGTCGGCCACGAAAAGGGTCACCGACAGCGTGGTGACGCCGGCGGCGGCGTACTCCCGCATCCGCTCGGCGATGCGCTCCTTCGGGCCGAGCAGCGAGGTGCGGTCGATGAACTCCATGGGCACGGCGGCGGCGGCGTCGCGCTGCCGCTTGGCCAGGTACAGGTCCTGCACCTCGCGGGCGGCGTCGCCGTAGCCCATCCGGGTGGCGAGCTGGTTGTAGAAGTTCTGCTGCCGACTGCCCATACCGCCCACGTAGAGCGCGGCGTACCAGCGGACGAGTTCGGCGCAGGAGGCCACGTCGTCGCCGATCACCACGGGCACCGACGGCACCACGTCGAACCCGGCCAGCTCCTTGCCGACCTTCGCCCGGCCGGCGCGCACCGAGGCGAGCTGCTCCTCGGCGAACTCCGGGGCGTAGAACACGGCCAGCCAGCCGTCGGCGATCTCGCCGGCCAGCTCCAGGTTCTTCGGGCCGACAGCGGCCAGGTAGATCGGTATGTGCTCGCGTGGTGGGTGGAAGCCCAGACGCAGGGCCTTGCCCGGGCCGTCCGGTAGCGGCAACGTGTAGTGCTCGCCGTCGTACGCCACCTCCTTGCGGGCGATGGCCAGCTTGACGATGTCGACGAACTCGCGGGTCCGGGCCAGCGGCTTGGCGAAGCGCACGCCGTGCCAGCCCTCGGACACCTGCGGGCCGGAGACGCCCAGGCCGAGCCGGAACCGGCCGCCGGAGAGCGCGTCGATCGTCGCGGCGGTCATGGCAGTGGCCGCCGGCGTACGGGCGGGGATCTGCATCACCGCGGCGCCGACGTCGATCCGTTCGGTCTGCCCGGCCATCCAGGCGAGCATGCTGGGCGAGTCGGAGCCGTACGCCTCCGCCGCCCACACCACCGAATAGCCCAGCCGGTCCGCCTCCTGGGCCAGCGCCAGGTGATCGGCAGGTGTGCTCCACGCCGTCTGGTATCCAAGACTGAGCCCGAGTCGCACTGGTCCTCCCCCATCCGTGGCACAGGTCGCCCCAGGTTACGCAATGCCGATAACGGACTCGATCACCGGCTCGACCCCTTTGATCCCCCCTCCATCGGGGCAGCCCGGGGCGGCGGAACCGGCAGAACCGGCAGAGATACGGGAGCGAGGATATCGGTGGCGGCAGGTTCGAAATAAGGTTCACCCATGCAACAGCGACCGCTCGGCCGAAGCGGGCTGGCGGTTTCCCGGCTCGCGCTCGGCACCATGACCTGGGGCCGGGACACCGACGCCGACGATGCGGCCGCTCAGCTGAAGAGTTACCTGGACGCGGGCGGCAACCTGATCGACACCGCCGACGTGTACGGCGACGGCGACGCCGAGTCGGTGATCGGCTCGCTACTGGGCTCCCTCGTCCCCCGCGAGGAGCTGCTGATCGCCACCAAGGCCGGGTTGCGCCCCGGCAGTGGCCGACGCCGGGACGGCTCCCGGGGGCACCTGCTGCGGACGTTGGACGCGTCGCTGCGCCGGCTCGGCACCGACCACGTCGACCTGTTCCAGGTGCACGGGTACGACCCGGACACCCCCCTCGAAGAGACCCTGGCCGCCCTGGACCACGCGGTAGCCAGCGGCAAGGTCCGTTACGTCGGGGTGTCGAACTTCTCCGGCTGGCAGACCGCGCGGGCCGCCGCCTGGCAGGCCGCCTGGCCGGGGCGTGCGCCAGTGGTCGCGTCCCAGGTGGAATATTCGCTGCTGGAGCGGGGCGTGGAGCGGGAGGTGCTGCCCGCGTGTGACGCGCTCGGCCTCGGCGTGCTGCCCTGGTCCCCGTTGGGCCGGGGAGTGCTCACCGGCAAGTACCGGCACGGCCGTCCGGGCGACTCCCGGGCCGCGTCGCCGCACTTCGAACGGTTCGTCTCGACCTACCTGGAGCCGCGCTGCTCCAGCATCGTCGAGGCGGTGGCCACCGCGGCCGGCGGGCTGGGGGTGTCGCCGCTGGAGGTGGCGTTGGCGTGGATCCGGGACCGGCCCGGCGTGACCGCGCCGATCCTCGGCGCCCGCACGGTGGGGCAACTGCTCGGCGCGCTCCAGGTGGAACGGATCACCCTGCCCGAGGAGATCACCACCGCGCTGGACGACGTCTCCGCGGTGCCGGTCGGCTACCCCGAACGCGACGGCTGACCGGCCGACCGGGTCACGGCTGGCCTGCGCGCCGGGTCACGGCTGGCCCACGCGCCGGGTCACGGCTGGCCTGCGCGCCGGGTCACGGCTGGCCTGCGCGCCGGGTCACGGCTGAGGGCGCTGCCCGGGGAGGTCGTGGATCGCGGTCAGGAAGCGCGACTGGTCGTCGCGGAGCGCGGGCTGGGTGAGCCGGATCCACGAGCCGTCGTCGAAGACGATCGTGGACGTCAGCTGCACGAGCCCGGTCGCGCCGCGCTCCGAGTCGACCCGGGCCACCCGGTCGCGTCGCACACTCCACAGCACCCGCGGTTGCCGTCGGTCGGGCCGGTCGGCGTCCGGCCGGGGGCCCATCCGCAGCAGGTGCAGGTGGGTGTCGGTCACCGCCAGCGGGGTGCCGCTGTAACGCTCCAGGAAGAGCAACAGGCTGCCGGCGAGGGTGGCGAGGTCGCCGCTGAAGACGAACCGACGACGGTACGCGATCTCGGCCAACTGCTCGGCCAGCGGGCGGTACAGGCTGAGCCGGAACAGGGCGCGGAACGCCTCCTGCTCCTCGGTGAGCGGAATGGGATCCCGCTGCACCAGCTGGTGCGGTGGGGTCGGCTCCGGTTCGGCCGCCTCCGGCACGCCGGCGGCGATGGCGCCGGCGTTGCCGGGCAGCAGCAGCACGCCCGCGGCCAGCCGGACCGGCGTCAGCACCGCGTCCACCCAGACCACCGGGTTGACGATGTTGAGCAGACCGAACAGCACCTTCGGGTCGAGCGAGTGGACGAACTCGTCGGCCATCACATCGGCAAGCTGCCGACCGGCCTTTGCGGTCTGCGGGGCGCGGACCGGGCCGAGCCCCACATAACGCAGCTCCTGACCGGGCAGCAGTGGCGCGACGAGAGCGCGTTCTGGTTCGTCGCTGGTGCGGAGTTCATCGCGCAGCTCACGGGCCTTGTCCCGGGCGGCCCGCGCGCCGCCGAGCACCGCGTCGGTGAACCGACCGAGCCGGCCTCGCTCCCCTGCCGTCACTCGTTCCTCCCTAACGGCCCGCCGGCTGACCCGCCGGCGGTTGCCCGAAGACATTCTGGTCGATCCAGTCCGCCCCGCCCTGCACCGCCTGGTCGACCTGGTCGCCGATCTGCTCGCTGCCGGGAACGGAGAGCCCGCTGGTCAACGCGACGGTCCCCCAGGTGACGCCGTGCACGACCGAGTTCGGCACGTTCCACGGCAGGTTCGTCGCCCAGTCCCGGGCGATCACCCGGGCGCCGTCGGCGACCCCGTGCGCCCGCAGCGCGGCGGCCCGATCGAGGGCGCCCATGTCGAACGGGGAACCGGACTTGCCCAGCTTGTAGGTGCCCTTGGTGGGGTCGAGAATCTTGTGGAACCACTTGTCGGCCTTGCCGGCGGCGTGCCGCTTGTCGGCGTACTTCTGGCCGGTGCGCAGCTTCTTCTGCATGTCGACAAGCTTGTCGAGGTGCGTACGCAGCTTGCGCAGATACAGCATGACCCGCTGGAGCAGACGGATGACCTTCTGTAGATGCGTCGCCAGCGGCCGGATGACCTTCAGCATCCGGGTGAGCACGATCAGGCCCCTGGCTACGGCGACGCCCATGCCGGCCACCCAGGACGCCCCGGCGGTGAACGGCGCCATCAGCAACGCCGTCACCAGCGTGACCAGCAGGAAATTCACGAATTCGACGCAGAGGTCGACGAGCACGTCGTGCACGGTCTGCAGGCCGTCAGCGACACTGCGCAGGTACTCGGCGGTCGCGGCGAACTGCTCGGCGACGTCGAGCATCTGCTGTTCGACCTCGGCCAGCCGCTGCCCGTACGCCACCCCGGAGGGTGAGCGCCACCCAACCTGCGCGGACTCGCGGACGCCGCGGTGCCCCTGCGCCAGGTCACGCACCTGCGCGGCCAGCGCGTCCCACTCGGCGGCCTTCGCGCGCAGCACGGCGGGCTCGCCGTCGACCATGTCGACGAGCTGGATGAGTGGCCAGGCCAGGGTCCGGCAGACGCTGTTGACGGCGTCCTCCACCCCGGACAGCGCGCTGTCCAGGCCGTTCCACAGTTGGACGGCGCTGCCGGCCGGCCCGCTCATCCGGGCAGCCCCGACTGGATGGCCTTGAACCCGGCGTCGAGGTCCCGTTCGTTGTGCTCGTACGCCTCGGCCGTGTCGGCCAATGCCGTGGCGACCCGGCCGAACGCGGCGTTCGCGGCGGCGAACAGCTCCTTGCCGCCGGTGACCTGCTCGGCGTACTTGTCGCGGAGCATGTCGCTGGCGAACGGCAGGTGACCGAAGGCGTCCGACGGCACGTCGCCGGCCGAGACGATCTGCCCCTCCAGTGCGGCGAGCGAGCTGGCGACCTGCTTGGCGGCTGTCTCCAGTCGACGGACCGCCTGCACGTCGACATCGATATCCGGTGGCATGCCGTTCCTCCCCCATGAGTCGAGCGCACCGACGATACGATCTCCCGGCCGCCGGGCACCACCCGGTCGCACGATTCACGGGGAGGAATCTCATGACGGACCCGACGTCAGCGTTCGACGCGCTCGCCGGGCGGATCGCCGACATCGAGCGCCGGTTCGCGGGCCTCCGCGACGACCTGGCCGAGCTGTCCGGCACCGCGGCCGACGAGAGCGGACTGGTCTCGGCAACCGTCGACGCCACCGGCGCGCTGACCGGCCTCACCCTCACGCCCGCCGCCCTGCGCACCGGCACGGAGGGGGTGGCCGAGTTGGTGCTCGACGCGTACCGGCGGGCACGCGAGGTCGCCTCCGGGCACGTCGACGAGCACACCGAGGGGTTGGACGTTGCGCTCGGCGCGGGGCTCGGCGACCTGTTCGGCACGCCTGGCGACTTCTCGGCACTGGGCCGGCTGGAGGAGACCGTGGCCCGGCTCGGGAGGCTGGACGACCGCCTGCCCGGCCCACCGGCGTGACGTCGCCGTCGCCGACCTGGCCGGAGATCGCCGCTCGGCTGCGGGACACCGTCGCCCGCTGCGACCGGGACACCGACCTGGAGCTCACCGCCGGTCCGCGCGGGATCCGGCTGCTGGTGCGCCGCCACACGGTGCGGGTGGTCTGCCCCGGCCACGACGACGCACGCCTGGCCGCGCTCGGCTGGCGCCGCCCGACCGGCGACGAGGGCTGGTGGTACGAGGCACCGCGCACCCCGGAGCAGGTGGAGCGGCTCAGCGCGTTCGTGGCCCGTACCGCCGCCGAGGTGTTGACCGACGACCCCGGCGCACTCTCCTGCCGGGCGGTGCCACCGGCTGCGAGCCCTGGCCCGGCGATGCCACCGGCCCGGCCCGGCCCGACGGCGCCGACCGGGCGACCTGGCCCGGCGGTGCCGGCCGCACGACCTGGCCCGGCGGTGCCGGCCGCACGACCTGGCCCGGCGCCCGCCGAGGCGGCGGAGCCGGCGGTGGTGGCGGTGCTCGCCGCGGCCGTCGGCCGGCGTGACCTGCCCGGCTACCTCGCAGCGTTGGCCGGCGCCCCGGTGTGCGTGCCCCTCTCCGGGGAACCGGCGCCGGATGCCGGCTTCCCGTGGACGGTGGTCGGCGACGCGACCGGCGCGCCGCTGCTGCCGGTCTTCACCTCGCCCGGGGCGCTCGCCGCGTTCGCCGGGGACGGGGTGCCGTTCGTCGCGCTGCCCTGCGCCGAACTGTTCGAGGATTGGCCGGACCCGTCCTGGGGGCTGGCCGTCGACCCGGGCAGCAGCCGGGCGGTCGCCCTGGCCGCGCCGGCCCTCGCCGCCCTGCTGACGGCCAACACCCCCACCGACTGACGTCCCGGCTCAGCCGCACTGCCTCGGCGGGCCAGGGGCGGTCCTCTTCAGCGATCTTGCACTTGCGGTGGCGACATAGGGGGCGTTCCACTCATGTCGGCGACCGGAAGTGCAAGATCGGCGCGGCGGGGGGCACGGAGGCACGGACCGGGCGGGGTGGCGTTGTTGGTCACCCTGGAGGGGGTGGCGAACGGCTGCTGGGCTGGGCAGCATGGAGGGCATGGACTACGAGTACGCGCCACTGCGGCTGCCGCCGAACGTCGACCGGTTGACCGCCGCGGCGCAGTTGGCGATCCAGGCGGAGTTCTCCGGATGGGAGTTGGCCCGGGTGCGGCTGTACCGGGACGGCACGCGCCAGGTGGTGCTGCGCCGTCGGCGGGTCAACCAGCCGCAGCCGGGTCTGTCGTACTGACGACCGGGCGGTGCCGCCCGGGGCCGGAGTCGGCCCCGGGCGGCACCCGGCCAGTGGCTAGTGCTGGTGCCCGGCGTGGTCGTGGTCGTCGTCGAGTTCCAGGAACGGGTGCTCGTCGAGCCGACCGACCAGCCGGTCGTCGGCCGCCGGCTGGAACGGGCCGACCGCGTCGTCGTCGTCGAACGACTCCAGGTCGACAGGGGTGCCGACCTCGCTGACCATGACCACCCCGTCGAGCGGCTCCAACTCGGGGACGTCCAACGCGCCGAGCGAGCCGTCGCCGCTCTGCAGCAGCTCCAGCACCGCCTCGCCGACGCCCTCCACCGGCGCCGGCTCGTCGTCCTCCGGGGTGCCCTCGCGGCGGGCCGCCTCGGCCACGCGCAGCAGCGCGGACACGCTCGGCACCCGGTAGTCACGACGCTGACGCACCGAGATCACCCGGGGGTGCGGGTCGCTGGCCTCGGCTCCCTCGCCGCCGCCGAAACGCTCGTCGGCCTCGTCCGGGTCGATCGAGTCGACATCCCACGGCGTCACCTCGCCGAAGGCGTCGAGCAGCCGCTCGTCGTACGCGAAGGAGGCGTTGTTCAACGCCACGTACGCCTGCCAGACGTCGTCGTCGTCGACGCGGCCCTGGGCGGCGCGTACGGCGGCCAGGTGGTGGCGGGCCGCTTCGATCACCCGCTCGAGAGCGGCGTCCAGCTCACCATGCTGGTCGGTCATGTGGGGCAGTCCCTTCACGTTGGGGAGGTTGCGCGCCGGCGGACACGGCCGGACACGGCTAGCAGGTGCGGAGGAACCGGTCGAGAACCCGCACGCCGAACTGTAGTCCGTCCACCGGAACGCGCTCGTCGATGCCGTGGAACAACGCCGAGAAGTTCAGGTCGGCGGGCAGCCGGAGCGGGGCGAACCCGAAGCAGCGGATGCCGAGCTGCGAGAACGCCTTGGCGTCGGTGCCCCCGGAGAGCATGTACGGAACGGGCCGCGCCCCCGGGTCCTCCGCGCGCAGGGCCGCCGACATGGCCTCGACCAGGTCACCGTCGAAGGTGGTCTCCAGCGCCGGCTGCCGCTGCACGTACTCGATCGCGATGTCCGGGCCGACCAGTTCGCGCAGTTGCCGCTCCAGCAGCTCGGACTGGCCGGGCAGGCTGCGGCAGTCGATGGTGGCGGTGGCCCGGCCGGGGATGACGTTGTCCTTGTAGCCGGCGCTCAACCGGGTCGGGTTGGCGGTGTTGCGGATGGTCGCGCCGATGATGTTGGCGATGGGGCCGAGCTTGGCGATGGCCGTCTCCGGGTCGTCCGGGTCCAGCTCGATGCCGAGCAGGTCGGAGACCTCGGTCAGGAAGGCCCGCACGGTGTCGGTGACCACGACCGGGAAGCGGTGCCGGCCGATCCGGGCGACCGCCTCGGCGAGCGCGGTGACGGCGTTGTCGTCGTGCATCATCGAGCCGTGCCCGGGGCGGCCCTTGGCGTGCAGCCGCAGCCAGTCGATGCCCTTCTCGGCGGTCTCAATGAGGTAGAGCCGCTGGTTGTCGTTGACCGAGTAGGAGAAGCCGCCGACCTCACCGATCGCCTCGGTGCAGCCGTCGAAGAGGCCGCGGTGGTTGTCCACCAGGAAGCGCGCGCCGTAGTCGCTGCCCGCCTCCTCGTCGGCGGTGTACGCGAGCACGATGTCGCGCGGGGGTCGTACGCCGGTGCGCTGCCAGTGCCGCACCACGGCGAGCACCATCGCGTCGAAGTCCTTCATGTCGATCGCGCCCCGGCCCCAGAGGTAGCCGTCACGCAGCTCGCCGGAGAACGGGCCCACCGACCACTCGTCGGCGTCGGCGGGCACCACGTCCAGGTGGCCGTGCACCAGCAGCGCGCCCCGGCTCGGGTCGGTGCCCGGGATGCGGGCCACCACGTTCGCCCGGCCCGGCGCGGACTCGTGCAGGACGGACTCCACGCCCACCTCGGCGAGCTTCTCCGCCACGTACTCGGCCGCGTGGCGCTCGCCGACGCTCGTGTCGTTGTCGCCCGTGTTGGTGGTGTCGATGCGCAGCAGGTCGCGGCAGAGGTCCACGACCTCTGCGGTGGGGTCGGGTCGGGCGGAGGCGGCATCGCTCGTCATCGCCTCTTCATACCAGCCCGAGCTGGTCGACAGGCCGGCGCGGGGGGACGCATCGACGGGTCGGTTTCGCCGTGGCCGCGTTCGGGTACCGCCGCCCACGACCGTACGTCCCTGCCGGAGCTTCCGCCCGCCAGTCGAGGAGGGCACCATGTCCGCCGTTCCCCTGCCGCCGCTGCCGCCCGCGCCCGCACCCGAGGAGGGCTACCGGCCCGCCGGTCCCAGCATCGCCGACATCGTGGACCGGGAGCACCGGCAACTGCTGGCGCTGCTGGACCAGCTCTCCGGCCCGGACACCACGCCGCAGGAGGGGTTGACGGTGCTCACCGCCGCGCTGTCGCGGCACCTGTCCGCCGAGGAGCAGTACCTGCTGCCGGCGGTGCGGGCGGCGCTGCCGACGGCCGCCGAGCGGGTGGACGCGGAGATCAACGCCGACGCGGCCCTGCTGAGCGCCCTGAAGGGGCTCACGGACGAGGCGCTGACTGACATCGCCGAGCGGGTCCGCCGGCATGTCGACGGTGTGGGCGAGCTGGTCACCGAGCTGCGCGCGGTCGCGACCGAGGAGGAGCTGGTCCGGCTCGGCAACCGGCTGGAGATCGCCGAGGAGGCCGCGCCGACCCGGCCGCACCCGGGAACGCCGGCCACGCCTCCGTGGAACCGGATCGTGGAGCCGGCGGTCGGGGTGGTGGACAAGGTCCTCGACGTGGTGACGCGGCGGCCGACGTACCTGGCGGACCTGCCGGAGCAGCCGCGCGACAAGTGACCGGCGCCAGCCGGCAATGCATTCATTATCACCGATCCACTCGGGCTATTCCGCCAGCAGACGCGTAGTCCTACCGTCACCCTATGAACCTGGAGCTGCGTCACCTGCGGGTTGTCTGCGCGATCGCGGAGACGGGAAGTGTGACGAAGGCGGCGTCGGCGCTCGGCCTGGCCCAGCCGGCGCTCACCGCCCAGCTCCAACGCATCGAGCGGACGCTGGGCGGCCCGCTGTTCGACCGGGACCGGCGCGGTGCCCGGCCCACCGCGCTCGGTGAGCTGGTGCTGGCCCGCGCCCGGGTGCTGCTGCCGGCGATGAAGGGGCTGCAGGATGAGGCCGCCCGGCTGGCCGGGGCGGGCGACGCCCCGCCGTGCTACCGGTTCGGTGGGGTGAACAGCCCGATCCTGGGTCGGCTGGTGCACCGGTTGGCGGCCGAGCAGCCGCCCGCCCAGATCACCACGTACGCGTCCTGGTCGGTGGACGAGTTGGCGCAGTTGGTGGCCGGCGGTCGACTGGACTTCGCGCTGGCCGGGGTGTGCGGCGACGCCAGCCCGTCGGCCGGGTTCGGGTTGAGCTGGCAGGAGGTGGCCGTCGACCCGGTGCTGGTGCTGCTGCCGGAGACCCATCCCCTCGCGGCGCAGGACGAGGTACGTCTGGCGGACCTGCGCCACGAGCAGTGGGTCGCCGCGCCGGGCGACGGTTGCTTCGCCGACTGCTTCGCCGCCGCCTGCGCCCGCGCCGGCTTCACCCCCCGCAAGGTGTACGAGACCGACATCCGCGGCTGCGTCGACCTGGTGGAAGCCGGCGTGGCGGTGGCCCTGTGCCAGGCGACGTTCCGCCCGGTGAGTGGTCTGGTCACCCGTCAGGTCGCCGGGACGCCGCTGCGCTGGCGGCTCCTGCTCGGCTGGCATCCGGACTCCCCCGCCGCCCAGGGCGCCGAGTTGGTGCTGGAGACGGCCAAGGCGGCGTACGTCGACTCGTTGGCGCCGCATCCGGCGTACCTGGCCTGGCTGCCCCGCAACCCGGGGTTCGGCGTCCGGCAACCCACCGGGGTCCGACCGGGCTGACCGGCAGGTATTCCCGGCCGCTGGCGGTGCGAACCGCCGTGGGCCGGGTATCTGGCGGACATGACCGACCTCTACCCGCCCGCCGACGACCGTGAACTGCTACGCCAGGCGGCTGCCGCGCACACCGCCGCCACCCGTGCGGTGGAGGCGTTCCTGCGCCGCCTGCCGACGGTGCCCGACCCGGCCGACGTGACCGAGTACGCGAACCTGCTCACCCGGGAGGACCAGACCCGTGGCGACCGGGACGCCGCCGCCGACGCGGCCGGCCTGACCATCGGCAGTCTGGAGCCCGACCAGGGTCAGTAGCACGCCGCGACGGTGCCGCCCCGGGTTCGGGACGGCACCGTCGCGGACTACCTTCGCTCAGAGTTCGACGAGCGGGTCGTGACCCAGGTCCAGCAGGGAGTGCCGCCAGGTGTCGTCGGCGTTGCCACGCGACGGCTTGGCGTCCATCAGCTCGCGGATCCGCTCGACCGCCTCACGCATCACCTCGATGTCCTCCGGGGTGAGGTCCACCTTGCGCTTGTTGAGCACCTTGAGGATCTCCCGGCCCGGCTGGGGCAGGTCGAGGTTCGGGTTCGGACTGAACGACTCCTCTCCCGAACCTCGGGTCAGCAGCCAGGTCCGCAGCTGCTCCGACGGGACGTTGACCTCGGCGTGGAAGTCATCCCAGAGCACTTCCACCTCGGGGTCGAGTCGCGCTTCGCGTACCATCAGGTCTCCTCTCCGGGCGGTGGCCCGGACCTCTCCGGGTCGTCCTGGTCGGTCTTCGGATGCAGGCCCTCCGCGGGCACCCGCGTCCGGCGGGGGTTGGCGGTGGGCGGCGCCAGGATCGGGTCGGGATGGTCGTCCTCGTCCCGGCTCTTCGCGGGCTCCGCGGGCTCGTGCGGGTCCTCCTGGTCGTCCCTTCGCCCCGACCCGCTCATCGCGGGTGGGTGGTCGTGGCGGCGGTGTACCCCCGCTCGCCTGCGGTCACGTCGAAGGTGAGCGCGCCGTCGCGGACGTCCACCGTGACCTTCTGCCCCGGCGAGATCGCCGACTCCAGCAGCATCCGGGACAGGTGGTTGTCCACCTCCCGCTGGATCACCCGGCGCAGCGGGCGGGCGCCGAACTCCGGCTGGTAGCCGTGCTCGGCGAGCCAGTCGATGCCGGCGGTGGTGAACTCCACCTGGAGGTCCTGGGCGTGCATGCGGCGGCGGGTCTCCTCCAGCAGCAGCGCGGTGATGTCGCGCAGCTGCTCGGCCTCCAGCCGGCGGAAGATGATGACCTCGTCGATGCGGTTGAGGAACTCCGGGCGGAAGTTCTCCTGCAGGCGACGCATGAGCCGCTCCCGCAGCTCGTTGCTCTCCTGCTCGCTGCCCACGTCCCCGGTGCCGAAGCCGACCGAGCGCTGGGCGCCGGTGATCAGCTCGGAGCCGAGGTTGCTCGTCATGATCAGTACGGTGTTCTTGAAGTTCACAGTGCGGCCCTGGCTGTCGGTGAGCCGCCCGTCGTCGAGCACCTGGAGCAGGATGTTGAACACGTCCGGGTGGGCCTTCTCGATCTCGTCGAGCAGCACCACCGCGTACGGGCGGCGGCGCACCGCCTCGGTGAGCTGACCGGCCTCCTCGTAGCCGACGTATCCGGGCGGCGCGCCGACCAGCCGGCTGACCGTGTGCCGCTCCTGGAACTCGCTCATGTCCACCCGGACCATCCGGTCCGCCTCGCCGAACAGCGCCTCGGCCAGGGCTCGCGCCAACTCGGTCTTGCCGACACCTGTCGGGCCGAGGAACAGGAAGCTGCCCATCGGCCGCTCCGGGTCGGCCAGCCCGGCCCGGGAGCGACGGACAGCCTCGGCGACAGCGGTCACCGCGTCGTCCTGCCCGACCACCTTCTGGTGCAGGTGACCCTCCAGGCGCAGCAGCCGGTCCCGTTCCTCCTCGGTCAGCTGGCTGACCGGGATGCCGGTGGCCCGGGAGACCACCTCGGCGATCTCCTTGGGGCCCACCTCGGGCACCTGGGAGCCGGACGAGCCGTCCTCGCCGTTCGCGCGTCGGATGTCCTCCTCCAGCTCGGCGATCCGGTCACGCAGCGCGGAGGCCCGCTCGTACTGCTCGTCGGTGACGGCCTGTTCCTTGTCCCGGCGTACCTCGTCGAGTTCCTGCTCCAGCTCCCGCACGTCGGACGCGGGGGTGCGGGTCCGCAACCGCACCCGGGCGCCGGCCTGGTCGATGAGGTCGATCGCCTTGTCCGGCAGGAACCGGTCGGTGACGTAGCGGTCGGACAGCTCGGCGGCCGAGACCAGCGCCTCGTCGGAGAAGCGCACCTGGTGGTGGGCCTCGTACCGGTCGCGCAGCCCGCGCAGGATGGCGATGGTGTCGTCGACGCTCGGCTCGGGCACCAGCACCGGCTGGAAGCGCCGGGCCAGGGCGGCGTCCTTCTCGATGCTCTTGCGGTACTCGTCCAGCGTCGTCGCGCCGATCACCCGCAGCTCGCCCCGGGCGAGGGCTGGCTTGAGCATGTTGGACGCGTCCATCCCGCCCTCGCTGCCGGCGCCACCGGCCCCCACCAGGGTGTGGATCTCGTCCATGAAGATGATCAGCTCGTCCCGGTGCGCCCGGATCTCGTCGATCACCTTCTTCAGCCGCTCCTCGAAGTCGCCCCGGTAGCGGGTGCCGGCAACCAGGCCGGCCAGGTCGAGCTGGACGACCCGCTTGCCGAGCAGGGTCTGCGGCACGTCGCCGTCGCAGATCCGTTCGGCCAGCCCCTCGACGATGGCGGTCTTGCCGACGCCGGCCTCGCCGATCAGCACCGGGTTGTTCTTGGTCCGTCGGGACAGGATCTCGATGGCCTGCTCGATCTCGTCGGCGCGTCCGACCACCGGGTCGATCTGGTCCATCCGCGCCAGCTCGGTGAGGTCCTGCCCGTACTGGTCCAGGGTGGGCGTGCCGCGGTCCGGCTTCGGCCCGGTCATCGGCCCGCGCTCGGCGTTGGCGGCCTGCAACGACTCGGGTTGGATCCGGCCGGCGGCCAGCATGCGCCCGGCCGGCGACTCCGGGTTGAGCGGCAGCGCCATCAGGATGTGCTCGGGGCCGATGTAGTTGGCGCCCATCGCCCGGGACAGCTGATGGGCGTCGAGCAACGCCCGCTTGGCGGCGGGGGTCAACGACAGGTTCGGCGGCACCTCCCCGCGCGGCGCGCCGTCGCCCTTGCCGCCGAGGGCGTTGAGCAGGGTATCCGGGTCGGCGCCGGCGCGGCGTACCAGGTCGCGCAGCGGTTCGCGTTGCAGCGCCGCCCAGAGCAGGTGGTCGGTGTCCAGGTCGCTGCTCTGCCGTTGCGCGGCCCGCCGGGCCGCGTCGGCCAGCATCTCCCGGGCGTCGGCCGTCATCAGTCGGGTGATGTCGACCCGGTGCGGCGGTCGGCGCCCTCCCTCGCCCCGGCCGAAGTACCTGGCCAGGAATTCGTCCCACGGGTCGGAGCCGATGTCACCGGGTCCCATCATGTCTGTCCTCCGCAGTAGGGCTCGGCACGGTCGGCAGGGGCTACCCGGCGCGCGCCCCGACAAACGCCGCAGGTAGCGGAGGACCGGTATTCCGGGAGTGGCGTCGGGTCAGGGCCGGCCGATGGTGGCAGGCTGACGGGATGGATGAGACCCCGCTGCTGATCGTGGACGGCGCCAACGTTGTCGGCTCCCGCCCGAACGGGTGGTGGCGTGACCGTGCCGGCGCCGCGGCCCGGTTGCGCGACTCGCTCGCCCCGGTGGCGACCGTCGGGCTGCCCGCCCGGCTGCCCGCCCCGGTCGAGGTGGTGCTGGTGGTCGAGGGCGCGGCGCGGGACGTGCCGGGCACCGAGGGCGTGCGGGTGGTCTCCGCCGCCGGCTCCGGTGACGACACGGTGGTCGAGCTGGTGGCCGACGCGCCGCAGCGCCGCCGGCTGGTGGTCACCGCGGACCGCGAGTTGCGCGGGCGGGTGACGGCGCTGGGCGCCGAGGTGTACGGCCCGCGCTGGCTCCGCGAGAACCCGACCAACAACTGAGAAGTTCTCGCACTGGGACTCCCACAGATCGGACTCCCGGCACTTCACAGGGCCTTCCGGACAGGCGGGCAGGAACACCGACAGGGCGGATGTTCTTTCGGAACCGCCGATAGGCTCTAATGGAGATCTCCCCGCCCCCAGGAGGTTCCACCGTGGCGAGCGTCGCCGAGCTGAAGGCTGCCATCGATGTCGCCCTGCAACAGATCGGGGACGGGCAGACAGCCGTGCAGGCGGCCGGCGAGAAGCTGTCCGAGGCACAGCAGACACTGGCCGGGGCGCTGGAGGGCAGCGGGCACGAGACGGTCGAGGCGGCCCAGGCGTCGTTGACCCAGGCCAGCCAGGAGCTGGAGGAGTGTCTCGCCGCGACACTTGTCGCGGTGGAGCAGGCGCAGCTCTACGTCTCCACCCTGTAGGCCGCCGTGTCCATCATCGAGGATGTCGGCGGGCAGGTCCGTGCCGCCACCGAGGAGTTCCCGATGGCGCTGCTCGGGCAGGCGCTGGAGAAGTTCGGCCTGGCCGCGGAGCGCCTGCGCTGGGTACGACAGGAGTCGGCCAACCCGATGGGGGTGCCCGAGCTGTCCGCAGCCACCGAGCACGCCGAGAGCGCCGGCTACGCGCTGCGGGTGGCACAGGAACAGCTGTCGGCCTATCTGACGGCGATCGGTCTCGGCGCGGACGGCGCCCCGGCGCCCCGCCCCGAGCAACGCGCTCCCCGACACGACACGCCACCGGCGTCCGGGCCCACAGCTGTCGCCCCGGAGCCGGCCGAGCAGGTACGACTGAGCCGCTGGTGGGCGGTGCGGGTGGCCGAGCTGACCGGCGGGCGCGAGAGCACCGACGACGAACCCGACGAACGGGTGGACGACTCCCAGGAGCTGCTGCGCCGAGTGGTGGGTGGTGTCCGCTCCGGCGACCGGGACCGGCTCCGCAAGGAGTTGCGCCGGGCCCCGGCCGACGTGGGGCTGGGCATGGCAGCGCTGGCGCCGCCGCTGCTGCGCGAACTGGCCGGTGAGCTGCTGGGGCACCCGCCGCGTGCCACCGACCTCGGGCGGCTGCGCGGCGAGTTGGACGGACGCGTCCGTGACCTGCTGCCCGGGCTGCCGCCGCCGGTGCTGGAGACGCTGCTGACCCGGGTGTGCCGGATGCCGCCGCCGCGTGCCTCCGGGGAGCCGTCGCACGCCGCCGACTCCGCGGTGACCGCCGGGGTGGCGACCGGGCTGCTGCTCGCCCGACTCGGCCGGGACCTACCGGCCGGCGGCGCGAGAGGACCGGCGGGTGCCAGCGAACCGACGGGCGCGGGGCAACCGCGCGACGCGGGGCAGCGGAGCGGGTCGGGGCAACGGGGCGGGGCGGGGCAACCGGCGCGGGCCGGGCAACCGGGCGGTTCCGGGCGGCCGGCGGGGGCGGTTCCCCGCGCCGGCGGTGCGGTCCAGCCTCCGGGCACTGCCGGTGCGCAGCGCTCCGGTGGGCTGCCACCGCGCTCGGGCAGCCCCTGGCGGGACGCGCCGACGCGTCGGGGCTCCGATGGCTGACCGGCGCGGTCAGCTGGCCAGCCGGGTCCGGGACACCCTCGCCGAGGCGTTGGGCGCCACCCGTACCCGCCTGTCCGCAGCCCAGGCGGACCTGACCGCCGGGCGGGAACGACTGGCCCGGGTTCAGCGGGCGGCGGCCGCCGTACCGGAGCGGGTGGGCGCCCAACGGGACCGCCGCATCGCCGAGATCGACGCCCGCTACTCCACCCGGATCGCGGAGCTGGCCCGGCGGGCCGCCGACGCGGCCCGCCAGGAGGCGCCCGGCTGCGCGGGGGCCGACTGGGCCGGGTGGACGCCGACGCCCGCCCGCCGGGCCGAACCGCCCGGCGCGCTGCGGGTCGGCACGGTCCGGATCGACGGCGTCGACCCGGTGCCCGCGCTGGTGCCGCTGCTCGACGCCGGGCACGTCCACCTCTCCGGTGACGACCGCGCCGGCTGCGACGCTGTGGTGTCCGCGTTGCTGCTGCGGGCCGTCGGCCGCGCCGACCCCGGGGCGGTACGACTGATCGGGTACGACCCGGACCAGCTCGGTGGTGGCCTGGCCGGGTTCGCTCCGTTGGGCACGGCGGGGCTGCTCACCTTCGTCGGTCCGGGCGGGCTGGGCCCGCTGCTGGACGACCTGGTGGAGCAGATCCGCCGGATCAACGAGACGGTCCTCGCCGGTGAGTACGCGTCGCTGCGTGAACTGGCGGCGGCGACCGGCCGACGACCCGAACCGTGGCGGGTGGCGGTGCTGCTCGGTGGTGAGGAGCTGAACCGGCACGAGCGCGGGCAACTGGACCGGGTGGTGCGGGCCGGCGCGGCGTGCGGCGTACACCTGGTGGTGCTCGGTGTGCCGTTGCCGGAGGATCCGACGGTGACCCGGGTGGTGGCCGGGGTGTCCGGCGCGCGGATCGGCGGTTCGGCCGGGCTGGCGGTCCGGCTGGACCCGCCGCCACCGGCGACGCTGGTCACCGAGACCTGCCGGGACGTCGCCGCCCGGGTGAACGCGGGCCCGCCGCCGACCCCCTTCACCGACCTGCTGCCCCCGCCCGAGCTGATGTGGCGGGAGGACTCCGCCGACGGGTTGACCGCGCCGATCGGTGAGGGTCCGCACGGCCGGCCGGTGCGGTTGACGCTTGGCGACTATCCGCCGCACGCGCTGATCGGCGGGCCGTCCGGCACCGGCAAGACCAACCTGATCTTCGCGTGGATCGGCGCCCTGGCGGCCCGCTACTCCCCCGCCGAGCTGGAGTTCTACCTGCTGGACTTCAAGGAGGGGGTCTCCTTCGCGCGGTTCGCGCAGGGCCGACGTGACCCCAGTTGGCTGCCACACATGCGCCTGGTCGGCATCAACGTCAACACCGACCGGGAGTTCGGGCTGGCGCTGCTGCGCTTCCTCACCGACGAGTTGCGCCGACGCGCCGACGCGGCCAAGAAGCACGAGGTGACCAAGCTGGCCGAGCTGCGGGCTGTCGACCCGACCGGGCACTGGCCACGCATCGTCGCGGTGGTGGACGAGTTCCAGATGTTGCTGGCCGGCCGGGACGTGGTCGCCCGGGAGGCGGCCGACCTGCTGGAGGACCTGGCCCGGCGTGGCCGGTCGCAGGGCATCCACCTGGTCCTCGCCTCGCAGGACGTGCGGGGCATCGAGGCGTTGTGGGGCCGCCCCGCCCTGGTCGCCCAGTTCACCCTGCGCATCGCGTTGCCCAAGGCGTTGCGCATCCTCGCCGAGCGCAACGACGCGGCGCAGTCGCTGCCGCGCTGGCACGCCGTGGTCAACGCCGAGTCGGGCATGGTGGAGGGCAACGAGGTCGCCCGCATCCCGTCGGCCAGCGACTGGGAGACCTGGAGCGGGTTGCAGCACCGGCTGTGGCGGATGCGGTCCCCCGACGCGGCACCCGCCCGGCTCTTCGACGGCGACGCGATCCCCCGACTGGCGGACGCCCCGGACTTCCGGGCGCTCGCCGTACCCCCGGACGGGACCGCGCCGCGCAACCCGGTGGCACTGCTCGGCGAGATCATCGACGTGCAGTCCCGCTCGGCGTCGCTGCGGCTGCCGCGCGCCCCGGGCCGCAACCTCGCGGTGCTCGGCACCCGCGTCGACGAGGCGTGCGCGGTGCTGGACGCCGCGGCCCGGTCGCTGGCCCGCCAGCACCCGCCGGGCACCGCCCGGTTCTCCATCGCCTGCCTCGACCCGGACGCCGACCCGATGGCCCGCGCCCTCTACGAGGACCTCGCCGACGACGCCGCCTGGTACGACGAGGAGACCGTCGGTGAGCTGATGGCCGAGACTGCCGACGGGCTGAGCGGCCCGGGAAGCCCGCACTATCTGCTGCTGTTCGCTGTCGACGCGGCAGCGGGTGCGCTGGCCGCCCGCATGGGTCGGCGCACCGGCCTGGAGCAGCTGCGCCGGATCATGCACGACGGGCCGGAACGCCGGACGCACGTGCTGGCCTGGTGGCGGGGCGTCGCCCGGATGCGCGCCGACCTCGGTGGGCCGGGCGCCCGGACCGACCAGATCGGCGCCTGGGTGGCCCTGGACGCGCACGGCGACGAGCTGGGCTCCTCGCTCTACCCGGGCACCGGCGGCCCGGACTGGTATCCCCGCCCCTGGCGGGGGCTCTTCTTCGACCGGGCGGTCCAGCGCACCGGACAGGTGATCATCCCCTATGGACCGAGCCGATGAACGAACCGGTGACCAGCGAGACGTACGCGGCGCAGCTGCGGCGACTGGCCGACCTCACCGCGCGGGTGCGCGAGCAGCGCGCCGAGGCGCACACCTGGCACGAGCGGCAGTGCGCTGCCGCCGAACGGGCCGTCGCCGACGCGGCCGAGCAGCTCCAGAACGCCGAGGAGGAGCTCGTCGCCGCCCGTGAACAGCAGGAACGGGTCGACGCCGAGGTGGCCCACCTGTGGCAGCAGGTCCGCTCGCGCCTCGGTGCCCGCCGCCTCGGCGGCCCACCCGCACCTGCGGCCAGCGACGGGACCACCGACCCGGTGCTGCTGCTCGGACGGGCCCGGGACCTGCTCGACCGGGCCGGGCAGCCGGGTGAGCTGCCGGGCTCGGTCAACCCGCTGCTGGCGCTCTGCGGGGTGGCCGGCGGGGTGCTGGCGTACGGGCTGGGCGCCGGTGCCCGGGCGCTCGGCGTCGGGTACGGCGGCGACCTGGCGGTCGGACTGCCGGTGCTGGCGCTCGTGGTGACCCTGCTCGGGCCCCTGGTCGGCCTGGTGCCGGCCCGGGTGCTGGCCGACCGCCGGCACGCGGTGCTCGGGCCGCGACCGATCACTGTGGTCCTCGGCGCCGGCCTGCTGACCACAGTGCTGCTGCTGGTCCTCGGCCGCTGACCGCGGTCCACAGTGGTGTCGACAAACCGACCGTCCACGCAGCGGATCGGGGTCGGATCTTCGATACGGTACGTGAAATGGTCAGCATATTCCTCAGTTACCCCGCCCGCGGCGACAGCGTCGTTGCGGGCATGCTCGATGATGCGCTGACCGCTCGGTTCGGCGACGACGGCGTCGCCCGCAGCCTGCCGAGCGCGAACGACAGCCACGCTGAGCTGCGGCACCGCCTGGCGGCCTCGGCGGCACTCATCGTGGTGATCGAACCGCGCGCCCGGGCCACCGTGGATGCGTCGTTGGACACCTATTCGGGCTTGGTCAGCTGGCAGGTCAGGACGGCCACCACGCTGGAGGTCCCGGTCATTCCGGTGCTGGTGACGGGCCCGGAACTGCTGTTCGAAACTGACGTTCCCGAAGCGCTTCGGCCGCTGAGCCACCAGCGGTCTCGACGGATCCGCCTGGGCAGGGTCCGGGAGGACATCCGCCGCCTGATCGACGACCTCGGGGCACGATTCGACCCGGAGACGGGCGCGGCCGAGGCGCGCATCCCCCTAATCCTCAGCGAAGAGCCCGTGCACGTCGCCATGCCGCGCCGCACGCACGGGCCGTCGGTGGCGACCGTGTACCGGACACGCGACGGTGAGCTGGTGGAGGCCCCCTACGGTGACCTGCCGAACTGGTCACCTGAGATTGACGCACGGTATGCGGTCCGCTACGAGGTGGACACCCGTCAGCACAGCATCGGCGTCAACCTCCGACTGCCCTCCAATGACGCCAGGTTCACCTTCGAAGCGTCGATCGTCGTCGGCTTCCAGGTGACCGACCCGACGGAGGCCGTCCGGCACCCGGTCCGGTTTGCCGTGCCCCTCCTCCGTGACTTCCTGCAGGATTTTTGTGAGGCGATCACCCGGCGTTTCAGCGCCCAGGACGGGTTCGAGGCCATCCTGTCCGTCGGCCAGCGGCTCGAGCGAGCGACACTCCCGGCGGGCATCGCCCTCGACTACCTACGCGTGCGACTGACCGCCGACGGTCACACTGACGAGTATGTGCGGGCGCTCGAGGAGGTGAGACTCGAGCCGCTCGGGCACGAGAAGACCACCAGCGGATCGATCAGCTTTGGGAATCTCCCCAACCGGTCCAGTCCGGGCTCGCGGCCACCACCGGATCGAATGCTCGTGGCGCGGGCCCCCACTCAGGTCCCGACGGGCCAGGACCTGAGCGTCGACGTCCGGCTCGTCACCGAGGGCCGGTCGGTGCACCCTGATGCCGTCACGGCATGGCTGCCGAACCTGCACGTCGCCGACGCCGGCACACCCGTCACCGTGACCGTCCATGGACCCGCCGGCCTGCACGCCGAGGGCCCGCTCCAGCAGACGCTGCTGGTCACGCCGGGCGAGGACCCAGCGCCGATCCGGTTCGGTTTCGGGGCGCGTACGCCGGGTCTGCATCGTATCGACGTGACGGCCTGGGCCGGCGGCACGTTCCTCGCCGAGGTCTCCGTCGAGGTCTCCGTCGCGGACAGCGGGCCGTTCCGCGACGGGCGACCACAGACGGCGTTACTGGGCGCCCCGCGGGCGCGGCCGGGCGAGGTCACCATGGAGGTGCGGTTCGACGGCAGCAGGTACACCTTCCAGTTGCGGTCCGACACGGCGCTGTTCGCCCCGGTGGTCGAGTCGTTCACGAACACGCCGAACGCGGCGGTGGAGAACGCGATCAGAGAGTTGCAGCAGCTGGCCGGAGGTGGTTCCCGCTACAGCGCGACGATGACGCGCGAGGTCATCCGGTCGGCGGGCATCCAACTGTGGTCGGAAATGGTGCCGGCCGACGTGCGGGACCAGTTCTGGCAGGTCGGCGCGGGAATGAGCGCCTTCACGATCGCGACCGACCACGATGTGGTCCCGTGGGAGCTGCTCTATCCACTCAGTGCCCAGCGGGATGCTGGTTTCCTCGTTGAGCAGGTCCCCGTGGTGCGCCGCACCTACGGCCAGCACCGCGCCGCGAAGGTCGGCCTGCGCAACCCCCGCTTCGTGGTGCCGAGGAAGGCGCCCACCGGGGCCCACGAGGAGATCGCCACCATTCGCGCGATCCTCGACGCGGCCGACAGCGAGCCGATCACCAGCGCGGACGAGCTGCACGCTCTGATCACGTCCGGCAGGTTGGGCGCGACGCACTTCGCCTGTCACAACACCTTCTCGTCGGACGGCTCGTACATCGACATGGATGACGGACGATTCACGCCGTCCCTGCTCACCGAGGCCAGAGTCCGGAAACTGCTGACGGAAACCAGCCCTCTGGTGTTCATCAACGCGTGCCGCAGCGCGGGCGTCGCCCCGACGTACACCCGGATGCTCGGCTGGGCGCAGCAGTTCATGTCGTCCGGCGCGGGCGCGTTCGTCGGCACGCTCTGGGCCGTGCGCTCGGACAGCTCGGCTCGTTTCGCGACCGCGTTCTACCGCTCCCTCGCCGAGGGTGCCACGCTCGGCGCGGCAGCCCTCGCCGCACGCACCGACCAGCAGGACGATCCGCTCGACCCGACGCGGCTGGCGTACACCGTGTACGGCGACCCGTTCGCCACCGCGGCCGTCTGACCGGTCGACAACCCCACTTACGCAGAAGGGCAGGTGCGGCATGTACGTGATCGACGACAGCGTGCCAGTCGAGGAACTGGTGTCGGCGGTGAAGAACGCGGTAAAGCAGGCCGGCATCTCCACGACCGACGAGGGCCGGGACCTGCGGGTCAGCTCGGTTCAGCTGATCTTGAGCGCGGTCGTCACCACGAAGCTCGGCGGCGGCCTCGATCTCCGGGTGCCGGTGATCGGCTGGAAGGTCAAGGTGGGCGGCAGCCGCTCCCGCCAGAAGACTCACACGATCGACATCACGCTCGTCGCCGAGGAGCTCCAGGAGCGGCACGAGCTACGGCACAGCGCGGTCGAGGCGACCCTCGTGGACGCGATCACCACGATCCGCTCGGTCGTCGCCGCCGGCACCGGGGGCGACGACCCGCTGGTGTTACAGGCTGGCACGGTGGAGCTTGTCTTCGGCGTCACCGACCAGGGAACGATCTCGTTCGGCATGGAGGGCGAGCTGACCGACGAGGTCACCAACACGCTCAGGATCGAGCTGGTCGGCGCCATGGCCGGCTAGCCTTCAGGCCGGGACGACGACGGCCTCGCGGAGCAGTCGGCGGGCCAGGGTGACCCGGTCGGCGTCGTCGGGCAGCCCGGGCAGGTCACCGACGCGGGTGACCGTGCCGCGGAGTAGGGCGCGGGCGGCCGGCTCGCAGCTCGCCGGCAGGGTGATGGTGCGGTCGAAGAGCCGCACCGCCACCGTGTCCGCGTCGTGCGGCACCAACTGCCAGCGCAGGCCAGGCCGCACTGTGACCCGGGAGTCGGCGTCCAGGGTGGCCAGCGCGTCGGCCTGGGCGAGTGGTCGGATCGGCGCCGGGCGGGCGGCCGGCCAGGCCCGCTGCCGCAGCCGCGCGGCGACCGCCCCAGGGTCGGCGCGCAGCAGCCAGTCCCGCAACGCCTCCACGGTCTCGGTCAGCTCCGGCTCGATGGCGTCCGGGTCGGCCACGTCGGTGCCGAATGGCAGGCTGGCCCGCAGCCGCTGGTCCTCGGCGGCCAGCGCCAACAACTCCTCGACCAGGGCGTACCGGGTGAGCGCGCGGATGCCCACGGTCAGGTGCAGCGAGCTGGCGTCCTGCGCCTGCGCGCTGTGCAGCCAGCCACGGGGCAGGTAGAGGGCGTCGCCGGGGGCGAGCACCACGTCCAGCGCGGCAGGGCCCTGCGCGGTGGCGCCGACCTCGTCGGCGCGTCCACCCCACTGCTGCTTCTCCAGCGGGTCGGGCAGCACCGGCGGGTGGATCCGCCAGTGTTTGCGGCCGTCGACCTGGAGCACGAACACGTCGTGGGTGTCGTAGTGGGTGGCGAAGCCCTGACTGCCGGCCGGGGTCAGGTAGGCGTTGATCTGCAGGGGCTGGTTGAGCGCGAGGCCCAGGTCTCGGGCGAAGTCGACGAGCGGCGGCCAGATCCGGTGCAGACCCTGCAACACCAGCGTGGCCCCGGACGCGTACTGCTCCAGGACCCGCTCGTCGAGCACCTGGTCGCCGATCTCGGCGCCCGCGCCGCCGCCGCCGGTCCAGCGCGCCGCGGCTACCAACTGGCCGTCCTTGGCGACGCGCAGGAACGGGGTACGCAGACCGCGCCGGCTCAGCAGCTCGTCGGCGTCGGCGGGGCTGAGCAGGTCGGTGAAGCCGGCCGGGTCGGGCAGTTCGGCGGCGCGGGACAGCAGCGGCGTGTGCCCCCAGTGCGCGGCGGCGAACTTGGCCGGTTCGACCGAGACGCAGCGGGCCAGTGCGGCGGCGGCCTCAGCTGACGGAACCGCCGGGCGGCCGTGGCCGCCCGGCGGGTCGAGGTACGTCATGGCGTGCCGCTACCGGGCGCTGCCGTCAGCGCCACCGTCCTGCTGACCAGGAGTGGCACCACCGTCGGCGGGACCCTCGGCGCTGCCGTCGGCGCCACCGTCGTGCTGACCGGGAGTGGCACCGCCGTCGGCGGGGCCTTCCGCGCCGCCGTCGGCGCCACCGTCGTGCTGACCGGGAGTGGCACCGCCATCGGCGGGACCCTCCGCGCCGCCGTCGGCGCCACCGTCCTGCTGACCGGGGGTCGCGCCGCCGTCGGCCGGGCCCTCCATGCCGCCGCCGCTGGTGGTCTGCATGTCGTCATCGTTGAGTGCCATCGGTACTCCCTCGGGTGTGCCGCCCCGCCGTACGCCGGGGTCCGTCGTGCTGCGGGTGGTACCCCACGCGCGATCTTCTCTAACCCTCACCGTAGACGCCGGACCGGGGCGACACGGGCAGTTCGCGGGCGGCGGCGCAGAGTGCCAGGATGGGGTGGTGATCCTGGTGGGCACGTCCGGCTGGCAGTACCGGGACTGGCGCGGCCGCTTCTACCCGCAGCGGCTGCCGCAGCGCCTCTGGCTGGAGCACTTCGCCGCCGGGTTCGCCACGGTCGAGGTCAACAACGCCTTCTACCGGCTACCCGAGCGGGACACCTTCGCCGCCTGGCGGGCACGAACCCCGGCGGACTTCTGCGTGGCGGTGAAGATGAGCCGCTACCTCACCCACATCAAGCGGCTGCGCGACCCGGCGGAGCCGGTGGCCCGGTTCCTCGGTCGCGCCACCGCCGGCACCGCGAACGCCGCCAACAGCAACATGAAGACGAAGAGGTTGTCGACCGAGAGCGACTTCTCCACCAGGTAACCGGTCAGGTATTCGACGCCCTGCTGGGAGCCGAATCGCCACCAGATCCAGCCGCCGAACGCCAGCGGCAGCGCTATGTAGAACGCCGACCAGCCGATGGCCTCCCGCATGGACACCTCGTGCGGGCGACGGGTGACCAGGAAGTCCAGCACCAACAGCAGGACGACCCCGATGATGGTCACCGCCCACAGTGTGGGCGTGCCCACCGACGACAGGTCACTTGCGGCGGACAGATACGACAATTGGCTCATGTGGGGTCTCCTCGAACACCGTCATGTTCGAGGTCTCCTTCACCCACCACCTGGTGGGCAACCACCCGAGGCGCGCCGGGCGCGCCGTACTGACCGGAATGGTTCGTGGGAAGTACTCCCCTCGCACGACAAGGTTAGGCCAGGCGGAATCGCCACGCCAAGCGGGACATCGATGGTTGCCCTGGTAAACCGCTGTGCGTGCCCGGTACGAGCGCTGTGTCAGGCGCGGCGCAGCGTCGCGCCCGGGGCCATCGCCTGCTCGACCAGACCCCGATAGTCACGTGGCAGTTGGGTCACCACGTCGTCGAACTCACCGCCGGTGATCGCCTCACGCAGGGTGGTGAAAACCGCCCGACTGGCGTCCTCGGCGGCGGGCTCCTGCACACCGGCGCGCGACGCGACCCGGGCGACGAACTCCGCCGCGCCGAACCGGTCCGCCTGCTCGGTGCTCGGGCTCGGTTTGAGCACGAGTTGCAACGGTTGGGGCATCTGGGCGGCCAGGTCCAGGACCTCGCCGCCGGTCAACCGCTCGGCGAACGTCTCCAACACGGCCCGGGTCAGCTCGACCGCCCGCTCGGACGACGTGGCGGTGCGCTGGGAAACCTGGTCGATGAAGGTGTCGTAGTTCATCGCGTACTCCCTTGGCTCGCGTCGGCGTCTGCGGGTACCCGCGGCGGAGGAGGAGAAACGGCGCCGGGTTTCCTCCGCCGGGGGGCTTGACCGGCCGGCGGGCGGGTAACCGCCGCCGGTCGTCACCACATCGATGCCCGAGGGAGCCCACGCCATGGCGAGCTACGCCGACGTCCTGCAGTACCTGTCGAGCCTGGACTACCCGGCCGAGAAGGACGACGTGGTCCGCGAGGCCGAACGGGAGGGTGCCCCGCCGGACGTGCTGAAGGCGCTGCGCGCCCTGCCGCCCGTCGACTACGCCAACGGGACCGAGGTGGCCCGGTCGGCCGGGATCGAGGCGGCGCCCGAGGTCGGCCCCGCCCAGCGGGCCGAGCAGGCCCGGGACAAGAAGCACAACCGGGTCTCGCAGCACCTGCGCGGCATCTGAACCGGCGGTGACGCCCACCACCCCGACCCGGGAGCGGCCGGGATGACCCAGACCGGCCCCGACCGGCCAGCGGACGTGCGTTTCCCGGCTGCTGCTAAGCAGCTCGCCGTGGTGGCGGTGGTCGGCGTCATTTCCGGCTGCGCCTTCGCGCTGCTGCTGCCACTGCCGCTCGCCGCGCTGGCCGGTTGGGACGTGGGCGCGCTGAGCTGGCTCGCGCTGGTCTGGCACAAAATCTGGCCGATGGACGCCGAGCGGACCGCCCAACTGGCCGTCCACGAAGACCCGAATCGGGCGATCCGGGACGCTCTGCTGCTCGTCGCCTGCCTGGCCAGCCTGCTGGCCGTGGGGTTGGTCGTGGCCAGCGCGCAGAGCGCGCCCCCCGGGACGGCCCGGGAACTGCACAGCGGCCTGGGCGTGCTCAGTGTGGTGCTCTCCTGGTTCGTGGTGCACACCCTGTTCGCCGCCCGGTACGCCCGGATCTACTACACGGGCCCCGACGGCGGGGTGAACTTCAACCAGCCCGAACCGCCGCGCTACTCCGACTTCGCGTACGTGGCGTTCACCATCGGCACGACGTTCCAGATCTCCGACACCAACCTGACGAGCAACGAGATGCGTCGTACGGTGCTGCGCCACTCGATGGTGTCGTACCTGTTCGGCGCGTTCATCATCGCCGTCACCGTGAACCTGCTGGCGGGCCTGGCCCGCTGAGGGTGCTGGCTTTGTATCCCTTTCGGCCGCGCGGTCCCCGGAGTGCGACACGGGGCGGGGCCGATCGAAGGGCCGGGACAGGCGGGCGCCCCTGGTCACGAACCGCGACCCAGGGCGCCACGCAAGCCTGCCCAGGCGGTGAACCGCATCCGAACCGGTCGCGGGTCACCAGGCGGTGGAGGTGCGCTCGAACCGAGCGGCCAGCACTGCCGGGTCCAACCATACGGCAGAACATCCTCCGTTTGGTCAGAATTTGGGGAAGTGTGGGCCAGCGCACGTCACGGCTGGGTGCCCCGGTGTGGTCAGCCGTGCAGGCCGCCAGTGCGGTCCCGGGCCTTCAGGCGGGTCGTGGGCAGGGCGGGCGCCGGCAGCGGCGGCGCCGCATCGTCGGCGACCACACCGAAGCGTCCGTCGCCGGCCATCCAGTCCTCCCGGGCGGCGGCGACCTCCTCGTGCGACCGGCCGACGAAGTTCCACCACATCACCAACGGCTCCTCGAACGGCGTACCGCCCAGCAGCAACAACCGGGCCCCAGCCCCGCCCCGCACGGTCAGCTCCCGGCGGCCCGAGCCCAGATACAGCAGCGCCCCCGGCTCGAAGCCGACCCCGGCCGCCTCCGCGGACCCGGACATCGCCAGCACCGCGTACTCGAAATCCGGCCGCAACGACATCGTCGCCGGCGCCTCGCCGCGCAGCTCCAGCTGCACCCCCACCAGCGGGGTGTGCACCACCGCCGGTGACCGCTCCCCGGCGAACTCGCCGACCAGCAGGGTGACGTCCAGATCGCCGTCCCGCCAGCGCGGCAGGTCGGCGTGGTGCGCGAAATCCGCCGCGCCGGCCCGCGCCGGGTCCGGCAGCGCCACCCAGAGCTGCACACCGTGCATCACCGGAGGGTGGGTGGCCGGCGAACGCTCCGAGTGGGCGATACCGTTCCCGGACGTCATCACGTTCAGCTGGCCGGGCACGATCGGCTGCACGTTGCCGAGGCTGTCCCGGTGCAGGATCTCACCGTCGAGCAGCCACGTCACCGTCTGCAGCCCGGTATGCGGGTGCGGCGGCACCTCCATACCGGGCCGCTGCGCCACATCGTCCGGGCCGAAATGATCCACGAAACACCACGCGCCGACCATCCGACGAGCGCGCTGCGGAAGCAACCGCCGCACCGTGGTGTAGCGACCCAACGGCACGTCGTGGCCGGGCAACAACACACTGCCGGGATCGACGTCGGCCACGCCAGGCGGTCGGGTCTGCGCCAGCATCGATTCAGTACGCTCCACCGCCCGACTGTACGCGCACGCCCACCCACGACAGCGGCGCTTCGAGCCAGGGCGGGCAGGGTTCGGTGTGGGCTGACCCGGCGTGGGGCTGACCGGGGCGGGGCTGACCCGGCGAGGGTTCACCGGTTGCTGGAGGACACGATCACGCTGTTGGCGCCGGCGACCAGGTCCAGGTACAGGCGCGCCGCCGACCGGTCCCAACCCGGCGTACCCAGCACCGAGCCCGCGGCCACCCCATCCCAGCGGTCCTCGCGTACCACTACCGAGCCGGCCCCGGCTCCCACCCGAACCCGTACCGGAGTCTCCCCGGGAACCCGGATGTCGAGCTGGCTGGTCCCACCGGTGAGTCGTACGGTCAGCATGCCGGCGGGGTTGCCGGAGACGGCGGCGGTGATCGGTGGCAGGAGAATCTCGGTGCGGCTGGAGCCGCCGGCGAGTTCCACCCCCAGCAGCCGGGCCCGGGTCAGGTCCAACACCTGACTGCTCACCCCGCCAACGAGGTGGAGACGCCAGGCGACCCGCTCGTTGAGCAACACCCGCACGGCCCGCGGCCCGCGCGTCCCGGACTCCACGAGGTCAAGCCGCACGGTCTCCCCCTGCACCGCCGGTCGGCCCGCCACACCCGAGCCGGCCGGGGTACTGATCCGGTACAGGTCGTCGCCCAACTCGGCCACCCGCAGCTCGAACGAGGACAGCCCATCCGCGAGCACGAAGGTTCCGTTCTGCCGACCTGCCAGCGGAGCTGTCAACAGTTGCTCGTCCGCGGCACCCGCACCACCGCGGCGGTCCCCAGCCGCGTCCGGGTCAGCGACGCCTCCCGGACGGCCGCCGTCACCGGGCCGAGCGCCGTCGGGTTGGGTGCCGTCGGGGCGAGTGCTGTCGGATTGGCCGGAGTAGGTCATGCCGAGACGGTCGGGATCGGCAATGATCACGCCCACCGCTGCCGCACCCAGGAGCAGCACGACGGCGGCGGCAGCCACCAGCAGGCGAGCACCGCTGGACCACCGTCGTGGTACGGCCTCGCCGGAGGGTTCCGGCTCTGATTCCGGTCCGCGATCCGCGCCGTACCCCACTGCGGCCATGCCTTTATCCCTCCGCCGGTCCCCGTCCAGGGGTACGTACCCGCCAGCCGATCGGATCACCCGCCGCCGATCACGTCACTCCGCCACGTTCGCCAACGTGAATCTTGGACACTTTCCGTTAGCGCGGAACGGAAAGTGTCCAAGATCTACGGATAACTCGTCGACCAGACGACGTCGTCCGCCCGGCGACAGCAGAAAGGCCGCTGGCCGGCACCCCGGGTTGCGGAGTGCCGGCCAGCGGTCGGTGTACTGCGGTGGTGCGGTGACGCGGGTCAGCCGTTCCAGTACTGGCCGACCAGGTCGGCGGCCTGCTGCTCCCACTGGGCGTACGCGTCCGGGTACGCGGAAACCTGGACGGTCTGCGCGGCCTCGGTCAGCGGCATGTCCTGCCAGCCGTCGACCTGCTTGAGGCCCTTCAGGAACGCGGTCGTGGAGTACTCAGGGTCGGTGATCTGCTCCGGGGTGCCCCAACCACTGGACGGGCGCTGCTGGAACAGGCCCAGCGAGTCGTGGTCGTTCATGTCACCGAGGTGACCCAGGTTCTCCAACTTCGACTCCTGCAGGCTCGTGGCGATGGAGATGACCGCGGCCCGCTCCGGCAGACCCGCCTTCTTCGTGGCGGCGATGATCGCCTTGACGTTGGCGGTCTGCTCGTCGTTCAGGGTGATCCGGGACTGGTCGCCCTGGGTGCCGTGCGGGATCAGCTTGCTCGTGTCGGGCTTGTCGGCCTGGACCGCAACCGCGACCGGCTTGGTGTCGACCGGGTTGGCCACGTGGGCGATCGGGCCGGCGAAGACACCACCGGCGAACGCGAGACCCGCAACGGACAGCATGCTCTTACGCATGATCGTGTTCATGGGGGTAGCTCCTTCGGGGGTAGGACACCCCGACCACCAAAGGGGGGCGGCGGCAGGGGTGTGAGCACCTCGTCCGGCGCTGCACAAAACAGGGGGAAAAGTTTTGGGCGGTGACGCCGAGTAGGGCGTCGGGGTCGGCGACCTAACGAGCGAGGGCTCGTGGCGCCGGGTCCATGTGTAACGACCGGGGGCCGGGGGTCATTCCGGGGTCGGCCCATCCATTGGCACCCGCGTAGTGGCGGTGCCTGCGGTCGCTCGTAGGGACTGTAACGACCGTGCCGGGGCTGGCATTCCGACCTGCGCAACCAGCCGGGGGGCCGGGCGGCGGGTCGGTGGTACTGCGATCGTCAGGGTATGTAACGACCCCGGCCCGGCCATGATTCCGGCCCACGGGTGGGACCGGTCACCACCCACAAACTCCCACGACCGGACAAATCACCCACTCAAGACGGGTCCATGGCGTCGAATCGCCTCCCCCTCGCGTGATCGACGCGGGTTCACGGAATTCGGGGCATCCGGGACGCCAGGACACCCCGACATCAAGGAAACCGAGTCGATCACGAATTCGGCGACCGGCGAGACTCATCCGATGCCGCAACGTTCACACAGCGCCCGGCATGGCGACTGGCGGAGAGGACGGACGGAGGCGGCCGGACGCTAGGGGCGTTCCTGGCTTGTCAGGCGGGAGCGCACCTTTGCGGCGCAGGTGTCCAGGGCGGTTTGCGCGTCCAGCCCCAGGCTTTCGATGGCCACCAGCGCGGTGAAAGCGACGTCGGCCAACTCCGCCGCGACGTCCTCGCGGGTGTGGGTGACACCCTTGCGTGGATTCTGCCCGAGCAGACCGATCCAGGCGGCCGACGCCTCCCCCGCTTCCTCCGTCAGCTTGAGGATGCGACAGGTCAGTTCGGTCTGCCCGGTGCCGTTCGCCGCGTCCAGCCAGCTGCGCGACGCGCGGGCCGCCTCCCAGATCGACTCGTTCACGACGACCAGTCAACCCGATCGGCCTGCCGACCCGAACGACCGGGTACGGCAGGGCCACGACGAATGGTCAGTGTCTGACCGACCGATCAGCACACCCATTGACACTGATCGAAGGCGGTTCTAGGTTCAGGACGCTACCGGCCGGTAGGCAACCGTCCCGCTGGTCGCCCCCGGGCGACAACCGTCCGATGGGGAGCGTCGATGCTGTCCACACCCGTTCGTAGCCTTCGCCGGCTGCTGGCCGCCACGGCGACGCTGACCCTCGCGGTCGGGCTGGCCGGTGCCGCGCCGGCCGGCGCCACCGGTCGCGACGCGCGTGGCGGCAAGCCGCTGCCCGGCTACACCATCGAGAATCCGCCGGTGGCCCCGCTGGTCGTGGGCGGCAAGCCGACGACGGTACGCCAGGGCGTGCACCGCCACGCCGGGTACATCATCGAGGTCCCCGCCCGGTGGAACGGCGACCTGGTGTTGTGGGCGCACGGCTACCGCGGCCAGGGCACGGTGCTCTCGCCGGAACCGCCGGCGTTCGGGCTGCGCGAGCGTCTGCTGGGGCAGGGGTACGCATGGGCATCGTCCTCGTACGACCGTAACGGCTTCGACATCCGCTCCGGGGTGCTGGGGACGAAGGATCTCGCCGACCACTTCGGGCGCACGGTCCGTCGGCCGCAGCACACCTACGTCGCCGGCGTGTCGATGGGTGGGTACGTCATCGGCCGTTCGCTGGAGCAGTACCCCGGCTTCTACGACGGCGGGTTGCCGATGTGCGGGGTGCTCGGCGATCAGACGTTGCTCGACTTCTACCTGGACTACAACCTGGTCGCGCAGGCGCTCGCCGGGGTGCCGGCCTATCCCACGCCGGCTGACTATCTGACCAACGCGGTGCCCCGCATCCAGGTGGCGCTCGGCCTGGCCGGGCTGACCCCCACCGGGCCGGACACCACCACGGACCGGGGCAAGCAGCTGCGGGCGATCACGGTGAACCGTTCCGGCGGGCCCCGTCCGGGGGCGGACGCCGCGTTCGCGGTCTGGAAGGACTTCCTCTTCTCGATCATGGTGACCAGTGGTGGGGACTCCCCCGCGCAGCGGCCCGGCCAGCTCGCCACCAACCTGCTCACCCGCTACACCCCGAACAGCCCGGTCAACGTCAACGCGACGGTGCAGCGGGTCGCCCCGGAGAACGTGTGGCAGCGGCTCCTGCCGACGCTGACCGAGGTGCCGCGGATCGCCGGCCGCCCAACGGCGCCGGTGCTCAGCCTGCACGGTCTCGGCGACCTGTTCGTACCGTTCAGCATGGAGCAGGCGTACGCCACCGACGTCGCGCGGAACGGTCGCGGCAAGCTGGTGGTGCAGCGGGCGATCCGCGCCACGCAGCACTGCGAGTTCACCCCGGCGGAGGCCGGCGCCGCCTGGGACGACCTGGTGTCCTGGGTACGCGCCGGGAAGCGCCCGGCCGGCGACACCGTGACCGATCCGGCGGTGGTGGCCCGACCCGACTACGGCTGCCGGTTCAGTGACCGGGACGCGTACGCGGCCGGGGTCGGCACCCGCCGCCTCTACCCGGCCTGCTGAGGTACCTGAACAGCAAGAAACCGGCCGGCTCCCGTCGAAGGGAGCCGGCCGGCCTCGTGTGCGGGTGTCACCAGAGCTGCTGGACGACGTCCGCCGCCTGCTCTTCCCACTGCGCGTACGCGTACGGGAAGGCGGAGACCTGTACGGTCTGCGCGGCGGTGGTCAGCGGCAGGTCCTGCCAGCCGCCGACGTTCTTGAGTGCGGTGAAGAACGCCGTGGCGGCGTACTCCGGGTCGGTGATCTGGTCGGGCGTGCCCCAACCGGACGACGGACGCTGCTGGAACAGGCCCTGCGAGTCGTGGTCGTTGTAGGCGCCGAGGTGGCCGAGGTTGTACAGCTTCGACTCCTGTAGCGAGGTGGCGACGCCGATCACCGCGCCCCGGTCACCGACGCCTGTCTTCTTGGCGGCGTCGACGATGGCCCGGGCGTTGGCCAGCTGCGCGTCGTCGAGGGGTACGCGCGACTGCGCGCCCTCGATGCCGTGCGGGATCAGCTGGGCACGGCTCGGCTTGCCCGCCGGCGGCTTACCGGTGGCGGAGCCGGTGGTAAGGCCCGACTCGACTGGCTGCTCATCCTGGTGTGCCGAGGTCGCGGCCTTGCCGGTGGCGAGGTCGATGGCGGCGACGGCGCCCTGGTGCGGTCCGGAGGTGACCGGGGCGGCGGCTGCGGTCGGCGCGAGCGCCAAACCGCCGAGGGCGGCCACACCCGCCACGCTCAGCGCGGTCTTGCGGTACGAGTCCTTAGCGATGGCGGGGAGCCATCGAGTGAAGTCGAGCTTCACGATGGTTGCCCTTTCGATCGTGCGGAACGCTCCGGGGTGAACGCTCCTCGGGAGATGACCGCGGAAAGGGTTTGGGCTCCGGCGGTACGGGGGACACAACCGGGTTCACCTGTCGGGCATTCCGGAAATGCCCCGCGCGTCGGCCGGTGCGGTCCCGGTCACGGCGCAGAGTCGGACATGAGGGCTCGCTCGACATCAGGTCAGACAGCCGTGACGGTGGGTGTTTTCGGAGCCCGGGGGCAATGTCCGAACGCCAGCCTTTGCTCTGCTTACTTATACGCACCGGCCACTTTCCGTGACCACGGTGAGGAACCTCCGTGGCTGGCGGAAAGGGTCCATTCGCAGCTCACGGGACGTGGTGCGTATAGGTAAGCAGAGCAAAGGGCCATGGAAGGGTGATGGGGAGGCAGGCGGCTAGGAGTTTGTAGCTACCGTGAGTGGGCGTTTAGGCCAGCACCGAGGGTCAGGTGGGGCACCGGTCCACCCGCCACCTGGCTCAGTTGTCGCCGTCACCTTCGGGCTGCTCATCCCGCGTCCCGACACCCTCGTCCGGAGTGACGAGTTCCTGGAAGATGGTGATGTGCAGGTCGGCGGGGGCGTCGAGGCGGGAGTTGAGCGACTGCCACGGCGTACGCGTCGGCGGCGCGATCTCGCTCGCCCCGGCGGCCACCAGTCGGGCCGTCGTCGCCTCCGCGTCGTCCACCTCGAAGGCCACCCGGATGCGCGGTGCGACCTGCCGACCCACCTCGACCTCGTCGATCAGGCGTTTCTGCGCGGGGTTGGCGATCTCCAGGGTGGCGCGCCCGGCGTCCAGGATCACCACTCGCGCATCCCCCTCCCCGCTGAACGCCGCCTCCTCCGGCAGGCCCAGCGCGTCACGGAAGAACGCGACGGCGGCCTCGTGGTCGGCGGCCTCCACCACGAGGCGCAGCTGACGGACGACGGGTGCGGGCGAGTCGGCGGCCATGGGCGCGATCCTAGCGTCGCCGCTAGGTATTCGGTCGGGACCGTCCAGGAGGGAGCGAAAGCCAATCCTGGACGGGCCCCAACCGAGAACACCCACAGGGCTCAGTGGCCGCGGGCCAGCCACTCCTGCAGGTGCGGCGCCTCCGCACCGATCGTCGTGTCGTCGCCGTGGCCGGTGTGCACGACCGTCTCCGCCGGGAGGGTCAGCAGGCGGGTGCGGATCGACCCGACGATGGTGTCGAAGTCGCTGTACGAGCGGCCCGTCGCGCCCGGGCCACCGGCGAAGAGCGTGTCACCGGTGAACACCGCGCCCAGCTCCGGCGCGTGGAAGCTGCACGCGCCGGGGCTGTGCCCGGGGGTGTGCAGCACCCAGAGCGTGGTGCCGCCCACCTCGATGCTCTGCCCGTCGTGCAGCTCGCCGTGCGGGGGCAGGTGCGGGTGGACCATGTCCCAGAGGACCCGGTCCTCGGCGTGCAGCAGCACCGGCGCGCCGGTGGCCTCGGCCAGCTCGGGCGCCACCCGGACGTGGTCGTCGTGGGCGTGGGTGGCCAGGATCGCCCGGACCTGCCGGTCGCCCACCAGGGCGAGGATCGCCGCCACGTCGTGCGGCGCGTCCAGGATGACGCACTCGTGGTCGTCACCGATCACCCAGACGTTGTTGTCCACGTCGAACGTCTGCCCGTCCAGGGAGAACGTGCCCGAGGTGACCGCGCGGTCGACGCGGGCGGTCACGGGAACACCACCACCGAGCGGAGCACGTCGCCGTGGTGCATCCGCTCGAAGGCGTTCTCGACCTGGTCGAGCGCGATCTCCTCGGTGACGAACGCGTCGAGGTCGAGCCGGCCCTGCAGATACAGCTCGGTGAGCATCGGGAAGTCCCGGCTGGGCAGGCAGTCGCCGTACCAACTGGACTTGAGGGCGCCCCCGCGCCCGAAGACGTCGAGCAGCGGCAGCTCGATCTGCATCTGCGGGGTGGGTACGCCGACCAGCACCACGGTGCCGGCCAGGTCGCGAGCGTAGAAAGCCTGCTTCCACGTCTCCGGTCGGCCCACCGCGTCGATCACCACGTCCGCGCCGAAGCCACCGGTGGCGGCACGGATCGCCTCGACCGGGTCGGTCTCGGAGGCGTTCACGGTGTGCGTGGCGCCGAACTTGCGGGCCCAGTCGAGCTTGCGGCTGTCGGTGTCCACGGCAACGATCGTGGTGGCGCCGGCGAGGGCCGCGCCGGCGACCGCCGCGTCCCCGACGCCGCCGCAGCCGATCACCGCGACCGAGTCGCCCCGGGTGACGTTGCCGGTGTTCATCGCCGCGCCCAGCCCGGCCATCACCCCGCACCCGAGCAGACCCACGGCGGCGGGACGGGCCGCCGGGTCCACCTTCGTGCACTGCCCGGCGTGCACCAGGGTCTTCTCGGCGAACGCCCCGATGCCCAGCGCCGGGGCGAGTTCGGTGCCGTCGGAGAGGGTCATCCGCTGGGTGGCGTTGTGGGTGTTGAAGCAGTACCAGGGCCGACCCCGGCGGCAGGCGCGGCAGACTCCGCAGACCGCCCGCCAGTTGAGCACCACGAAATCGCCCGGGGCTACATCCGTCACGCCCTCGCCGACCTGCTCCACGATGCCGGCCGCCTCGTGACCGAGCAGGAACGGGTAGTCGTCGTTGATGCCACCCTCGCGGTAGTGCAGGTCGGTGTGGCAGACACCGCACGACTGGATCCGGACGATCGCCTCACCGGGCCCCGGATCGGGCACCACGATGGTGGTGACCTCGACCGGCGCGCCCTTGCTGCGGGAGATGACTCCCCGGACTTCCTGGCTCACTTCGCCTCCTGCTGGTGGTCTGCGGCAGGGCCGGGCGCCGGGGTGGGCGGGTGTGCCACGGGCCCGGCGGTGGGCCCCCCGGCGAACCTACCGCGACCACCACGGCCAGCCCAGCCGGCCCGGCGGTTATCGCGGGCGGTCCGGGGTACGCGGGCCGCATTCGACCACGGCCAACGGGAGTGACAATGAAATTCGCGCACCTGCCACTGCGGGTCAGCATCGGCGCGTACTTCCTCAACTCGGGTCTGGGCAAGCGCACCCTGGAGGGCACCGCCGCGGAGGGCTTGCACGGTATGGCGGTCGCCGCCATGCCCCAGCTCGGCCAGTTGGAGCCGGCGCGCTTCGCCAAGCTGCTGGCGTACTCGGAGATCGCCCTGGGGGCCGCGCTGATCGCACCGTTCGTCCCGGCGCCCCTGGTCGGGCTCGGCCTGACCGCGTTCGGCGCGGGCCTGGCGCAGCTGTACCTGAAGACGCCGGGGATGCGCGAACCCGGCAGCATCCGCCCGACCCAGCAGGGCGCGGGGCTCGCGAAGGACGTGTGGCTGGTGGGGGCGGGCCTGACCCTGGTGCTGGAGGGGCTTACCCACGGCCGTCGGCGCGGCTGACCGGCGGGCGCCGGAGGATCTGCGGTGACCCAGTCTCGGTCGCTGCGGCCGTTCTACCGGCCGATGCGCCCTCATCGTCGCGACGAGCCGCACCGCACGGCCACGCCGCTGGAACTCTTCTTCGACCTGTGCTTCGTGGTGGCCGTGGCGCAGGCCGCCGGCAACCTGCACCACGACGTCTCCGAGGGCCACCTCGGCCACGCGCTGACCAGGTACCTGATGGTGTTCTTCGCGATCTGGTGGTCGTGGATGAACTTCACCTGGTTCGCCTCGGCCTACGACACCGACGACGACCTCTACCGGATCACCACGCTGGTGCAGATCGCCGGGGCGTTGATCATTGCCGCCGGGGTGACCCAGGGGTTCACCGACGGCGATTTCACCGTGATCACCTACGGGTACGTGGTGATGCGGCTGGCCGCCGTCGTGCAGTGGAGCCGAGCGGCCATCGGCGACCCGGCGCACCGGGCGGCGGCGCGCCGCTACGCGATCGGCGTGACGGTGGTGCAGCTCGGCTGGCTGCTGCGATTGCTGCTGCCCGCCGAGTGGGGCATCGCGGCGTTCGTGCTGCTCGCTCTGGCCGACCTGCTGGTGCCGGCGGTGGCCGAACGCCCCGGGATGACCCCGTGGCACCCGGCGCACATCACCGAGCGGTACGGCCTGTTCACCCTGATCGTGCTCGGTGAGGCGGTGGGGGCCGTCTCGTTGACGATCCAGGACGGGCTCGACGCCGGGGAACACGACCTCTGGTCGCTCGCGGCGGCCGGCGCGGTCGTCGTGTTCGCGCTCTGGTGGCTCTACTTCGACCGGCCGAACGAGGCTCCCGACCGGCAGCCGTACTCCCTGATCTGGGGTTATGGCCACTATCTGATCTTCGCGGCGATCGCCGCGGTCGGCGCCGGCCTGAGCGTGTCGGTGGACTACGAGCGGCACCTCGCGGACATCTCGGAAAGGATCGCCGGGTACGCGGTGGCCGTCCCGATCGCCGTCTTCCTGCTCACGGTCTGGGTGCTGCACGTACGCCGGCAGCAGCACGGCGCGGTGGTCGTCGCGTTCCCGGTCGTCGCGCTGCTGGCGCTGCTCGCGCCGCTCGGCCCCGCCCCGGTGTACGTACTCGCGGCCCTGCTGGTCGCCCTCGTGGCGCTGACCGTGGTGTTACGCCGCCGCGACGTCCGCCCGAGCGCGACGGTGGGCGACCCGGCCTGAACTCCCCTCACGCCACAGGCTCTAGGCTTCCGCCATGCTGATCATCGAAGGCGCGGGCCGGTGGACCGCACCCACCGGGGTCGCCAACGACTGGGTCGAGCACCTGAGAGTGCCGGACCTGTCGGTGGGCACGTACTGCATCCCGGTGGGCGGACTCGACGATCAGAGCCCGCACACCGAGGATGAGATCTACGTGGTCACCGCGGGGCGGGCCCGGATCGTGACTCCGGACGGCGCGGCCGAGGTGGGCCCGGGTTCGGTGATCTTCGTGCCGGCCGGCGAGGAGCACCGGTTCGACGAGGTGACCGAGGACCTGGCGCTGCTTGTGGTGTTCGGCCCCGCGTACGGCTCGCGGGGTCCGGGTCTCCGCGGCTAGGACGCCCGGGTGAACTCCATGATCCAGTTGGTCTCCCAGGTCTGCTCGCCGTCGACCGAGAACGCCTGCTCCCAGCGTGCCGTGGTGGCGCTGATGTCCGACCAGATGAACCGACACCGGACCGGGCGCCCCTCGTGCTGGTCGTCGGCGTAGAAGTGGCCGACCCCGTCGACGAAGCGACCCACCATCGGGGGCAGCCCCAGCACACCGGTGTCGCTGCTCATCCAGTAGATCGACCACTCCTGCCGGGCCGGGTCGAAGACCCGGATCGTGGCGCCGGCGGAGCCCTTGGTCGGGAACGTGATCTCGTCGAAGTGACCGCCGCCGGCGAAGAAGCCGTGCGCCACCGACACCCCCGGGAACTCCTCCCACTCGTCGGAGCCGACCAGCCGCTTGCGCAGCCGCCGGTTGACGACGTTCCAGGTGCCCTTGAAGAAGTCGAAGTCGCCCATCAGTGGCCCACCGGCCCTTCCACTCGTGAGTCGTTCAGATATCCAGCCAGGTTGGGAGCCTCCGGCGCAAGCATGTGCCGCACCCAGGCGGCCCGCTCGTGCTCCAGCACCGCCAGCTCCCAGACGCAGCCGACGGCGGGTCGACGTACCTCGACGAAGTGGGTCGGGTCGTCGTCCGGGCAGTCCAGCGCCGGCTGCCCGGCCGCGGCGACACGGACCTCCACCGCGTTGTCCCACACCCAGGTGTACGCCAGCAGGTAGGCGCCGGTGTCCGCGCCCCGGTGCAGCACCACCCACCCGGCGGCCGGGGTGCCGTCGTCGACGAGGTCGACCAGGAGTAGGGGCAGCTCTTCGTACGCGGCCTTCTCCACCTCGGGTTCGATGGGTCGCTCCGGCTGGTCGATGTGGTAACGCTTGAGGTGCCGGCCGTCCACCAGCACCGATCCGGGCGTTCGTAGTTCCTTGTCGCGAAATGCCATGTCGGGACGGTAGGACGGGTCCCCTGACAACTAGTGTCAGTGAAGTGCGCGCCAGTCGACTTCTCTCCCTTCTGATGCTGCTCCAGTCGCACGGGCGGTTGACCGCCACACAACTCGCCGAACGGTTGGCCGTCTCCCCCCGCACCATCTACCGGGACGTCGAGTCACTGCACGCCGCCGGCATCCCGCTCTACGGCGAGGCCGGGCACGCCGGCGGCTACCACCTGGTCGACGGCTGGCGGACCCGACTGACCGGGCTGACCGCCGAGGAGGCCGACCGGCTGTTCCTCGCCGGGCTGCCCGGCCCCGCCGACGAGCTGGGCTACGGCGACGTGGTGGCCGCGCTGCAACTCAAGCTGCACGCCGCTCTCCCCGAGCCGCTGCGCGGCCGGGCGACCCAACTGCAACAACGCTTCCACCTGGACACTCCCGGGTGGTATGCCGACGGCGACGCCTCCCCCGAGCTGGCCCGCACGGCCGAGGCGGTCTGGCGACAGCACCGCGTCGAGGTGCGCTACCGCGGCTGGAACGGCGAGGTGACCCGGGTCCTGGAGCCGTACGGCCTGGTGCTCAAGGGCGGCCGTTGGTATGTGGTGGCCGACCAGCCCGGCCGGGGCGCGCCGGCGACCTACCGGGTCAACCAGATCCTCGCGTTGACCCCACTGGCGCAGGAGTTCGACCGACCCGCCGACTTCGACCTGCCGTCCTGGTGGCGGTCGCACGTGGTGCAGTTCCGGGCCCGGCTGCACCGCGACGAGGCCCACGTCCGGCTCTCCCCGGCCGGGCGGGAGCGGCTGCGCGAGATCGGCAGCGATCCGGTGGTGACAGCGATGGACACCAGCGCCGGGCCACCGGACGCGCGGGGTTGGGTGACCGCGGTGCTGCCGATCGAGTCACTCACCCACGCCCACGGCGACCTGCTGCGCCTCGGCGCCGACGTCGAGGTACTGACCCCGGTGGCGCTGCGCGAACGGTTGGCGGCCACGGCGGCCGGGCTCGCCGCGCTCTACTCCCCCGCCTGAACAGCCCCGGCCCTCTCCACAGTGGAAGCGTCGGGGGCGTCGATTGTCGGCACGGTGTGCCACCCTGGGACGGTCATCAATGGTTACCGGAGGTGAGGGCCACGTTACGGCTACGCGCACTGGTCGCCGTCCCCGGCACCGGGCCGGTGACCCTCGACGTTCCCGCCGGCACGCTCGCCGCCCTGGTGGCGCCGCCCCGCTTCGGCACGGCGGTCGCCCGGGTGCTGGCCGGGCTCGCCCCGCCGGTGACCGGGCGCGTCCTCGTCGGCGACCGGGACGTCACCGGCCTGCCGCCGCCCCGCCGGCAGATCGGCTACGTGCCCGCCGGCGGCGCGCTGCTGCCGCAGCTCACCGTGCGGCGCAACATCGAGTACGGCCAGCGCAAACGCGAACGGGTGCACGAGGTGGCCAACGACTGGACGGCCACCGTGGTCGACCGGCTCGAGTTGGCGCTCTCGCTCGCCCTGCTGCCGCACCAGATCTCCGCCGCCCAGCGGTTCCGGGTGGCGCTCGCCCGAGCGGCGGCCTGCCTGCCCGAGGTGCTGGTGGTCGACCTGCCGGCCGGCTCGGCGGGCGACAGCCGCCTCGGTGACCTGATGCCTCGACTCTCACCACCGGACGCCCCCGGCGTGGCGGTGCTGGTCTGCACCGCCGACCCGGCCACCCTGGCCGAGATCCCGGTGCGGCACGAGCTGATCACCGAGCCGAGCGAGGCGCCCCGATGAGGCCGGCCGCCCGAACGAGCCGTCGTACGCTGCTACGCGCCGCCGCTGCGGGCGCCACCGCCCTGGCCGCGGGCTGCTCCGGCGGGGCGCGGTCGGTGCAGGTCGCGGTGGTCTGGAGCACCAGCGAACTGGACCGGTTCCGCGAGGTCGTCGCCGGCTACCCCGCCCCCGTGCAGGTGGTCAGCGCCGGCAACGACATCGACGCGTTCCTGCGCGCCCGACACCTGGCCGGCACCAGCCCGGACGTGGCGATCCTGCCGCGCCCCGGCCTGGTCACCGAGTACGCCCAGCGCGGATGGCTGAGCCCGGTGCGCGGTTCCACCGAGTACGCCGTACCCGCCGGGCTGGGCGAGCTGCTGACGGCCGAGGGCGGCCAGCGCTACGGCGTCTGGGTCAAGGCGGCGCACAAGTCGCTGGTCTGGCACCTGCCCTCGGTGCTGCCCGTGCAGCCGGCCAACTGGGACGCGCTGGTCCGGCGTACCCAGGAGCTCGGCGCGCTCGCCCGGCGCGCCGGCGGGCCGGCACCCCTGGCCATCGGCGCCGCAGACGGCTGGGTGCTGACCGACTGGTTCGAGAACGTCCTGGCCGACGTGGCACCCGAGAGCTACAGCGCCCTCGCCCGAGCGGACGCCGACTGGCAGGGCAGACCGGTGCGCGACACGCTGGACCGGCTCGCCGGGCTCTGGAGCATCAACGGGGCGTTCGTCGGCGGCGGCCGTCGTGCCCTGCTCACCCAGTACGAGGAGTCGGTGATCCAGGTGGTGCACACGAAGCGGGCGGTGATGCTCGTCGGGGCCGACTTCACCGCCGACGTCGCCGACCCGTTCCAGCGCGGCCCGGAGGCGCCTGTCACATTCCGGTTCCCGGGCGCCGAGCCGGGCGGCGGCCCACTGATCGTCGGCGGGGACGCGGCCGTGGCGTTCGCCGACGCCCGGGGCGGGGTCGAGCTGGTCGAGTGGCTCACCAGGGCCGACTCGTTCCAGCCGTGGCTGCGCGCCGGCGGCTACCTCTCGCCCAACACCAACGTCGCGATCGGCAGCTACCGGGACCGCGTCGGCCAGGGGCTCGCCGAGGAGATGCGGACTCCTGGCACCCTTCGTTTCGACCTCTCCGACCAGTTGCCCGGCGCGTTCACCGGCTCGGACGGGGTCGGCATCTGGCGGATCATGCAGGGCTTCTTCGCCGACGTCACCGACGGGGTCCGCGCCAGCGAGGCGATCCGTCGGGCCACCGGCCTGCTCGCCGCGGCGGCCCGCAGCGCGGGGGGCGGCCGATGAGCCAGGTGCGGGTCCTCGGTGAGCTGGCGGTCCTCGACGACGTCGGCCCGGCCCGGCGGGGCCGGGCGTATCCGGCAGCCGGCGCGACGTCGGCCCTGCTGCTGCCGGCCGCGGTGCTGCTCGGCGGGCTGGTGCTGTGGCCGGTGCTGCGGACCATGCACGCCAGCGTCACCACCGACGGTCGCTGGGTCGGCGCGGCGCACTTCCGGACCGCGCTCGCCGCCCCGGGCACCGGCGCGGTGGTCGGCCGGACGGTCCTCTGGGCCCTGCTGGTGCCGGCGGTGGTGACGGCGCTGGGTTATCTGCTCGCCGCCGCGTCCCGCCGCTCCCAGGAGGGCGGGCTGGTCCGGTTGATCCTCCTGGTGCCGGTGGCGTTGCCGCTGGTCGTCACCGGGGTCACCTTCCGGCTGATGTACGACCCGGACCCGAGCCGGGGCCTGGCCACCCTGATCGCGACCCGACTGACCGGCCGTCCGGTCGAGGACGCGCCGCAGTTGCTCGGGCCGGGGATGGTCACCGTCGCGTTGATGTCGGCGTTCGTCTGGGCCTGGGTCGGGTTGGCGGTGCTGGTCTTCCGGTCCGCACTGGACGCGGTGCCGCCGAGTCTCGCCGACGCGGTCCGCGCCTACGGCGGTGGACGCCGCCATGTGCTGTGGGACGCACAGTGGCGGCCACTGCTGCTGCGGACGACAGCTGTGGTCTTCGCGTTGGTGGCGGTCGGCACCAGCCGCACGTTCGACCTCATCCTGGTGATGACCCCCGGTTCGGTCCGCGACGAGGCCTCCGTGCTGGCGCTGCGGATCTGGCAGACGTCCGGGGGCACCACCACCGGCGACGGCGCCGCCCTCGGCGTGGTGTGGCTGGTGGCGGTCATCGGCGGCATCATGGTGGCCGCGCTCTTCGTCCGGCAGGCCTGGCCCCCGCCGCGCGTCGAGGCGGCACCGGAGCCCGCCCCGGTCGCCCCGCCCCGGCGGGTGTTCCGGCTGCTCGCTGCGGGTGCCGCGATCGCCTGGCTGGTGCCGCTGGCGGTGCTGGTCGCCACGTCGGCGCACGGCAGGGTGGACGCCGCCGCGCGCGGTTGGTGGTCCGCAGCGCCGAATGGCGAGTCGTACCGCAACCTGGTCACCGGCACGGAGCTGTGGCGCACGCTGGGCTTCACCCTGCTGCTGGCCACCGCGGTGACCGCCACGGTGCTGGTGGTCGCGCTGCTGGCCGCGTACCCGTTGGCCTGGTTGACCGGGCCGGCCGCGCAGGCCACCGGGCTGCTGCTGCTGGCGGCCAGCGTCGTGCCGATCCAGGTCATCGCCGGCCCGGTCAACGAGGTGCTGGGCCTGGTGCTCTCCTCCGGCACGGCTCAGGGCCTGGCCCTGGTGCACATCGCGCTGGGCGTGCCGTTCGCGGTGCTGGTGCTGCGTAACGCGTTCGCCGACCTGCCGGTCGAGCAGGTCCGCGACGCCCGGCTGGGTGGGCGCCGGTGGTGGCACACCCTGCGCCGGTTGGCCCGGCACAACCGGTCGGCGGTGGTGGCGGTGTCCGTGCTGGAGTTCGTCCAGGTCTGGAACGACCTGGTGGTGGGTCGGCTGTTCGGTGGACCGGGGGCGTCGCCGCTCGGGCCGTTCCTGGCCGAGCAGACCCGCAGCTTCGTGAGCAACAGTGGCGCGCTGGCCGCCAGCTCGGTGCTCGCCTCGGTGCTGCCGGTGGTGCTCGTGGTGCTCTCGCGGCGGCACCTGGTCGCCGGGCTCGTCTCCGGGGGCGTCCGGTGACCGGGCCGGGTGGCGCGCGCGGTGGCTCCCGTTGGCCGGCGCTCATCGCGATCGGCGGCGTGGTCGGCAGCATCCTCGCCAACGTGGCCAGCAACCTGGCCGGCAATCTCCTCTCCGAGCTGGCGGCGAGCGTGCTCGGGCCGGTGACCATCGTCCTGGCCGCCAGCGGGGTCGTGGGTTACGTGGTGTACGAGGTGCGCCGCCGCCGAGCCGGCCGCGAGGTCGGCCCCGAACCGACGGATGTGCTCACCACACCGGCCACCGGGGCCCCCACCCTGCCCTACACGGCCGAGTTCACCGGTCGCGGCGAGCACGTCGACGCGGTGGTCGGTCTGCTGGCGCGCGAGCACGCAGTGGCGGTGCTGGGCCGACGCGCTGTGGGCACCTCCGCGTGCGCGGTGCAGGCCGCGAACCAGTGCCGGGAGGACTTCCCCGACGGGCAATATTATCTGGACCTGCGGCGGCGGGGCCGACCCCGCTCGGCCCGGCAGGTGCTCACCGCGTTGGCCCGGATCCTGGGCACCGCCCCGCCGACCTCAGGCCGGCCGGACGCGCTCGCCGCCGCCGCCGACGCGCTGCGCGGCCAGCTCGACGGTCGCAAGATCCTGCTGGTGCTGGACAACGTCGACCGTCCCGACCAGGTCCGGCCACTGTTGCCGCCCACCGCGCGTACCTGCCGCCTGCTCCTCGCCGGCGGTCCGGCGCTTGTCGGTCTGGAGGGTGTGGTCGCGCACTGGATCGCCGAACCGGGCACGTCCGAGGCGGTGGGGCTGTTCGCGACGGCGGGCGGGGCCGCGCCCGCCGCCCGGGTCCGTCGCGCCGACCCGCGCACCGACCCGGCGGTACGCGACATCGTCGACCTGTGCGGGCGGCAGCCGCGCACCGTCCGCGCGCTCGGTTATCGCACGGCCCAGCACGGCTGGCGGCACTCCGACGTGTTGGACGCGCTGCGCCGTGCGGTGCAGACGCCACCGCACCAGCGGCTCGCCGTCTCACCGGCGGCCCGCCTGGTCACCGAACGCGACATCGCGTACCGGGCGCTACCCCGCCAGGCTCGACGGCTGTACCGGCTGATGTCGCTGGTCCCCGCCCCGGTGGACCGGCCCACCATCGCCGCGCTGGCCGGGCGGCACCCCGAGCTGGTGACCGCTCTGCTCGACCGGTTGGCCGCCGCGGCGTTCGTGGTCGGCGCGCCCGGCGACCGGTACGAGATCCGTCCCCTGCTGGCCGGCAGCGCCCGGCTGCACCTGCGGGACGCGGATCCGGCCCGGGCCCGGGTCGCCGCGCAGGCCCGGCTGACCCGGCACCTGGCCCGCCGAGCCGAACGGCACGCGGCCAACCTGGCGGTGCTCGGCTCCCCACCGGACCGGGAGTGGTCCCTGCCGCTGGACGACGACCCGTACGGCTGGTTCGACCTGCACCAGGAGCTGCTGCTGGCGGTGGTGCGGGTGCCGGCCGGCGCGAAGGAGACCCTGCCCCGCCGGGTCCGCCGGTGGTGGTTCCGGCTGGCCGTGGCGCTGTGCGGGTGGCTGGCGTACGCCGAGCGGCTCGACGAGTGGGAGCAGGTCTGCCGCACCGTGCTGGCCACCCCGACCGCCGACGACCGCCCGGAGATCGCCGGGTGGGCGCACAACGAGCTGGGGGTGCTGCGCCGACGCCGGCACGACCCCCAGGGGGCGGCCGCCGCTCTCACCCTCGCGGTCAACGAGCGGGGGCGGCGGGGCAACGCCCAGGCGCGGATGAACCTCGGCCTGGCCCTGCTCGACCTGGGGCAGCTCGACGACGCGGTGGAGCACCTGGAGATGTCCCGCCGGCACCGCTCCGGCGCCGACCGTGCCGGCCACGCCCTCACCGAGCTGGGCCTGGGCGCGGCCCAGCTGGCCCGGGGAGAACCGGACACCGCGCACCACCACCTGGTGCGGGCGGCCAACACGTTCCGGTCGGTAGGCGACGCGCGCGGGTACGCTGCGGCGCTGACCAACCTGGTGCTGGTGCACGCGGCGCTCGGCGAGCACCTGGACGCCGCCCAGGCGTGGCGCGCCGCGCTCCGCGAGTACGAGTCGGTCAACGATCCGACCAGCCGGGCGACGGCACTGCTCAACGCCGGGGCGACTCTGCTGAGCAGCACCCCGGGGCAGGCACGGACGGCGTACGAGCTGCTGGCCGAGAGCCGCCGGCTGCGCGAGGAGACGCGGCCGACCGCCGGGCTGGCCCGCACCCTGCTCTACCTGGGTGACGCCTGCGCCGCGCTGGGCGACCGGGCCGACGCGCGGCGGCACTGGGCGGACGCGGCGGCGGTGGCCGAGGAGGTCGCCGACGCCCAGGGGTTGGCCGCCGCCGACGGCCGACTGGAGGACGACGCCGACAGCCGCGTGACGTAGGTCGCTCGGGTTGGTCGGTGGCACGGCTCTGGGAGACTCTGTGATCGTGGACGCGCTCTCGGTACGGGGACTCAGCCGCAACTTCGGCAACCTGGTCGTGCTCGACGATGTGAGCTTCTCGCTCCCGGCGGGCCGGATCGCGGTGGTGCTGGGGCCCAACGGCAGCGGCAAGACCACCCTGCTGCGCTGTGTCGTCGGCGCCGACCGACCGGACTCGGGCGAGGTGCTGGTGCAGGGCCGACGGGCCGACGAGACCGATCCTCAGGTGCGGGCGCTGGTGGCGGCCGCCCTGGACGACATCGACTTCTTCCCCGACCTGTCCGTGGTCGAGCACCTGGAGCTGGTCGCGTACGCCCACGGGGGTGACGCCGAGCCGGTCGAGGAGGTCCTCGCCGAGCTGGGTCTGGAGCCGGCCCGCGACCAGCTGCCGGTGACGCTGTCCAGCGGGCAGCGTCGCCGACTGGCGCTGGCGTCCTGTTTCGTCCGGCCACGCCGGGTGCTGATCCTGGACGAGCCCGAGCAGCGGCTGGACGTCCGCGGGCGACAGTGGCTCGCCGACCGACTGCTCCGGGAACGGGCGGCGGGTACGGCCGTGCTGCTGGCCTCGCACGACCCGGAGCTGATCGACGCGGTGGTCGACGAGCGCATCGAGATCGGCAAGTGACCGCCGCGCCGGCCACTATCGCCGACACGCCGGCCGGGGTGCCGACCGCCCGTCAGGTGCGGACGCACCTGCGCAAGGCCCGCAGCCGGCACCACGACCATTCGCTCGGCGACGTGCTCGGCGACGCGTACGTCATGGTCCTGTTCGTGGGCATGTACGGCTGGTTCGCGATCAGCGCCAGCCGCGACCTGCTGGACTCCCCCACCGTGGGGCGGGCCGAGCCGGGCGTGCGGTGGTGGCTGGCGGTGGCCGCGCTGCTGGCCGGCGCGGGGCTCGCCTGGCGTGGTCTGCGCGCGCTGGGCCCGCTGCTGGTCACCCCGGCGACGCAGAGCTGGGCGACCAGCGCTCCGATCGACCGGCGGGCCTGGTTGGCGCCGCGTTTCGTCCTGTTGATGCTGGGCGCGGCGGCCGGCACCGCAGCGCTCGGAGTGGCCGTGGCGGCGCTCGGCGGGGTCACCGACCTGTCCGCCCTGGGCTGGGCGGCGGCGGCCGGCGCGGGGTGGGGCGCCGCCGCGCTGGCGCTCAGCGTCGTCGCCCAGAGCAGCCGATCGGGGCGACGCTGGCCGACAGTGGTCGGGGCGGTGCCGATGGTGGCGGCGGCCGTCATCACCGCCCTGGTGGTGCTCGTCGGTCGCCTCGGCGACGGGCTGTCCCGGCCGGGGACGACGCCGACCGTCGCGTTGTTCGCCGCTGCGGTGCCCCTCGCGGGCGTGGGCATGATCCTCGCGGTACGCGCGCTGCCCCGGGTCGACCGGGCCACCCTGACCACCGGCGCGCAGTTCGCCAACGCCGCCGCCACGGCCACCATCCTGCTGGATCCGAGCCTGCTCGCCGGCCTCGTGGAGAGCCGCCGCTGGCGCCGGATCGGCCGGGTTCGCAGCCGCCGGTTCCGGCCCGGCCCCGGCTGGTGGGCGCTGCTCCAGGCCGACGTACGCCGGCTGCGCCGCCACCCGAGCGCCGTGCTGATCTGGGCGGCGCTGATCGGGGTGCAGTACGCTGCCGCGCTCGCCCTGCCCGGGTTGGCCGGGGCCGCGCAGGTGGTGTTCGCGTACCTCGCCGCCAACCGGCTGACCGGCGGTCTGCGGTCGGTCAGCCGCTCACCCGGGCTACGCCGGGCGCTCGGCGGCAGCGACAACCTGCTGCGCGGGATCCACGTGGTGGTGCCGGCCGTCGGCGCGGGCGTGTGGTGGTTGCTGACCCTGCCGACCGTCGACCCGGGGCCGGCCTGGCTGGCGCCGACGCTGGCGCTGGGGGTGGTGGCCGCCGCGTTCCGGGCCGGCACCCGCCCGCCGATCGACTACGGCGGCGCGACTGTCAACACACCGTTCGGCATGATCCCGGTCGACCTGATGCGGCAGGGGTCACGAGGGCCGGCGCTGCTCGCCGTGCTGGTCCTCGTCCAGCTGTTCCTGGGCTGATTCCCGGCACTGCGCTGCCGATGGTCAGCGGTCGCCGAGCGCGGCGGCGACAGCGGCGACGCCGTCCTCGATCTCGGTGGGCGTCCGGGCCGCGTAGCCGAGCACGAGGCCGGGCCGGTAGGGACGCTGGCAGTGCCAGGACAGCGGTTGCACCTTCACCCCGCGCGCCAGCGTCGCCGCGGCCAGCTCGGTGTCGACCACGGCATCGTCCAGCGTGATCATCAGGTGCAGACCGGCGGCCGCGCCGTGCACCGTCGCCGACGGCAACGCGCGGGCCAGCGCGGCGATCATGGCGTCCCGTCGGCGGATGTGTCGACGGCGCAGCAGCCGCAGATGCCGCTCGAAGGCGCCGGAGGTCATCAACTCCGCCAGCACCAGTTGCGGTAGCACGGCGTTGCCCAGGTCGGCGTTGCGCTTGGCGGCCACCACCGCCTCGCGCAGTCGCGGCGGCACGAGGAGCCAGCCGACCCGCAGGGCGGGGGCGAGCAGTTTGGAGACGCTGCCGGCGTAGCAGACCTGCTCGGGCAGCAGACCGCGTAGCGCCGGCACCGGAGGACGGTCGTAGCGGTGCTCGGCGTCGTAGTCGTCCTCGATGATCAGACCGCCGGCCCGGGCCCAGGCGACGAGTTGGCGGCGACGGTCACCGTCGAGCACCACGCCGGTCGGGAACTGGTGCGCGGGGGTGAGCATCACGGCCGGTGTGCCGCTGGCGGCCAGCTCGTCGACCCGCAGCCCGGCGTCGTCGACGGTGATCGGCGGGGTGTCCATCCGCCAGTTGTTCAGGTGCTGCCGTACCCCGAGCGAGCCCGGGTCCTCGACCGCGATGCGGTCGACGCCGGCAGCGGTGAGCGCCTGGGCGAGCAGCCCGAGCGCCTGGGAGACGCCGGCCACGATGATCACGTCGGCGGGGTCGACGCTGATGCCGCGATTGCGGGCCAGCCAGGCGGCGACGGCCTGCCGCAGCGCGGGCGTGCCAACCGGGTCGCCGTAGCCGAGGTCGGCCGCGGCGAGGTGGCGCAGCACGGTCCGTTCGGCGCGCAGCCAGTCCGCGCGCGGGAAGGCGGCCAGATCGGGTACGCCGGGCGTCAGGTCGATTGTCGCGTGCGCCGCGCGTACCGCGTCGAAGATGTCGGTGCCCGGTGTCGGTGGGAAGGTCGTGACCGGTGCCGGCGCGGCGGCCGGGGCGGATGTGGGCGTGGCCGGCGCGGCGACGACCACAGTGCCGGCCCGGCCCCGACCGGCGACACGCCCCTCCTCGGTGAGGCGCTGGTACGCCTCGGTGACCACGCCCCGGGAGACGCCGAGGTCGGCGGCGAGCACCCGGGTGGGGGGCAACCGGTCACCGACCGGCACCCGGCCCTCGGCGATGGCCTGCCGCAGCCTGTCGGTCAGCCAGTCGGCGCGCCCGCCCGGCGCCGCGTCGCTGACGGTCAGGTGCAGGAAGTCTGACCCGGCCGATATGGACCTCTCGGACGCCGTCGCTTTGGCTCTGCCCATCGGACCATTGTGGCAGCAGAGTGAGCAGGAGCCAGACCTGCCAACTCCGCCGGAGGACGATCGTGACCATCCCGTTCCTGATCACCACGCTGATCGTGGTGGTCACCCCCGGCACCGGGGTGATCTTCACGCTCTCCGCCGGCCTGTCGCGGGGTGCGCGGGCCGGAGTGCTGGCCGCGTTCGCCTGCACGCTGGGGACGTTGCCGCACCTGCTGGCCGCGATGACCGGGCTGGCCGCGCTGATGCAGACCAGCGCCGCGGCGTTCGAGACCGTCCGCTACCTCGGCGTCGGCTACCTGCTCTACCTGGCCTGGTCCATGGCGAGGGACCGCGACGCCTTCGCGGTGACGACCGACGCCCCGCCCCGATCGGCGATCCGGGTGATCGTCTCCGGGGTGCTCGTCAACCTGCTCAACCCGAAACCGACGATGTTCTTCGTCGCGTTCCTGCCACAGTTCGTGGACACCACGGCACCGGGCTCGACCCGGGCGATGCTCGGCTGCGGCGCGGTGTTCATGCTGCTCACCTTCGTGGTGTTCAGCGGCTACGGCGTCTTCGCGGCCCGGGTACGCGACCGGGTGCTGACCCGACCCCGGGTCACCGACTGGCTGCGCCGATCCGCCGCCGGCACATTCGTCGCGCTCGGCGTGACCCTCGCCCTCACCGAACGATAGGACCACAGTGCACTTCGAACACTCTCCGCAGCTTCGCGACGCGTACCCCGACCTGGTCGCCGGCGTGGTGCAGGTCGCCGGGATCACCGCCACCGCCGACGTGACAGGACGGACGGCCGATCATCTCGCCGACGCGCGACGGCGGTTGGCCGGCGGCGCCGAGAGCGGGTTCCCGGAGATCCAGGCGTGGCGGCGGGCGTACGCGGCGATGGGGCTGCGGCCCACCAGGTACCGGTGCGCCGCCGAGGCCCTGCTGCGTCGGCTGCGCCTGGACGGCGAGCTGCCCCGGGTGCACCCGCTCGTCGATCTCTGCAACGCCATCTCGGCCGCGTACGCCATCCCGGTCGCGGTGCTCGACCTGGACCGGGTCGACGGCGACCTGGTGGTCCGGCCGGCACACGGCGACGAGGCGTACCTGAGTTTCACGGGCGACACCGAACATCCCGAGCCGGGCGAGGTGACCTTCGTCGACTCCGCCGGGCGGGCACACGCCCGACGGTGGACGAACCGGCAGAGCGGCTGGTCGGCCGTGCGGTCGGGCACCTCGTCGGTGCTGATCGTCGCCGAGGCGCTGCACCCGGGTGGCGAGCCGGCCGTGACCCGGCTGGTCGCCGACCTCGTCACGGAGCTGACCGACGGATGGGCCGCCCCGACGGCCGCCGCGGTGCTCACCGCCGCCGCGCCCCGTTTCCGCACCCCGACGGCAGGTGGTCAGGCGGTGTCGCCGGGCACCAGATGACGGTAACCGGGGATCGTCTCGGCGAACCAGCCGGCGACGCTGGCCAGGCCGCGTTCGTTGAGCTGCGCGTCGTGGATCGGGTACGCCGCCGCCGCGCCCACGGCGCCGGCGAACCGGATCGCCTCGTCGAGGCGCAGCCAGGACCCCTGGGCCGGGACGAGCAGGGTGCGCACCGGCTCGTCCGGCACGTGCAGCGCGTCACCCGGGTGGTAGAGCTCGTCGCCGATCAGGTAGCCGAGGTTCGGGCAGTCGGGCTGCCCCTGGTGGATCGCGGCGTGCCGGCCGCCGTGCGCGCTGACCGGAATGCCGGCGGCCGTGAACCGTTGCCCCGCGCGCACCCGGGTCACCGGCAGCGGGGCGAGATCCGGCAGTCGGGCGCCCTCCGGGGCGTACACGGGGACGCCGAGACCGGCGAGCCGCAACACGTCCACGTGGTCGGTGTGCTCGTGGGTGACCAGGACGGCGTCCGCGCCGACCAGGGCCCGCGGCTCGCTCCACGTTCCCGGGTCGACGACCAGGACCCCGCCGTCGTGCTCGACCCGCACGCACGAGTGGGTGAATCGGGTGATCCGCACCCCGCCGACGGTACGCCCGTCGGTCAGCGTCGCCGCCCGGCCGACATCCGCACGATGTACACGAACTGCACGGCGAACGCCACGACCGCGACCAGCACCCCGACCACTACCGTCACCACGCCCCCGGCCCCGACGGTCGCGGCCACCAGGGCGATGCCGAGCCCGCTCAGCACGGCGTTGACCGCGCCCACGAGTGCCGCAGTGGTCAGCAGGAACTCCCATCGCCCCGGTCGGGTGCCGACCAGGTTCCAGGCGGTGCTCATGGCGTCGTCGGCCACCACCGCGTCGGCGAAGAAGTCGTGCTCGCCGGCGAGCTGGTGTTGGTAGTAGGCCCGGATGCGCTGGATCCGCCGCAGGTCCAACGAGTTCTCGACGGTGGTCTCCACCAGCCGCAGAAACGTCAGCACCCCGATGATGACCAGCGTCGGCAGCACCGCGGCCAGGTACGGCCGGACCAGCTTGTCGTTGCTGGCGACGAAGCCGAGGCCGATCAGCGCCGCCGACAGGACGGACAGGAAGATCGTGGCGCGGCCGGTGGCCTCGGCGATGGTGCCGGCGCGGGACGTCTGCAACGCGTAGTGCTCGGTGGTCAGCACGGTGAGGAGCGCCTGCTCGCGTTCGCTCTCGTCCACCCCGCCACCCTCCGTGGTCGCACGGCTCCGTTACCGTCAGCCTACGAGCGACCGACGGCGGAAGGGGACCGGATGCCCGGGTGGGCTGGTCGGGGCAGGCGGCAGCGACGCGCCTTCGTCGTCGGTGGGGCACTCTTCGCGGTCGCCGTCGTCATGCTGCTGGCCGCCTGGCGCAGCAGCGGCTTCCTCAGCGATCTACTGCTCAACCTCGGAGCCAGCGTGGTCCTCGCGGCCATCTCGTACGTCATCTTCGACCCGATGTTCGAGGAGGCCCGCAAGGCGCGGGTGCAGGAGCACCTCAGCTTCGACCAGCAGGCGTTCGTGACGCGGCTGCACCGCTCCGGTCGCCGGGTGCGCATCCTCGACACCTGGACGATCCTGCTGGAGCAACGGCACCGCGAGGAGACCCTGAGCGCGGTGCGAGCGGCGCTCGCCAACGGCGCCCAGGTGCAGTTGCTCCTCCTCGACCCCGACTGCACCGCCGCCCAGCAACGCTCCGAGGAGCTGGAACGGCAACGGGTGGACGTGCCCCGACAGATCCGCACCAACCTGCGCCACCTGGCCGCGTTCGCCGACGCGCTCGACTCGCGGCTGCGGCACCGCCTACAGGTCCGGCTCTACGACGCGTCCCCGTCGATCCAGCTCTACCAGTGGGACGGGCGGGCGCTGATCTCGTTCTTCCCGATCGGGAAGTTGTCGTTCAACGTGCCGCAACTCGAGGTGGACATGGACAGCCCGTGGGGCGGGTTCGTGCACGCCCGATTCGAGGAGCTGTGGGAGCACGAGCAGGCCACCCTCGACCTGGAGCGGTACTGGTCAGTCACGGTCACGCTGCGCCACGACGAGTCGGACGTGGTCGAGGTGCGCGTGCCGTACGTGACGGTGGACGGGCAGCACTACGTCGACTGCCGGGGGTTCCGGGTCACCGGGCCGCTGACGGTGCGCGCCGTGCTGCCGCCCCGCGCGCCCGGGGCGGCCCCTGGCGTGTTCGCGCTGGCCGAGCCCGCCGACGGGGACCGCACCCCGGCCGCCGTCGTGAAGCGGCACTTCGACCAGAAGTACGGGCCCGGCGACGGCGAGCGCGACGTCCGCCGGCTGGTGCCGCCGCCGGGCGACACCCGTACCCCGGCGCCCCGCCCCGCGACGGCCGACGACACGCACGCACGGTGACCCCCGACCTGCCCGGTCGGCTCGGCACAGGAAACAATGGTGGTCCACCCTGATCGCCAGGAGGACCGTCGGCGTGTCGCACCGCACCGCACCGCCGTCCGGGGCGGCGCAGCTGCGCGCCGACTGCGGACGCTGCTTCGGCCTGTGTTGCGTGGTGCCCGCCTTCGCCGCGTCGACGGACTTCGCCATCGACAAGCCGGCCGGCTCGCCCTGCCCGAACCTGCGCCCCGACCACCGCTGCGGCATCCACACCGAGCTGCGGCAACGCGGGTTTCCCGGCTGCACGGTGTTCGACTGCTTCGGCGCCGGGCAGCAGGTCGCCCAGGTGACCTTCGGCGGACGGGACTGGCGGGACGCACCGGAGACGTTGCCGGCGATGGCGGAGGCGTTCGCGGTGCTGCGACCGCTGCACGAACTGCTCTGGTACCTCACCGAGGCGGTGGCGCTGCGCCCGCCGGCCGACCTGCGCGGCGAACTGGAACGCGCCCGCGCCGAGACGCTGACGCTCACCGAGGGTGACCCGGCGCAGCTTCGCGCGGTGGACGTCGCCGGCCACCGGGACCGGGTCAACCCGCTGCTGTCCCGGGCCAGCGACGCGGCCCGCGCTCCCGGCAGCGCCGACCGTCGGGGCGCGCACCTGCTCGGGGTGGACCTGCGCCGCGTCGACCTCCGCCGGGCCAACCTGCGCGGGGCGCTGCTCATCGGCGCCGACCTGCGCGGAGCGGACCTCGGCCTGGCCGACGTCACCGGCGCGGACCTGCGCGGGGCCGACCTGCGGGGCGCGGACCTCCGCCGCACTCTCTTCCTGCACCAGACCCAACTGGACGCCGCCCGGGGTGACGTACGCACCGGGCTGCCGCAGACGCTCACCCGGCCGACGCACTGGACGGCGCTGCCGCTCACCCCGGTCCGCCAGCCGGCCCGATCCTCCGCACCCGCCCGCCGGGGCCGACGCCGCTGACCGCGAGGTTTCGGCCGGGACGACCCCGGGTAGCCAGCGCCGACGCGGACCGGCATCGACGGGGGGCACGGCGTGGGCTACCGAAATCGCCAAGGTGAGCAGCCGGGCGACCCGCAGCACAGCGAGGACGAGGCCGGCCAGGCGAAACTGGTGCAGGTCGAGGCGGACACCGAGGTCCCCGCACCGGCGGACACCGACGTCCAGCCGGACATCGTGACCGAGCCCGACAACTCGGGCGTCGCCGGTGGCTCGTCCGGCAGCAGCGGCGGCGGGTCGACCATGCCGGGGCACCCCGACGCGACCCGCTGACCCCGGCTCAGCGGCTGGTCAGCGCGCCCCGAGCCTCGGTCATGCCTTTGTTGGCGAGCCCGTCGGCCCGCTCGTTCTCCGGGTGCCCGTTGTGCCCCTTGACCCACAGCCAGGTGACCTCGTGCCGCTCGCAGGCCGCCTCCAGCCGCTGCCACAGGTCGGCGTTCTTCACCGGCTGCTTCGCGGCGGTCCGCCAACCGTTGCGCTTCCACGACGCCAGCCAACTGGTGATGCCGTTGCGCACGTACGTGCTGTCGGTGTGCAGCTCCACGGTGACCGGCCGGTTCAGGCTCTCCAACGCCTGGATGGCCGCCATCAGCTCCATCCGGTTGTTGGTGGTGGGTGTGGCCTCACCGCCGCACAACTCGCGCTCGTGATCGCCGTAGCGCAGCAGCGCACCCCAACCACCCGGCCCGGGGTTGCCACTGCACGCCCCGTCGGTCCAGATCTGCACGCCCCTGCCGGCCGCCGCGTCCACCATGCCCGGCAACCTACCGGGCGCGGACGTCGTCCTCCCCGCTCGGGGGGCCGCCGCGCCGAGTCGTCAGCGTCGCGCCCGGCGCGTCGCCCACCACGGCGGGTGGGACCGCCGGCGCGGGCCGGGTGGGGCGCAGCCGGTCACGGACGCGGTGTACGGCGTCACCGGCGGTGGCGGCGATCATCGGCAACAGCCGGGTCGAATTCATGATCGCGACCTCCTCGGCCGGGGTGGTGCCGCCGTCGAGGAAGCGCAGCACCCGCTCGGCCGGATTGCGGTCGAAGAGCCTGTCGAAGAACTCGGGGCCGCCCACCCCGCCCCGGTGCAGGGCGCGCAGCGCCACCGCGTCCATCCAGCGGTGCCGGGCCGGGTACGCCGGCGCGGGCACCGGCGCGCGACCCGCGGCGAGGGCGCGGGCCACCTGGTCGGCCTGGCGGTACATGGCGGAGAAGGTGAAGCCGGTGGAGGGGCGGGTAGCGCCACCGGCCGTGCCGAGCCGGACCACGCGGGGCGAGGGCCGGGCCGGGAACGGCGCGTCGGTCATCGGGATCACCCCGTTCTCCACCTCGCGCACCCGCAGCCCGGCCGGGTCCAACCCGAGCAGATCCCGGTAACCGGCCAGCGCCGAGTCGTACCCGGCGTCGGTGAGCAGGTCCGGCGAGAACTCGGTGTACTCGACCAGGGCGTAGCGGTCGCTGACCGGCAGCACGTACCCGAAGGAGACGCCCCGGGGCGGCTGCGGGGTACGGAAGTCCATCAGCACCGCGCGCGTCGGGTCGAACACCTGCCGGTCAGCCTCCAGCCACCACCCCCGGAAGTGCTGCAACCAGGTGGTTCGCCCCGCTCGCGCCGGCGGGCGGGGGCGGGAGTCGAGCACCCAGGCGGCCCGTACGGCGCGCCCGTCGCCGGTACGCACCAGCACCCGGGTGCCGTCGTCGCGCACCGTCTCGGCGGGCGCGACGATGCGGGTGGCGTCGAGGCGACGCTCGGCGTCGGCAGCCCGGTCGTAGACCGGGCCGGAGCGGAGCATGGCGTACCGCAGCGGGGTGAGGTCCAGGACGCGGCGCCGCGCCGCCGTCGCCACCTCGACCTGCCGCCAGCTCGCGCTGAGCAGCGGGTCCAGGTCGGTGTCGGGGTGGCCCCAGAACGCCCAGGTGCGGTCCTGGCCGCGTCGGCGCACCGGGTCCACGATGGCGATCCGCAGGTCCCGGACGCCGTGCCGGTCCAGTGCGGCGAGCAGCAACGACGCCGCGCCGCCGCCACCGAGCAGCGCGAGGTCGACGACGAGCGGCGCGGAGTCGGTCACCCGCACCACGCTGCCACACCGCCGCCCGCCACCACCGGATGGGCCGGATCGGCGCTCAGGCCACCGGGGCGGGCGACTCGACCGGGGGCGGGTCGGCGTAGGCGCGCGCGACCGTCGCGCGGTTGAAGACCCGCCAGGTGGCGGCGGAGACGCCGATCGCTACCACCAACCCGACCCAGTACGGCGCGGTGATGCCGAACCGGGCGGCGAGCAGCCCGCCCAGCAGTGCGCCCAGGCAGTTGCCACCCGCAGCCACGAAGAGGGTCGTGCTGGCCACCCGGCCCTGCAACGTCGGTGGGGTGAGTCGTTGGCGCAGGGAGTTGGCCACGATGTTCCACAGCCCGCCGTGCACGCCGAAGGCGAACAGCGCGAACCCGACCACGATGGTGCTGCGGGACGCGGCCAACGCCAGGTGCAACCCCGCCTCGATGAGCAGGCCGACCCGGATCGTCCAGGTGGGGCTGATCCGGGCGATGATCCGGTCGCCGAGGAGCGCGCCGAGCACCCCACCGGTGGCCATGCAGGTGAAGAGCAGGCCGTAGCCGACTGACCCGAGGCCCAGCCGCTCGCCGGCGAGCAGCACCAGCACCGCGAGCGCGGCGGTGAGGGTCACGTTGAGCAGACCGATCAGCACGGCCATCGTGCGCAACAACCGCTGGTTGGCCAGCCAGCGCAGTCCCTCGACGATCTCGCCGCCCATCGAACGGGTACGGCGTTCGTGCGTGTCACCGGCGGCGGCCCGGAAGTCCCCGCCGATCAGTGCCACCAACACGGCGCTGAGGGCGTACGTGACGGCGTTGACCAGGAACGGGCTGCCCGCCGAGAGGGCGAACAGGAAGCCGCCGAGCGGGCCGGCGAGCATGCTGTGCATGAGGGTGGCGCCACCGCTGAGCCAGCCGTTGGCGCGCTCCAGGCGGTGCCGTGGCACCACGCTCGGCACGATGGCCTGGCTGGCCGCGCGGAACACGATCTCCCCGGTGTTGACCAGGAACAACACCGCGTACAGCAGCGCCACCCCGCCGTGGCCGGTGAGGATCGCCGTGGCCAGAACGGCGAGCGCGACCACCCGGACCAGGTCGATGACGATCATCAGGCGGCGCCGGTCCATCCGGTCCACCAGCACCCCGCCGGGCAGGGCGAAGAGCAGCCACGGCAGCCACGCCACGGCGGACGCCCCGGCGACCACGAGCGGGTCATCGGTGCGCGACGCGACGAAGAGTGGCGCGGCGACGGTGGCCAGGCCGCTGCCCAGGGCCGAGAGGGTGGTCGCCGCCCAGAGTCGGGCGAACGCCGGTCCCAGGCCAGCTCCCGCGTTCGGTGTCACGGCGAGCGAACCTACCAGCGACTCCCGTTGGCGCCAGGGGATTTATCCGTCCGGCAGAAGGCTGGCCGCGGTCAGGTTGACAGGCATCCCATTGGTTGCCTAAATTGACAAGCAACCAGACGGTTGCCTGTTACGGGGAGGGTCGATGGACGACGCGTTTCGGGCGCTGGCCGACCCCAGCAGGCGTCGACTGCTGGACCGCCTCAACGAGCGCAACGGCCAGACCCTGCGGGAGCTGTGCGACGGGCTGGCCACCACCCGCCAGGCCGTCAGCAAGCACCTGTCGGTGCTGGAGGCGGCCGACCTCGTCACGACCGTTCGGCGCGGCCGGGAGAAGCTGCACTACCTCAACGCCGCCCCGATCAACGCCATCGCCGACCGGTGGCTCAGCCGCTACGACCGCGAGCGCGCCGCCACCCTCGCCGACCTGACCACCGCATTGGAGCGACAACCCATGGAGAGCCCGACCTTCGTCTACACGACCTACGTCGCCACCACCGCGCAGCGACTGTGGTCCGCGCTCACCGAACCGGCGTTCACCCGTCGCTACTGGGGTGGAGTCGCGCTGGTTTCGGACTGGCAGGTCGGGTCACCCGTGCTGTGGCAGGACGCACCGGACGGCGAGCCGCGCGACCTCGGCCAGCGGGTGCTCGTCGCCGAGCCGTACCGCCGCCTCTCCTACAGCTGGCACGGTTTCCAACCCGAGCACGCCGAGCACTTCGGCTGGTCCGCGGAGGAGTTGGCCGCCCGGCTCGGCGAGCGCCGGTCGACGGTGACCTTCGAGATCGAGCCGCACAGCGGGTCGACCGTCCGGCTGACCGTCATTCACGACGATTTCTCCCCCGACAGCGAGATGCACCGGGCGATCAGCGGCCAGCTCGACGGCAGCGGAGGCTGGCCGGAACTGCTGGCCAGCCTCAAGACCCTGCTGGAGACCGGCGAGCCGATGCCCGACCCGACCCAGGCCCAGGCCCGCTGACCCGGGCGCGCCCTGGTCCAAGATCCGCACCCCGCCCGATCGCGTCGGCCAGGCGGGTGCATTTCCGCCGTCTCCGGCAATACCTCGCCATCGACCCAGCGGCGACAGCCCGACCGGATGGACATCGATGGGAGCACCGGTGCCGGTCGGGCCGTCCGGGCTTTTCCGCAGCTCTCCCCGCCTTCGGGTGGACACGTGACGGCAACGAGGATTTCTCATTTTCACCTGATCGAGGACCCAACCCACCTAGTGTTGGGCACACCGGTGCTAGTCACGGAGTTGGCCACCCGAACGACGTCCCACGCAGTCAGCGGACGAAAAGTGAGGGAAGACGCGTATGAAGGTCTCAACAGCACTCTGCTCGGCGGCGCTCGGCGTGGGCCTCGGCACGCTCCTGCTGCCAGGCGCCGCACTGGCCGACACCACTGTGTCACCGGCCACCACCCCGGTCGGTGGGACCGTCGTGCTCACCGCGACGACCTGCAACCCGAAGTCGGGTGACGCCATCTTCCGGGTCACCGGCCCCAACCGCGACCAGAACGTCCGATCCACCACGGCCGCCGCCGGCGGCGGACTGAGCGCCGAACTCTTCACCGCCGGATTCACCCTGGGCACCTACACGGTGGCGGCGACCTGCGGCGACGGCAGCTCGGCCGGCACCGCCACGTTCGCCGTCACCCCGATCGGCGGCGCGCCGGCCGGCTCCGGCGGCGACAACCGTGACACCGGCGCTCTCGCCGCCGGCGGCACACTGCTCGGCACCGCCCTCGCCGGCGCGGTGGTCCTGATCCGCCGGCGTCGTCCGGTGTCCACTGTCGCCTGATCGGCGACCGCTCCATCCCTGAGACGGGTGCCCGCGCCGGTGACACCGGTGCGGGCACCCCGACGATCCCGTACGGAGGTGCACACGTGTGGTGGCGGCGGACCCTACCGGCCGTGGTCGCCCTGCTCGGCGTGACCGGGCTCGGGCTGATCACCGTCAGCCTCACCGCCGACCCGGCGCGGCCACCACGCCCGTCGGCCGACGCGCCGACACGCACCCACCCCGCACCGGACCTGGCACCGCTGCCACACGCCGCGCCGGTCCGGGTGCAGATCCCCGCCATCGACGTACGCGCCGACATCGTCCCCGTCGGCGCGGACGCCGCCGGCGTGCTGGAGGTGCCGCCACTGGATCGGCCCACCCTCGCCGGTTGGTACCGGCACGGGGTCAGCCCCGGAGAGACCGGCAACGCCGTCCTGGTCGGACACGTCGACTCGCCGGCCGGCCCGGCGGTCTTCTTCGACCTCGGTCGGCTCCGTGCCGGGCAGCAGGTACAGGTCACCCGCGCCGACGCACGGGTCGCCACGTTCACAGTGGACGACGTCCGGGCGTACCCCAAGGAGCACTTCCCCACCACGCTGGTCTACGGCCCGGCGGACGCCGCCGGGCTGCGCCTGATCACCTGCGGCGGCCGGTTCGACGCCGCGACCGGCAACTACGTGGACAACGTCGTCGTCTTCGCCACCCGCACCGCCTGAACCGGACCGCACTGCCTGAACCGGACCGCACCGCCTGAACCGCCGCACCCACCGAGTCGCCGCCCCGCTGTCGGGAGCCGGACCCTGCTCGGCAGAATGCGGTGGCACCATCCCCTGATCGGGGCGGTGCGCCGGCGACGGGGAGGCACAGCGGTGGATCAGCGACCGGTACGGGACCGGACCGGTCGAGGCGTACGCGCCCTGGCCCGTCGACTGCTCGGACGGGTCGAGGGCGACTCCCCCACCCCCCGCCGGTCCAACCCGGACGCCGTTGTCGACTGCGCCGTCTACGTCAACGGCCGCCGGGAACCCGGTCAACCGCACTACGCCGACGCGTACGCCCGGACGCGGCACGGCCGCGACGCCTTCGTCTGGCTGGGACTGCACGATCCGGGCCCGGCCGTGCTCGCCGCGGTCGGCCAGACCTTCGGCCTCGACGAGCTGACCGTCGAACAGGCACTCGCCGACGGGCACCGGCCCACAGTGCAGCGCCACGGGCCGGTCACGCTGCTGGTCCTGCGCACCGCCGGGTACGTGGAGCACGACGAGCTGACCGACACCTCCGAGGTGATCGACACCGGGGACGTCATGGTGCTGCTCGGTGACCGATTCGCCATCACCGTGCGGCACGGCGCCGCCGGGGCGCTGCGCAGCGTCCGCGCCGACATCGAGCGCCGCCCCGCGCTGCTGGCCGCCGGCCCGTGGGCGGTGGCGTACGCGGTCTGCGCCCGCATGGTCGACTCCTACCTGGAGGTGGCCGGGCACGTGGAACGGGACCTGGAGCGGGTCGAGGAGGCGGTGTTCGCCCGCGACCGCTCGGCCGACATCCAGCACATCTACCAGCTCAAACGAGAGGTGGTGGAGTTCAAGCGGGCGGTCCTGCCGTTGCAGGCGCCGATGCGTACGCTGCTCGAACCCGACGGCCCACCGCGTTCCCTGCACCGCTGGTTCGTCGACGTCGACGGCCGGCTGAGCCGGGCGGTGGATCGGGTCGCCGCGTACGACGACCTGCTCACCTCGATCGTCCAGTCGCGACTGGCGCAGCTCGCCGTGGAGCAGAACAACGACATGCGCAAGATCGCCGCATGGGCGGCCATCGCGGCCACCCAGACCGGCATCGCCGGCATCTACGGCATGAACTTCGACCACATGCCCGAGCTGGCCTGGCGCTACGGCTACGCCGGGGCCCTCACCCTGATGGCGGCGGCGGCCCTGTTCCTGTACCGCCTGTTCCGCCGCTCCGGCTGGCTGTGAGGCCCGCCGACGGGCTGCTCAACGGTACGCGGAGAGGAAGGCGCGGATGCGGTCGCGGGGCTTGTCGGTCAGCTCGGGGCCGTGGGTGAAGGCCGCGAGGTCGTAATCCAACTCGCCGAGGACGTGCGCGGTCTCCCGGGTCATCTGGAAGTCGCTGCACAGCCACTTCATCGGCCACCGGACGCCGAACATGTTGAACAACGCGTCCCCGGTGATCAACAGGCGGGTCGGCTCGTGCAGGAGCGACACATGCCCGGGCGAGTGCCCGGGGGTGTGCACCACCCGCAGGCCACCACCGACGTCGAGCAGGTCCCCGTCGGCCAGCGGCTGGGCCACCTCGACCGCCGGAAACCGGCCGCTGTTGAGCCGGGCGAACAGCCGCCCGCCAGTCACGGTCGGGTCGCTGACCGGCGCGCGGCCCGCTTCCGCGTACGGCACGTCGGCGGCGTGCGCCGCGACCGGGGCGCCGGTGCGGCGGACCAGCTCCGCCGCGCCGCCGGCGTGATCGGGGTGCGCGTGGGTGAGCACGATCCGGGTGACGTCCGCCGGCACCTTGCCCATCGCCGCGAGCCCGCGCACGATCCGGGCCGGCGCCTTGGCCAGCCCGCAGTCGACCAGCGTGACACTGCCGTCGTCGTCGACGAAGGCGTACGAGTTGACGGCCGCGCGGCCCACCGTGGGGATACGCCAGACGTTCGGGGCCAGTGGCACCGCAGGGGCTCGCGTCATGTCGCGAGTCTAGGAAGGATCGTCAACTGTCGTTCTCGACCGACCGGCGGTCCGCCTGAGCAGACGGAGGGCTAACCTCGCGCGGGTGATGTGGCAGCGGTACGTGGCGATCGGCGACAGCACCACCGAAGGGCTCGACGACCCGGACGGCGTCGGCGGCTACCGGGGCTGGGCCGACCGGTTCGCCCTGGCGGTGGCCCGCGCCCAGGGTGGTCTGGAATACGCGAACCTGGCCATCCGTGGCCGGACCACCGCATTGATCCGCGCCGAGCAGCTCCAGCCCGCCCTCGACCTGGCACCCGACCTGGCCACCGTGGTCGCCGGCATGAACGACGTGCTGCGCCCCTCCTTCGACGCCGACCAGGTCGCCGGGGATGTCGCGGCGATGCAGCAGGCACTGGTCGAGCAGGGGGCCACCGTGCTGACCTTCACGATGCCGGATCCGGCACCCGTGATGCCGTTGGCCCGGCCGCTCCGTGGTCGCATGCTGGCGCTCAACGAGGCGCTGCGGGCCGCCACCGCACGGACCGGCGCCACCCTCCTCGACCTGGGCGCCCACCCGGTCTCCTCCGATCCCCGGCTGTGGAGCGACGACCGGCTGCACGCCAACAGCGCCGGGCACGAGCGGATCGCCGCCGCGCTGGCGTACACGGCGGGTCTGCCCGGGTTCGACGACTCCTGGACGCACCCGTTGCCGCCGGCAGTCCGTCGGCGCCGCGGCGAGGTGTTCGGCACCGAGCTGGCCTGGACCCGTCGGCACCTGCTGCCCTGGCTGGTCCGGCACCTGCGCGGCCAGTCGTCGGGCGACGACCGGGTGGCCAAGCGGCCGGTGCCGCTGCCGGTGCCGCTCGACTAGAACGGGTGCGGCAGGATTGGCGACGTGGGTAAGGGTGCGGGGCGTCGGCGGGCGAACGGGACGACGGGACGGGTGTGCCCGTGCGGCTCCGGCCGGGCGTACGCGGACTGCTGCGCCCCGGTGCACGGCGGCGACGCACCGGCGACGGCCGAGGCGTTGATGCGCTCCCGGTTCAGCGCCTTCGCCCTCGGCGACTCCGGTTACCTGCTGCGCAGCTGGCACTCCTCGACCCGGCCCACCTCGCTGGAACTCGACCCGGGGCAGCGGTGGACCCGCCTGGAGATCGTGGAGACCGAGCGGGGTGGCCTGCTCGACGCCGCCGGCACTGTGACGTTCCACGCCCACTACCGGGACGCGGGCCGGCCCGGCACGATGACCGAACACAGCAGGTTTGTCCGCGAGGACGGCCGGTGGGTCTACGTCGATGGTGACCAGCCCTGAGGGCTGGTTTGGCGTAGGATGACGTCGGCGTAGTCCTGCGCCGCACCTCCCTCCCGGCGCTCACGCCGCCGGCAACGCGGAGGCAAAGGGGGCCTGGAGCCCTCGGGACGTGGTGCCACATGCCCCACTCCGGCGGGGTCGGCGGGAGCGTGAGTCCCGGTGACCGTGCCGTTGACCGGGAGCATGTGATGACCAACCAGAGATCGTTCAAGGCCCGGGTCCGAACCCGGATGGAGAAGACCGGCGAGAGCTACACCACGGCCCGCCGGCACCTGATCAATCGGACCGCCGAGCCGGGTCCGGCGTCCACCGCCGCGGCGCAGACAGCGCAGACCGAACCCGCCGCCGCCGCGGCGCAGACCGAGCGGATCGCCGACGACCTGATCCGCGCCCGGACCGGCCGCGGCTGGGCCGAGTGGTTCGCTCTGCTCGACGACGCGGCCGCCACCGAGTGGACACACACCCGGATCGCCCGTCACCTGGTCACCGACCACGAGGTGCCGGGCTGGTGGGCGCAGACCATCACCGTCGGGTACGAGCAGGCACGCGGCCTGCGCGCCCCGGGTCAGCGACGTGGCGGCGGCTTCGAGGCCAGCGCGAGCCGGACGGTGGCCGTGCCGGCGCTGCGACTGTTCGAGGCGTTCGCCGACGAGGCGGCACGCGCCCGCTGGCTGCCCGACGTCGAGGTGCGCGTCCGCACCGCCACCGCGCCGCGCATCTTTCGAGCCGACTGGGCAGGTGGTCCCACCCGGATTGTCGTCGGCATCGACGCCGTCGGCGAGTCGAAGGCCCGGGTCAGCATCCTGCACGAGAAGCTGACCGGAGCCGAGCAGGCCGCGGAGCTGAAGACGTACTGGCGGGACCGGCTCGCCGCGCTGAAGGCACTGCTCGAAACGGACGGAGACCACCGATGACCATCACGTTCATCAACCTGCCGGTGCGCGACCTGACCACCGCCACCGAGTTCTACCGGGCGATCGGCTTTACCAGCGACCAGGCCGAGCCGGACGGCGACAGCACGGTGCTCACCATCTCCGACACCGCCCGGCTGGTGCTGCACCTCCGCTCGGGCTTCGAGGCGTACACCGGGGTCGCCACGACGGACACGGCGACCAGCCGGGAGGTCGTGGTCGGGCTGTCGGCGTCGAGCCGGCGACAGGTCGACGAGCTGGTCGACCAGGCGGCGGTCGCCGGTGGGGAGTCGCTCGGGCCGGGGATGGCCAACGGGCCGATGTACATGCGCGGCTTCCGGGACCTCGACGGCCACCAGTGGTCGTTCCTGCACATGGCCGGCTGACAGTGCGGCCCGGCGGCGGCCTCCTCGGGCCGCCGCCGGGCCCCGGTCAGTCCGGCACAGCCGCGGCCACGCCGGTGGGCACGGCCGTTCGGCGCCGGCGGCCGGTCAGCAGCACCAGCGCCACCACGAGGTACGCCCCGGCGGTCAGCGCGAACGCCACCGCGTTGCCGGCCGCCGTGGCGAGCAGACCGTAGCCGGCGTACGTCACGATGATCAGCACGTCGGTGGCCATCCCGGCCAGGGACGTGACAGTGGCGCGGCTGGTGCCGGTGATCCGGGCCTGGAGCCGCGCGTCGGCCAGCACGGTGGCCAACTGCGCGGCGCCGAAGGCCACCGCGAGCAGCACGAACCCCGCCGGGTGCCGGAGCAGGGCACCTCCGGCCAGCGCGACGCCGACCAGCCCCAGCAGCGCGGCGTACCCTCGGCCGCCCAGCCGCTCCCCCACCGGGGCGAGCAGCCCGCCGACCGTCACCCCCGCCCAGAGCAGCAGGAGCAGCAGGGGTGCGGCCTGCGCCCCGACGCCGGTGTCCAGGGCGAGCAGCGGGGTGTACTCGTCCAGGGCACCCCAGTCGGCGGCGACCACGGCCACCAACAGCACGGCGGCCCGCACCGGCGGACGCGTACGGACCTGCGACACTCCGGCCCGCAGCGTGTCCCACCACCCCAGGTCACCGTCGTCGTCCGGGTTTGCGGGTGGGACAGCGTCCGGCTCGTCCGGCCGGGCGCCGCGGCACCCACGGCCCGAACAGCGATCGCAGACCCGTAGACCGGTACACGGGCGGCGGTCGGCGCGCGGTGCTCCGGTAGCCGGGTGGCGACTGTCGTGGCGAGCAGGCAGGCGAGCACGCTGGCCGCGCCGACCACCGGGTAGCCGCCGACCGCGAGCACCGGGCCGGCGAGCACTCCGGAGACCACCACACCCAGCACACCCGCCGTCCGGGCCCGCCCGAGCACCCGGGCGTACCGGCCGACCGCGCCGAGCCGGTCCAGCTCGGTCCAGACCAACGCCTCCAGGGCACCGGAGACCAGTGCGCCACCGGCGCCCCAGAGCAGGAAACCGACAGCGAACGCCGGGTACGACGGCACCAGCACCCACAGCGCGAACCCGGCGGCGGCCACCAGCGGGGCGAGGCACAGCAGCAGCCGGCGGGACAGCACGTCGGCCCAGGCGCCGGAGGGCACCTCGAACAGGACACCGGCGGCCGACCAGATGACGAAGAGCGACGCGATCTGCCCCACCGTCAGCCCGGTGTCGGCGAAGAACACCACGTACAGCGGGTAGAGCAGGACCAGGTCGCTGAGGAACGCGTACCCGTAGAGGGTCGTCGTCAGCCGACGGACCGCCGGGTCGGGCACGCGCGAAGCGATGGGGAGCATGGGACCTTCCCGTGGGAGTGAAGACGGACACCGGACGTGCGGTGCCCGTGGTGGCCCACGGGATCGGCCTAGGCTGCTGGATCAATGTCGCCAGGTCATGCCGCGATGCTAGACAACCCGCACGGCTGCGGCGAGCGCTTTCGGCGCGACGGGCGAGCGAGGCGGGACGGGCAACGCGAGGCGGGGCGGGATCAGATCGATCCCGCCCCGCGCCGTAGCGCTGGTGTCAGCGCCGGTCGACAGGCGGAATGACAGTGGTGGTCTCGCTGTCGTCGCTGGCGCGCTGCCCGGGCACCGGGCGGTCGATGCCACCGGTGACCACCTGGGTCGCCTCGGGGTCGGCACCGACGCCCACCACAGGGGTGGCGTCGGAGCTGGACGGGAAGTGGACGACCTGGGTGGCCTCCGGGTCGGTGGGCCGGGTCACCACCTGGGTGGCGTCGGCGTCGGCCGGCCGGGTCACCACCTGGGTGGCCTCCGCGCCGCTGGTGGTGGTGGTCGACGCGCGGGCCAGCTCGGCCTCGGCGTCGCGGCGACCGGCCCGGTACGCCTGGGCGTGCTCGGCGATCAGCTGCGACTCCTGTTCGGCGCGGGTCAGCCACGACTCCCAACGACTCTGCATCGGACGGATCAGACCGCCGCCGACACCGACGACGAGGATGCCGCCGATCGTGGCCAACACGGCGATCAGCACCGGAGTGGTGACAGCGGTGGCCACGCCGATCTGGTTCAGCGCGGCGATGACACCGAGGCCGAGGATGAACACCGAGGCGATGGTGGCCAGAACCCGGCCGTACGACAGGCCGCCGAGCGCGCCGCTGATGATGTCCTTGACCGCGTTGGCGATGGCGGCGGCGACCACGACGATGACGATCGCGACGAAGGCCCGGGGCAGCCACGAGATCACCGCGCCGAGCAGGTCGGAGATCGGGTTCGGCCCCCAGATGCCGAAGGCGAGCTGAAGGGTGAACAGCAGCACCGCGTAGTAGACGAGTTTCGCGACGATGTCGCTGGCGTCGTACCGGGAGCGGCTCAACGCGCGGCGGATGCCGCCGCGTTCGACGGCGCGGTCGAAGCCCACCCGTTCGAGGACCTTCTCCACGATCTTCAGTACGGCCTTGGCGATCAGCCATCCGGCCACCAGGATCGCCAGGAAGGCGACGGCCTTGGGCAGGAAGAGCATCACCGAGCGGAGAGCGTCGCCCACCGCGTCGCTGACGTTGTCACTCATCTGGTCATTCCTTAAGAGGGGCAGCCGGAACGGTCAGCTCCGGACCTACCCTCGACCCGATGCACGGAAACACGGGTGGTCATGTGGCCTGCCGGCCCTCTAGCGCGCGGGCGAGTCTTGGCAATATTCTTCGGAGTGCATGCGGCCGCTGGAGCTACTTTTCATCCCCCCGCCGTCGGCCGCAGGAGGAGATGCAATGCACGTCGACCATTCCGAAGTGGATCGCCGGACGCTGCTGCGGGCCGGTCTCGGCGCCGCCACGGTCGCCGTCGTCGGGAGCGAACTCGCCTTCCCGGGCGCGGCGCAGGCCGCGCCGGGCACCGACCTGGACTGGATCATCAGCTGTGACGAGTGGGGCGCCCGCCCGCCGACGGACCCGCTGTCGGTGAGCGCCATCGCCACCAACAAGATCATCGTGCACCACATGGCGTTCCCGAACGTCACCGACTACTCCCGCGAGCAGGCGGTCAAGCTGGCCCACGACTGCCAGGACCTGCACATCGACGGCAACGGCTGGTCGGACACCGGTCAGCACTTCACGGTGAGCCGGGGCGGCTACGTGCTGGAGGGCCGCCGGGGCAGCCTGGAGCGCCTGGAAGCCGGCGACCGGCAGATGATCTCGGCGCACTGCCCGGGTGAGAACGGTCGGGCCATCGGCATCGAGAACGAGGGCACCTACGTCACCGAGACCCCGCCGAAGGCGTTGACCGACTCGCTGGTCAAGCTCTGCGTCGCGATCTGCCGCCAGTACGGGCTGCACGCGCACGACATCTTCGGCCACTGGGACTTCCGCACCACCGAGTGCCCGGGCGCGGCCTTCTATCGGCAGTTCCCCGAGCTGCGGCGGCGGGTGCACGCCGCCCTGGGCACCAAGCTCGGTGACGTGCCGGCACGCCGCTGGCCGGACCTGTGGCGTTTCGTCAACTCCCCCTCGGTCCGGGTGGTGCAGCACCTGCTCGCCCACCGCGGCTACCCGGTGACCGTCAGCGGCACGTTCGACGCCGCGACCGTCGCGGCGGTGCAGGACTGGCAGGCCCGCAACGGCATCGCTGTGGACGTGGACGCCACCCTCACCACGCCGACCTGGGAGACCCTCGCTCCGGAACTGGACCAGCACGCCGCCGGAGCGCCGGTCACGGCCGTGCAGGAAATCCTCGCCACCAAGGGGTACGCGGTCACCGTCACCGGGGCGTACGACCACGCCACCCGGAAGGCGGTGCAGGACCTGCAGGCGCTGCACGGGCTGCCCCGCAACGGCAAGCTCAGCACGAGCACGTGGTGCACGATCGTCGGCGGGTCGGTCCGCGAGTCGTTCCGGCACCGCTGAGCCCATGGTGGCGGTGCGGGGCGCACCCGCACCGTCACCAGCCAGCTCACCGGTTTGATCCGTGGCCGGGGCGGAAAGAGTTCCGGCATGACCTGGGCCCGTCGAGCCGTACCCGCTGTCGCCGCCGCCGTCGCGGCGCTCGCCGCGCGGGACCTGATCCAGCGCGACCACGCGCTGCTGCGCAACTATCCGGTCCTCGGCCGGGCCCGTTACCTGTTGGAGACGATCGGGCCGGAGCTACGGCAGTACATCGTGGCCGGCAACAACGAGGAGCGGCCGTTCACCCGCGACCAGCGTCGCTGGGTGTACGCGTCGGCCAAGCAGGAGAACAACTACTTCGGTTTCGGCACTGACAACGACATCGAGTACACCCCCGGGTACCCGATCATCAAGCACCGCACGTTCGGTCGTGCCGTGCCGCCGTCGTCACCGACCGCCGGTCACGACGTGCGGTTGCCCAGCGCGAAGGTGCTCGGCGCGGCACGGGGACGCGCCCGGGCGTTCCGACCGGAGTCGGTCGTCAACATCTCCGGCATGAGCTTCGGCTCGCTCTCCGGCAACGCCATCACCGCGCTCAACAAGGGGGCGGCGCTCGCCGGCTGCCTGCAGAACACCGGCGAGGGCGGCCTGTCGCCGTACCACCGCAATGGTGGTGAGCTGGTCTTCCAACTCGGCACCGCGTACTTCGGCTGCCGCGACGAGCACGGCCGGTTCAGCCTCGACCGGCTGAAGGACCTGGTCGCCGGCGCGCCGGTGCGGGCGCTGGAGATCAAGCTGAGCCAGGGCGCCAAGCCGAGCCTCGGTGGGCTGCTGCCCGGGGCGAAGGTGTCCGCCGAGATCGCCGCCACCCGAGGCATCCCGGCCGGTCAGGACTGCGTCAGCCCGTCCCGGCACGCCGAGTTCTCCGACTGCGACAGCCTGCTCGACTGGGTGGAGTTGCTGGCCGCCGAGACGGGACTTCCGGTCGGCATCAAGTCCGCGGTCGGCGACCTGAGCTTCTGGCAGGAGTTGGCCACCCTGATGCGCGACACCGGCCGGGGTGTGGACTTCGTGACGATCGACGGCGGTGAGGGCGGCACCGGCGCCGCGCCGCTGATCTTCACCGACTCGGTGTCGCTCCCGTTCCAACAGGGCTTCTCCCGGGTATACAAGATCTTCGCCGAGCACGACCTGCACGAGAAGGTGGTCTTCGTCGGTGGCGGCAAGCTCGGCCTACCGGACAACGCCATCGTGGCGTTCGCGCTCGGCTGCGACCTGGTCAACGTCGGTCGGGAGGCGATGCTGGCGATCGGCTGCGTCCAGGCGCAGAAGTGCCACACCGACACCTGCCCCACCGGCGTCGCCACCCAGAACGCGTGGCTCGCCCGGGGCCTGGACCCGGCGTCGAAGTCGGTCCGGGCGGCCAACTACCTGCGGACGCTGCGCCGGGACCTGACCAAGGTCGCCGAGGCCTGCGGCGTCGAACACCCCGGCCTGATCGGCACCGACGCCGTGGAGATCCTGGACGGCCGCACCGGCTCCACCCCACTGCACCAGGTGTACGGCTACCGACCGGAATGGGGGCTGCCCTCGCCCGCCGACCAGGCGGAGATCATCCGGTTGATGGCCCCCGAGGCACCTCAGGGCGGCAGCGCCCCACCCTCAGCCACCGCCGTCGGCTGAAACCACAGACATCAAACGTCTCCCGCCATGTCCGCGAAGCGCCGCGATAAACGCGTGGAGCTGGTGACACGCCGCGTCTATGGTGGCGCGGTGCTGATCAGACGCGAGACACCCGCCGACGTCGACGCCATTCGGGCGGTGCACTCCGCAGCCTTCGCCAAGGCCGACGGCGGTGACGGCGTACCGGTCGAGGCGACCCTTGTCGACGCGCTGCGCGCCGACGAGGGCTGGCTGCCCGCGTACTCCCTGGTGGCGACCGATTCGGACGGCCGGGTGGTCGGGCACGTGGTGGCCACCCGCGGCCTGGTGGCCGGTGCGCCGGTGGCGTTGGGTCTGGGACCGCTGGGTGTGCTGCCCGACTGGCAGCGGCGCGGGGTCGGCAGCGCGTTGATGCACGCGGTGCTCGGTGCCGCCGACGCGCGCGACGAACCGCTGGTGGTGCTGCTCGGGCACCCCGACTACTACCCGCGCTTCGGGTTCCGGCCCGCCGTCGAGTTGGGCGTCACCCCACCACAGCCGTGGGGGCCGCAGTACTTCATGGCTCGACCGTTGCACGGGTGGCGCGAGTCGATCCGGGGCGAGTTCCGCTACGCCGGCCCGTTCGACGACCTGTGAACCGACCCGCTATCCGTCGGCGGCGCGCCACCGACCTGGACGGCTGCGTCGCAGCGCTCGCCGAGGTTCACCGGGTCGACGGGTACCCGCTGAACTGGCCCGCCGACCCACACCGCTGGCTGCGCGAGCCGCACCCGGCGCGAGCCTGGGTCGCCGTCGACGCCGACGCGGCCGTTGTCGGACACGTCGCGGTGCATCGAATTTCCGGTCAGGTGGACGGGCGGCCGACAGCGGAGGTGGCTCGTCTCTTCGTGGTGCCGAGAGCCCGTGGGTTGGCGCTGGGCAGCGCGCTGCTGAACCGGGCCCGCCAGTGGGCGGACAAACGGGCAACGGACCTGGTGCTGGAGTTGGCCGGCGGTGGCACCGCGGCCGCTGCGCTGTACGAGCGCGCAGGATGGCGGTGTGTCCGCACCAGCACGGCACCGTGGACCGCTCCCGACGGCAGCCAGGTGACGCTACGCCACTACGCGCTGCGTCACCGCGCGCCAGGCCCCGACGTCGCACCGGCCAGCACCGCGAGGCGACGGGCGAGCCGGCCTGCGGCCTCGCGCAGCTCGGGAGGCTCCAGCACCTCCATCTCGTGATCCAGGCGGGCGAGGTGAGCGGCGAGCCAGTCCAGGTTGTCGCCGCCGACGACCAGCACGGACCACCCGTCGTGGTCATCCGCGACCCTCCCCACCTGGGGCGGGACCACCGCACGCACCCGGTCGGCCGGGGCGCGCACCCGCACCCGGGCGAGGTACCGGTACGGCGCACCGGTCACGGCCCGCTGCACGAAGGCGACCGGATCCGGGTGCTCGCGGGCCGGGAAACGCCAGGTCGTCGCCACAGCAGCCCGCATCCGGTCCAGCCGGAACGTGCGCCAGTCGTCGCGGTCGACGTCCCAGGCCATCAGATACCAGCGGCGGCCGGTCGTGACCATCCGGATCGGCTCGACCCTCCGCTCCTGCTCCCCACCGTCGCGGCCGGGGTAGTGGAATCGCACGCGCACCCCGTCCCGACAGGCCCGCGCGAATGTCACCAGCAACTCCGCGTCGATCTCGGCGACCGGGCCGATGAGGGTGTCGGTGGAGCCGTGCACCGCCCGCACCTCGGCGCGTAGCCGCGACGGCATCACCTGGTCGAGCTTCGCGAGTGCCCGCAGCGCCGCCTCGCTCGCCCCGGCGACAGTGCCCCCGGAGGCGAGCCGCAGAGACACCGCGGTGGCGATCGCCTCCTCGTCGTCGAGGAGCAACGGCGGCAGCCGGGTGCCCGCACCGAGTTGATAGCCGCCGCCGACGCCCGACACCGCGTGCACGGGATAGCCGAGCGTACGCAGACGCTGCACGTCACGGCGCACGCAACGGCCGGTGACCCCCAGCTCGGCGGCGAGTTCCGCAGCTGTCCAGGACAGTCGTCGTTGCAGCAGCGCCAACAGGCGCAGCACCCGCTCGGTCGTCGCTTCGACTGTCACTCGTCGATCGTTGCACGGATAGCGGAACGACCCTGTCCGCTATCAGCGAGAGGCTGGGACCATGACCGACCAGAGCAGGAAGCAGGGATCCGCCGTGATCCGCGACGTCCAGATCACGTTCGACTGCGCCGACCCGGCGGGGTTGGCCACCTTCTGGGCCGAGGCGCTCGGCTACCAGGTGCAGGCCCCACCCGGGAACTTCGAGTCCTGGGACCAGGCCCTGGACGCGATGGGCGTGCCGCCGGAGAACCGCAACGACGCCTCGGCGGTGGTCGACCCCGAGGGCTCGCGGCCACGGCTGTTCTTCCAGCGGGTGCCGGAGCGCAAGCAGGTGAAGAATCGTGTCCACCTCGATGTCCGCGCGGCCCCCGGGCTGGAGGGTGACGAGCGCATGGCGGCCCTGGAGGCGGAGGCCGAACGGCTCATCTCGCACGGTGCCAAGCGGCTCAGTCGGCACGAGCCCACTCCCCCGTTGGGCGCCGGTCATCTCATCATGGCCGACCCCGAGGGCAACGAGTTCTGCCTCGACTGATCGACCGTTCGCCCAGCTCACTGCCGCACTGGCCGGGCGTCATGCGAACATGTGTACGTGTCGCCCGGCGCCAGCATCCTGCACGCCGACCTGGACGCGTTCTACGCGTCGGTCGAGCAGCGCGACGACCCGCGCCTGCGGGGGCGGCCGGTGATCGTCGGTGGTGGCGTGGTGCTCGCGGCCAGCTACGAGGCGAAGGCGCGGGGCGTCCGCAGCGCGATGGGCGGCCAGCAGGCGCGTCGGCTCTGCCCGGATGCGATCGTCGTGCCGCCCCGGATGTCGGCGTACACGGCGGCGAGCCGCGCGGTCTTCGAGATCTTCCGGCAGACCACACCGCTGGTCGAGGGGCTCTCCATCGACGAGGCGTTCCTCGACGTGGGTGGCCTGGGGCGGCTGGTCGGGCCACCGGCCGAGATCGCCGAACGACTGCGGCGGGAGGTCAGCGACCGGGTCCACCTGCCGATCACGGTGGGGGTGGCCCGCACAAAGTTCCTGGCCAAGGTGGCCAGCGGGGTGGCGAAACCGGACGGCCTGCTGGTGGTCGCACCGGACGCCGAGCTGGCGTTCCTGCACCCACTGCCGGTGGAGCGGCTCTGGGGCGTCGGCCCGGTCACGGCCGCCAAGCTGCGCGAACGCCGGATCCGTACCGTCGGGGAGGTGGCCCGCCTCGGTGAGGCGGCGCTGGTGTCGCTGCTCGGGGCGGGCACCGGCCGGCACCTGCACGCGTTGGCGCACAATCGCGACCCCCGGGCGGTGCAGGTGGGACGGCGGCGCGGCTCGATGGGCGCGCAGCACGCGCTGAGTCGCACCCCGCACGCATCGACGGAGCTGGACGCCATCCTCGCCGGCCTGGTCGACCGGGTCAGCCGGCGGATGCGGGCGGCCGGGCGGTCCGGCCGCACTGTGGTGTTGCGGTTGCGCTTCGGCGACTACACCCGGGCGACCCGCTCGCACACGGTCGGCAAGGCGACGGCGGACACGACGCCACTGCTCGCCGCCGCACGTGCCCTGCTGCGCACCGCGCTGCCCGAGATCGATCGCCGTGGTGTCACACTGATCGGTGTCTCGGTGGGCAACCTCGACGACAACCCGGTGCAGCCTGAGCTGCCGTTCCAGCCGGACCCGGGTTCCAGTCTGGACGCTGCGGTGGACGCGGTCCGCGACCGGTTCGGATCAGCGGCACTCACCCGGGCGGTGTTGCTCGGCCGGGAGCCGGGTGTGGAGATGCCGCTACTGCCGGATTGACCGATACGCGTGCGGCGTCCGCGGTCGAGTTGCGACCAGAGACACATCACAGCAGGTCGGCGGTTTAGCCGGCGGCTGACGGGTGACCCTTGAGGGGTACAGCCTGACGAGGGGGGCCCACCATGTCCGAGGACACCAGCAACCGACCGAGCCGCACGGCCGAACGGCCACACGACGTGACCGACCCGCTGCTCTGGCAGTTGGCGATCGACGTGCTCAGCGCACACGAGCCGGACGACGAGGGCCAGTGCCGCAACCTGCAGTGCGCCGGGCAGTCCTGGCCGTGCACGGCCCGCACCGGCGCCGAGCACTCACTGCGACTGGCCCGCAGCGCGCCCACCTCGGTCGGGCTGACCATCGACGGAACGGACAGCGACGACGTCGACACGGACGGGCGCCGCGAGGCTGCCGTGCCGGCGCCGCGCTGGGGCTGGAACGCCGGCCCGGTGGCGTCGCACCGAGGGTCGAAGGCGGCCTCCGCGGCGTGACGGGACGCCAACGGTGAGCTGATCCGCCACACGGGCGAACGCTCGGCCGGTGATTCGGCCGAGCGTTCAGCTGTCGTGGCGCAGCCAGGCCACGATGCGGCGCAGCAGCGCCTGATGCCCCGGCGACTCGTACGAGCGGGCGTCGTGGCCGAGTGCGTTGTAGACGATCCGGCTGCTCCCGACGGTGCGCGCCCAGACCAGCGGGTGGGCGTCACCGCCCTCGTCGTGAACGTAGAGGGGCTCGACGTCGACGCCGTCGACCAGCTCCAGGTCGGTGTAGCGCTCGTCGTGCACCTCGAAGTCCCCGAGCCCGGCGCTGATCGGGTGTTCCACACCGCTGCGCCGGATGAGACTCGGGCCGATGGGCGGGTGGAAGGTCCGACCGTGGGCCCAGGCGGCACCGACCGTGGAACGCCAGCTTGGCAGCTGGGGGAACGCGATAGTGGCACTGTGCACGGCGAGCAGGCTGCCGCCACGGGCCAGGAAGTCGTCGAGGACGCGGCCGAAGATCTCGTCCTCGGGGATCGGGGTGGTGCGGTCAGCGCTCGCGTTCACCACAAGTAGGCGCGCGCCGTCGAGTGCGACGTCGAGCTGGTCGACGGATGTCACGACCGCTACCGAACCCTCGTCGCCGATCAGCCGGGCCAGCGTGGCACTGGTTTCGGCCAGCGGGTGCCAGGGATCGGCGTGCGGGCCCTCCCCGCTGAAGATCACAGTGTCGACGGGCATGCCGGTGCTCCACTCATCATTTGGATAATTTTCGAAATCACGAAATCAAAGCTAGCATGGCGTCCATGAGAGCCCTGCATCATCCCGATCTCGCCTCGGTCGACCTGGCTACCCTGCTCGGCGCCCTCGCCGACCCGGTGCGCCTCAGTGTCGTACGGCAGTTGGCGCAGGCCGGTGGTGTCGTCTGCGGCAAATTCGACGCCTTGTCCGAGGTGAGCATCTCCACGCTCTCCCATCACCTGAAGGTCCTGCGGGCCGCTGGCGTCCTCCGTGTCACGCCGAACGGCAGTTTCCGCCGCCACGAGTTGCGGGCCGACGATATCAACGACCGGTTTCCGGGCATCCTCTCCGCGATCGTCGCCAACCTCGACCTGCCCGAGCGAGTGGGAGTGCCCGCATGACCGACGCCACATCGGCCGGAAAGAACCCGCCGAGCACGCTGGGCCTGTCCGCCGACGAGGTCCTGAGCACGACCCGCGCCGTCCGCAAACGTCTCGACCTGGGGCGCCCGGTCCCCCGCGAGGTGATCGAGGACTGTCTGCGCATCGCGCTTCAGGCACCCAGTGGCCGCAACAGGCAGCGCTGGGACTTCATCTTCGTCGAGGACCGCGAGACCCGGGCAGCCGTCGCCCGACTGTGGCGACTCGGCCTGATGGCGCCGCCACCGGCGTCGGGCGGCACCGGGGCCGCCTTCAGCCGGATGAACTTCGCCTCCGAGCAGTGGGGTCGGATCGCCGGCAGTCTGGCTCACCTGGCGGACCACCTGCACGAGGTTCCGTTGCTGCTCATCCCCTGCCTCCGCGTCGAGTCCCGCGCCGAACTGGACACCGTGCGCGGGCAGGCCGGGGCCTGGGGTTCGGTCATCCCGGCGTTCTGGAGCTTCATGCTGGCCGCCCGGGAACGCGGGCTCGGCACCGCGTGGACCACCAGCCACCTCAGCTACGAGCGGGAGATGGCCGAACTGCTCGGCATCCCCTACGACACTGTCGTGCAGGTCGCCCTCACCCCTGTGGCGTACACCCTGGGCACCGACTTCAAGCCCGGTCCGCGGGCCGACGCGGACGCGTTCGCCCACTGGAACCGCTGGTAGCCGCCCACCCCCAGCGGCGGGCCGCCCGGTGATCCGGGAAGCCCGCCGGCCGGAGGGGTACGGCGATTACAGGGTGCGCGCCAGCCGGTCGGCGAGCGTCCGGGTGAAGCGGGCCGGGTCGGTCAGCTCACCGCCCTCGGCGAGCACCGCCAGGCCGTAGAGCAGCTCGGCGGTCTCGGTCAGGGCGGCGGAGTCGCTGCCCTGCTCGTGGGCCTTGCGCAGGCCGGACACCAGCGGGTGACCGGGGTTGATTTCCAGGATCCGCTTGGTCGGGGGGACCTCGTGCCCCATCGCCCGGTACATCTTCTCCAGGGTCGGGGTGAGGTCGTGGGCGTCGCCGACGACACAGGCCGGTGAGGTGGTCAGCCGCGACGACAGGCGGACCTCCCGGACGCTGTCCGTGAGGGTGGTCCCCAGCCAGTCGAGCAGCGCGGCGAACTCCTGTCGCTGCTGCTCGCGCTCGGCCTCGGCCTGCTGCTTCTCCTCGTCGGTGTCCAGGTCGATCTCGCCCTTGGCGATCGAGCGCAGCGGCCGACCGTCGTACGTGCCGACCCGCTCGACCCACACCTCGTCGACCTGGTCGGTGAGCAGCAGCACCTCGTGCCCCTTGGCCCGGAACGCCTCCAGGTGCGGAGAGTTCTCGATGGCGGCCCGGGACTCGCCGGTGGCGTACCAGATGTCGCTCTGGCCGTCCTTCATCCGCGACACGTAGCCGGCCAGGTCGGTGGGCTCGGCCGGGTCGTTGGTGGAGGCCACCGACAGGATGTCCAGCAGGGTGTCCCGGTTGTCGGTGTCGTCGATCAGCCCTTCCTTGACCACCGCGCCGAACTCGGTCCAGAAGGTGCGGTAGCGCTCGGCGTGGTTGGCCTTGAGGTCCTTCACCGTGGCGAGGATCTTCTTGACCAGGCGGCGGCGGACGATCTGGATCTGCCGGTCCTGCTGGAGGATCTCCCGGGAGATGTTCAGCGACAGGTCGTGCGCGTCGACCACGCCCTTGACGAAGCGCAGGTAGGTCGGGATCAACGCCTCGCAGTCGTCCATGATGAAGACGCGCTTGACGTAGAGCTGGACGCCACGGCGGCCCTGCGGGGAGAACAGGTCCAGTGGAGCGTGGCTGGGCAGGAACAGCAGCGCCTCGTACTCGAAGGTGCCCTCGCCCTTCATGTGCACGACCTCGAGCGGGTCGGCCCAGTCGTGACTGACGTGCTTGTAGAACTCGTTGTACTCGGCGGCGTCGACCTCGTCGCGGGGCCGCGCCCAGAGCGCCTTCATCGAGTTGAGGGTCTGCACCTCGCTGGTGGCGGCCTCGCCGTCGGCACCGGGCCGTTCGACGCCCATCCGGATCGGCCAGGCGATGAAGTCGGAGTAGCGCTTGACGATCTCCCGGACGGTCCACTCGGCGGTGTAGTCGTGCAGGTTGTCCTCGGCGTCGACCGGCTTGAGGTGCAGGGTCACTGTGGTGCCCTGCGGCGCCTCGTCGACCGCCTCGATCGAGTAGGTGCCCTCGCCGGTGGACTCCCAGCGGGTGCCGCCGGTCTCGCCGGCCTTGCGGGTCAGCAGGGTGACCCGGTCGGCCACCATGAAGGCGGCGTAGAAGCCGACGCCGAACTGGCCGATGAGGTCCTGCGAGGCGTGGGCGTCGGCGGACTCGCGCAGTTGGCGCAGCAGCTCGGCGGTGCCCGACTTGGCGATCGTGCCGATCAGCGCGACGACCTCGTCGCGGGTCATCCCGACGCCGTTGTCCCGCACGGTGAGGGTGCGGGCGTCGCTGTCGATCTCCAGGGCGACGTGCAGGTCGTCGGTGTCGGCGACAAGGTCCTTGTCGACGAGGGTGGCCAGCCGGAGCTTGTCCAGTGCGTCGGACGCGTTGGAGATGAGTTCCCGCAGGAAGACGTCCTTGTTCGAATAGATCGAGTGGACCACCAACTGGAGGAGCTGACGCGCCTCGGCCTGGAACTCCAACGTTTCGGCCTGGTTGCTCACGCCGTCTCCCATCTCGGCTCGTACGGAGGTTCGCGGAAAGGATACGAGTCGTCACCGGTCCGGGTGTGGGCGCGTCCGGGTCGTATTCCCGATCCGACCGGCCGCCCCCGTGACCTAGCTGACTTTGCTTAACCGAAGTCAGGTCGGATAGCGTGGCGGCCATGAAGATCGCTGGAAGCACCGCCCTCGTCACCGGCGCCAACCGTGGCCTCGGCCGACACCTGGCCGCCGAGCTCCTCGCCCGGGGCGCCACCGTCTACGCCGGCGCCCGCAACCCCGACAGCGTCGACCTGCCCGGCGTGACGCCGGTGCGGCTGGACATCACCGACCCCGCCTCGGTGGCCGCGGCCGCCGAGTTGGCCGGCGGTGTGAACCTGCTGATCAACAACGCGGGCATCGACACCCGGACCGACCTCCTCGACGGCGACCTGGACCTCGTCCGGCTGGAGTTGGAGACCCACTACATCGGCACCCTGTCGACGATCCGGGCGTTCGCGCCGGTCATCGCCGGCAACGGCGGCGGAAGCATCCTCAACGTGCTCTCCGTGCTGTCCTGGTTCGGCTCCCCGACCCACGCGGCCTACAGCGCCGCCAAGTCCGCCGAGTGGGCGATGACGAACGTGCTGCGCGTCCAACTGGCCGACCGGGGCGTCCGGGTCGCCGGCCTGCACGTCGGCTACCTGGACACCGACATGGCCGCGGACATCACCGGCCCGAAGTCCGACCCGGCGGCCATCGCCCGGATCGGCGTGGACGGCATCGAGGCCGACGCGTACGAGATTCTCGCCGACGACCTCAGCCGCCAGGTGCAGGCCGGGCTGGCCGGCGGCGTCGCCGCGCTCTACCCCCAGCTCCCCTGATCCACGACGCGACGGGCCGCCACCGGGAAGACCGGTGGCGGCCCGTTTTCGGGTACGCGCTCAGCTCGCCTGCAACGCCACGTCGTCGATCACGAAGGTGGTCTGCAACGACGAGTCCTCGGTGCCGGTGAACCGCAGCGTCACCGTCTGCCCGGCGAACCCGGCCACGTTGATGCTGCGCTGCACGTAGCCGGTAGCGGCGTGGAGATTCGAGTACGTCGCCAGCGTGGTCGAACCCAGTTGCACGGCGAGCCGGTCGTACGCCGTGGATCCGGTGGTCTCGGCGGTGTCGATGTGCAGCCAGAACGACAGCGTGTACGTGGCACAGCCGGCCGGCAGGGTCACCGACTGGTACAGGCTCTCGGTGCGGGTGCTGCCGTACCCGTTGAGCCACGCCTTGTACGACCCGGTCCGGGCCGGCTGGCCGCTGGCGTTGGTGATCACGCCGGAGGACGCGGTCCACGTCGTGTTGCCGCTCTCGAAGCCACCGTTTCCGACCACCTGACCGCCGACACAGGTTGGGGCGCCGCCGCTCACGGCAAGCTGCCACAGCGCGTACGCGACGCCGTCGGCGGCCCGGTTCAGCACTGTGGCGCTGACGTTGGCGGTCGTGTCACAGGAGCGGTGGTAGCACGGGTCGTACGCCGAGTTGGCGGTGCCGCCCCACTTGGCGGCCTGGGAGCTGGTCTTGCGGGCGCTCGCGCCGGCGGCGTAACCCGAGGTGGGGATGCCGGCCTGTTGGAAGTAGTAGTCGTCGGAGCGGCCCTGACCCTCGACGTTCTCCTCCGGTTGCAGACCCAACGAGTCCCAGTACGCCTTCAGCGGCGCGGCCGTGGTCGAGGTGACCCGGTTGATGAAGTAGCCGCCGTTGATCGAGCCGACCATGTCGAAGTTGTAGTAGCCCTTGATGTAGCCGCGCTGGGTGCTGTTGAGCGAGTTGACGTAGAACCGGGAGCCGTTGAGCCCCTGCTCCTCGTCGGTCCACCAGGCGAACCGGACCCGCTTGGTCATGGTCGGGTTCTGCGCGGCCAGGACCAACGCGTTCTCCAGCAGGGTGGACGAGCCGGTGGCGTTGTCGTTGATGCCGGGGCCGGCCGAGACGCCGTCGAGGTGGGCGCCGAACATGACCACCTGGTCGGTCGGGCCGCCGGGCCACTCCGCGATCAGGTTGTTCGAGGGGTACGTGCAGCTGGAGCAGTACTGCTCGCTGACGGTGTAGCCGGCCGACTGGAGCCTGGTCTTGACGTAGCTGAGCGAGGCGGTGTAGCCCGCCGAGCCGGCCCTGCGGTTACCGCCGTTGCTGGTGGCGATGCTGTTGAACTGGGTGAGGTGGGCCTGGACGTTGCTGACGGAGATGTCCGGTGCTGCCAACGCGGCGGCGGTCGCGGCGATCGGCCGGGCCTCCGTCATCGTGGTCGTAGGCGACGCGGCTACCGGCTGGGCGGCCAGCGTCACAGTCATCCCGGCGAACACGGCAAGCGCGATTCCCGCGCTCAGCGTTCTGCCTCTCATGGGGGCTCCTCGGGGTTGGAGAGATACCCGAGACACTTACAGATATCTATTTCTTGAGCATCGGTCGTTCGTCCCGAACCGCCGCCGGTTCGACGGTGGGTACCGGCGTCAGCACAGGTGAGTAGAGGTGTCAGGATGGGTAGGTAATGCGGCACGGGTCGTCGGGCCCGGAACGGGGGCTTGCGATGGGGTCGGATTGAGCGTGACACGACCCAGCAGTGACCTGTTCAGCGGCGGCGGTGACACCGGTCGGCTGATGGCGGAGCTGGACTGGGCCCACACGCCACTCGGCCCGGTCAGCGGATGGCCACAGAGCCTGCGCGCCGCCGTGCGGATGGTGCTCTCCTCCCGCTACCCCATGCTGCTGCTCTGGGGCGACGACTTCTCCCAGCTCTACAACGACGCGTACTCCGCGCTGATCGGCGACAAGCACCCCGCCGCGCTCGGCGACGACGTGCGGGTGACCCTGGCCGAGGGCTGGGACGTGCTCGCCCCGCTGATCGAGGAGGCCATGGCGACCGGGGTGGCCAGCTGGGTCCCCGCGCTGCAACTGCTGCTGGAGCGGGCCGGCTACCGCGAGGAGGCGTACTTCAGCGTCTCGCACGCCCCGGCCCGCGACGACGACGGCCGTACCGTCGGCGTGCTGACCGTGTGCAGCGAGGTCACCCAACAGGTGGTCGGCGAACGCCGGCTCCGCCTCCTGCGCGACCTGTCCGTGCTCGGCGACGGGCGCACCGTCGACGTGGACGCCACCGGCGCCCGGCTGATCGACGTGATCGACGGCCATCCCCTGGACGTGCCGTTCGCCGCCATCTACCTGCGCGACGGCACGGCGCTGCGACGGGTCGCCTGCACCGGCGGCGACCGGGGGCACGCCGGCGCCCTGCCGGACACCGTCGAGCTGACCGACCCGGGGCCGCCCGCTTACGCCTGGGGGCTGACGGACGCCGTCGAGGGCCGTACGACCCAGGTGACCGACGTCGCCGACCGGCTGCCGCTGCCCGCCGGCCCCTGGGACGACCCGGTCCGCAACGCGCTGGCGCTGCCGCTGCCCTCCGCCGACGAGGATCAGCCGCTCGGCGTCCTGCTCGTGGGGGTCAGCCCCAGCCGAGGGCTCGACGAGGCGTACCGCTCCTTCCATCAGCTCCTCGCCCAGCAGATCTCGGTGGCGGTGCGCAACGCCCAGGAGTACGAGGAGGAGCGACGCCGGGTCGAGGCGATGGCGGAACTGGACCGGGTCAAGACCGACTTCTTCGCCAACGTCAGCCACGAGTTCCGCACCCCGTTGACCCTCATCCTCGGCCCGCTGACCGACGCCCTCACCGACGCCACGGCGCCGCTGGCGGCGGTGCAGCGGGAGCGGGTGGAGACCGGCTGGCGTAACGCCACCCGACTGTTGACGCTCGTCAACAGCCTGCTCACCTTCTCCAGCCTGGAGGCCGGGCGCGCACGCAGCGACGCCCGCCTGGTCGACCTGGCCGCGCTGACCGCCGAACTCGCCGGGGTGTTCCGGGCCGCCGTCGAGCGGGCCGGGTTGACTCTCGAGGTGAGCTGCCCGCCGCTGCCCCGGCCGGTCGCGGTCGACCCGGTCAACTGGGAACGCATCGTCACGAACCTGCTCTCCAACGCCCTGAAGTACACGTTCATCGGCCGCATCCGGGTCACCCTCGACGCCGATGACGAGGAGGTGCGGCTCACCGTCACCGACACCGGCATCGGCATCGCGGAACGGGACCTGCCGAAACTCTTCGAACGCTTCCACCGGGTGCGGGGCGCCCGCTCACGCAGTCACGAGGGCACCGGCATCGGCCTGGCCCTGGTGCACGAGTTGGCCCGGCTGGAGGGTGGCGACGTTCGAGCGACCAGCCAGGTGGGCGTCGGCAGCAGGTTCACCGTGACGCTGCCCTGGTCGGCGACGCACCGCACCGCGGTCAGCGGGCCGGCGGTGGATGAGCGGGGTGACGCGGCCCGCGCCGCCGTCGAGGAGGCGATGGGCTGGCTCACCGAGCCGGGCGACGCGGTGACCGAGCCCGATCCCGCGTCGGGGGCGGCCACGGACGAGCTGGCCGGAGCCCGGATCCTGCTCGCCGACGACAACGCCGACATGCGGGCGTACCTCATCCGGCTGCTCACCGGGCAGGGCTGGCGGGTGCGGGCCGTCACCGACGGCCGGCAGGCCCTCGACGAGATCCACCGCGACCTGCCCGACCTGGTCCTGACCGACGTGATGATGCCGGTGCTGGACGGCTTCGACCTGGTGCGCCGGCTACGGGCGGACCCGACGACCCGGGCGCTGCCGGTGCTGGTGCTCTCCGCCCGTGCCGGTGGAGAGGCCAGCGTGGAGGGCTTGAGCCTGGGCGCCGACGACTACCTGGTCAAACCGTTCGCCGCGGCCGAGTTGATCGCCCGGATCCGGGCCAGCATCCGCCGAGCCCGCGGCCGTACCCCTGCGGCGGCCGGCGGCGGCGGCCCGGCGACGGTCGCTACCCCAGCCCCGTCGGCGCGACAGGCCCCGGTCGGCCCGATCCCGTCGGCCCCTGCGGTCGAACCCGTCCACGACGCGTCAGTGGTCGCGGAGACACCGGTCGACCCGGACGGGCTGGGCGACCTCCTGGACGTCGGGTGGGCGTACCCGTCCGCACCCACGTCGGCAGCGGCCATGCGTCGGGACGTCCGCGGCGCCCTGGGCGACCTGGACGTCGACCCGGACGTGCTGGAGGATCTCCTGCTCGCCGGCTCCGAGGCCATGAACAACGCCGTCGAGCACGCGCAGCGGCCCAGCCGTCCGGAGGTGCGTGTGCGCGTCCAGATGGGTGGCGACCTGATCCGGATCTCGGTACGCGACTTCGGCACCTGGCGGGACCGCCGGCCGGCGATGGACCGGGGGCGCGGCGCATTGCTGATGAACGCCTACGGCGACGTGCGGCTGGTCTCCACCGCCGAGGGGACGACGGTGACCATCGAGCGTCGACTGGCCTGAGTGCCGGCGGCGCGTCAGAGTCGGCGGCCGCTGGCGTCGCGGGCGATGATGCCGTCCAGCCGCTCCCCCGGAGTGAGCCGCGCCGGGTCGAACCAGAAGACCAGCACCTGCTTGTCGCCACTCCATGGCACCACTCGGGCGTCGACCTGCCGACCGTCGACGGTGCCGATGATCCGCTTGGCGGGCCCGACGAAGTAGCCGAAGGTGGGCACCGGCGCGGCAAAGCCCTCGTCGTAGCCGATCTGGTGGAACCCGGCGCTGCGGTCGCTGCCGTAGACATCGTTGACCAGGATGTCGGTGCTCAACGAGCCGTCCGGAGCCTGGCGACCGGCGGCCAGTCCGATGGACACCTTGGGCTCACCGGGCAGGGACACCGGGACGAAGTAGTAGACCCGACGCTCGGCGCCGTGCCGCACCCCGCTGTCCACGATCTGGCCCAGGGGCTTCGGTGGCGGCTCGTCGCGGCCCACCGTCGGCGGCGGCGTGGAGCCCAGCGACTTCTCCGCCCACGGCGAGACACCCACCGACGGTGGAGCGACGGCGACCGGCGGCGGGTGCTCGGCCGGCGCCGGATCGCCCGGCCCGGACGCGCCGACCGCCACCACGACGACCACGGCGGCCAGGCCGGTCGCGAGCGTCGCCGCCCCGGCCCCGGCGACGCGTCGACGGGTACGCAACCGACGGCCCTCGCGCATCACAGTGTCCAGATCGAGCACCGCGTCGGGGCGCTCGGTCGCCCGCATGGCGTGGCGGAGTCTTTCCAGCTCGCTCATCGGCGCGCCTCCTCGTCGGCCGTGCGGGGCGCGGCGGTGCGCAACTTCTCCAGAGCTCGCGAGCTGGTGCTCTTGACAGTGCCGACGGATACGGAAAGTTCCCGGGCCACCTGCGCCTCCGGCAGGTCGAAGTAGTAGCGCAGAACGACGATGGCGCGCTCCCGGGGGCTGAGCGCACCGAGGATGGTGATCAACCAGCGCCGGGTGGCCACATCGTCGGCCACGTCGCCACGCCGCTGCTCCGGCACCTCCTCGGTCGGATACTCCCGCATCGGCCGTCGCCACCCGTCGACCAGATGGTTGACAAGCGTGCGGCGGGCGTACCCGTAGGCGTCGTCGTCGTGGATCCGCGACCACGACGCGTAGGTGCGGACCAGGGCGGTCTGCGCGGCGTCCTCGGCCTGGTGGTGGTCGCCGGTCATCAGGTACGCGGCATGCACCAGTCGCGCGGACGCCGCCCGCGCGAACTCGACGAATTCCGCGTCACCCCGCGCCACCGCGAACCCTCCCCGTGCCACAGAGCTACAGACGGGTGAGGCCGGGAAAAGGTTGAGCCCTGGGTCACATCAACTTTTGGCCACGGTCACCCGTCTTCTCCTCCGCGCCGCCGCCGAGCGACGCGCGAGGGGAGAGACATGTCGACGAAGGTTACCCGCCGCTGGGGTCCCGCTTCGATGGCGTCGCTGCTGGTGGTGGCGCTGCTCACCGGATGCGGCCTACCGGCCGCCGGGCAACCCACCGCCGACCCGGTCGCCGCCGGACCGCTGCCCGGCGGACCGGCGACACCCACCGGCCGGCCGACCGCAACCAGCGCGGTTCGACCCAGTTCCGCGCCCGTCGCCCCGGTCAGCTACCCCGCCACCGGCGGTAACCGCTGGTCGGTGGCGCCCGGCGAGGCAACGCCCGGACGCGCGACGGCCGGCCGGTTGCTGCGCTACCGGGTCGCCGTGGAGCGCGACATCCGGGGCCTGCCGGCGACCGACATCGCCACGGCGATCACCACGACGTTGAACGACAGGCGCGGGTGGACGGCGGGCGGGGCGTGGCGGCTGCGCCGGGTCGGCGCCGGCGAACCGACCGACTTCACCATCTACCTGGCGACCCCCGGCACCCGCGACACCCTCTGCCAGGACGTGCCGGACGCCTACACCTCCTGCCGCAACGGTGGCCGGGTGGTGCTGAACGTGGCGCGTTGGGTCAAGGGGGTGCCGGGTTACGGCGCCAGCCTGGACAGCTACCGGCAGTACATGGTCAACCACGAGGTGGGGCACAAACTCGGGTACGGCCACGAGCGGTGCCCCGGGCGGGGCCGGCCGGCGCCGGTGATGCAGCAGCAGACGCTGGGGCTGCACGGCTGCGCCGCGAACGCCTGGCCGTACCCGAAGGGCAAGGTCCGCTACAGCGGGCCGGTCGGGGCGTACGACGACGCAATCCCCCGGCGTGAGGGCGCCTACTCGGCGCACTGAGACCGACGCCGGGGCCCTCAGGTTCGCCGACGGCGCTCCTGTTCGAGTCGCTCGTCCAGCCGGCCCATCTCGTAGATGGCGTTGAGGCTGGTCGGCAACCGGCTGACGTTGTCCGGCACCGGCCCGAGGTCCGGCGGCGGGCCGGAATCCGGTACGGGACCGGGGTCGGGCGTCCGCGTGGCGGCGGGGACCGGGGCCCGGCGGCGCAGGATCAGCAGTGCCAGCACCGCGAGGACCGCCACCACCAACAGGTACGACACGGGTGGCCAGGCGTTGCGGGTGGGGCTGGCGAGCGCCGGCGCGGCGGCCGGCGCGGAAGTGTCGCCGTCGCGCTGCGGCACGGCGGCCTCGCGGGTGCCGGTGCCCTCGTCAGCGGTGCGCGGATCGGGGGCGGCGGGTGCGGGGACACCGCCCGCCGAGGCGGCGGGCACGGGGATCGCCACGGGCTCCACCGGGCTGGGCTGACCGGCGACCGGTGGCCGACTCGGCGTGGACGGCCGGGTGGGCGTGACGCTCGGCGCGGGAGCAGCACTCGGCGTAACGCCGCCGAGCAGGTCGTCGACGATCTGGCCGACGCCACCGATGATGTCACCGAGCGGATCCGAGGTGACCGACGGGGACGGCGCGGGCGCGAGGGCGAGGGTCAGCGCGAGGACGACGACGGTAGGCATGAAGCCACCTCCGATGTGCCGAATATGCACGCACCGTACCGCATCGTGGGATGGCGTGGGTGACACCGGCACACTGGGGCGGGGGCGCGTCTGCCGCTCGCCCCCGCCCGCGATGTCAGTGGCGGTCAGACGGGCAGGCCACCGACCTGAGTGGAGATCCACGATCGGATCGACGGCAGGTCGACGTAGATGGACGGGCCGGTGGCGCAGGTGGAGTTGTTGTTGCCGGCCCGGCTTGTCGCACCGATCAGGTTCCACACTCCGTTGACCTGGCGCACCTGCGGCCCGCCCGAGTCGCCGTAGCAGGCGCCGGAGTTGCCGTTGGTGTTGTTGGTGCAGATCTCGTACGTGCCGTTGATGCCGGAGCACCTGCTGTCGGCCACGATGGACGTGTCCAGTTCGTTGGCCACAGCCGGAGCCGACCCGCAGCCCCGCGGGGCACAGGTCTGGCCCCAGCCGATGATCCGGGTGGCGGTGCCGACCGCGCCGGAGGTGCTCGGGATCGGGGCCTGCGCGTACGCGACCGAGCTGGCCAGTTGCAGCAGCTTGACGTCGACGCTCGGGTGGTTGACCGCACGGGTCACCCGCACCACGGTCCCGCCGCTGGAACGGTTGACGCTGCCCACCCGTACCGAGGACGGCGTCGAACAGTGCTTGGCGGTGACCGCCCAGTTGCCCTTGATCAGGGTGCCGGTGCAGCCGGAGACGTACACCATGAAGGGATAGTTCTCGGTGGCCGGCCGGCCGCCGACCACCAGCGGGCCGATGTCCGAGGCGCCGTTCCAGGTGTACGTCGTGCTGGCCGGCGCGGCCAGGGCGCCGGCGAACAACGAGTTCACCCGGGTCGCCTCGGCCGCGCTGGGGTTCGCGTTGCGACAGGACACCGGAGCGCTGCTGCCGGACATCAGGTCGGAACAGAGGCCGGTGCGCCGGTCCGGCAGGCCCAGGATGTGGCCGACTTCGTGGGTGGCGATGCGGGTGCGGTCGTAGCCCTGGTTGACGGCCGTGCGGCCCATCCAGATCCGGCCCGAGCCGAGACCGGTCGGCTGCGCGCGGGGCCAGCCGTCGTCGACGTAGATGGTGATGCTGGCCGGGGTGCCGGCCAGGAGCCGGACGTTGCTGACCCGGCTGTTCCAGATCTGCGCCGCCTGGTCGAAGTTGGTACGGAACTCGCCGGTCCGGCTCGCGTCGTAGTAGACGGTCCGGACAGCGGCGGCCGGCGCACCGGTGGCGAGCTGCATCCCGGCCGCCGCCAGGATAGCCACCAGCATGGCCAGCGCCGCGCGTCTCAGTTGTCCTCGGAACATCGGGTACTCCCCTGCGGTCGTCCGGCGGCCGTCGGTCACCGGCTCATCGATACACGTAGATATTAATGTGACGGCGAGCGATGTTCGGCATAGCGGAAGCGTCATACCGCCGAGACTCGCCAGCGTCCTGGTGGGTCCCGTCGACCGGTCTCAGGTGACAGCCGTACCGCTGGCGGCGAGCAGCGCCTCGGCCGCGGCTGTGCGGGCATAGAGGACGAAACGTCCGACCCGGTGTGTGCCGACGAGGCCGACGTCACGCAGCGCGCCGAGGTGCTGGGACACGGTGCCCGGGGTGAGCCGGCACCGCTCGGCGAGTTCCAGTGTCGACGTCGGTACGGCCAGCTCGTGCAGCAGCGCCGCGCGGGTCCGACCCAGGACCCGGGCGAGCGCGTGCCCGTGCGAGGTCCGATCCCGTTCCCAGAGGGTGGCCACTGCCCGCGCCGGGAAGCGCAGCACCGGTTGTCCAGGAGAGCCAAAATTCGACCACACCCGGCGTCCGATGAATACCGACGGTACGAGCAGCAGGCCCCGCCCGTCGAGTCGCACCGTGCCGCTCCGGGTCAGGTGCTCCACCGACAGCGTGTCGGCTTTCAATTGGACGAAGGGATCAAGGTGGTTGAGCAAGCCATGAACTCCGTCGGTGGCCATGCGCTGTGCGCCGAGGAGCACTTCCCGCTCCAGCAGAGTGTGCATCCGGGGCCAGTAGGGTGCGATGACCGCGTCGACATACGCCCGGACCGCCTCGGCCAGCCGAGTCAGGTGACCCGGCGGGTCGGCATAGAGCGCCACCAGGAGCGACGACCGCGGGCCGGACAGCGCGTCGAGGCTGGCCCGCACCGCTTCGGCAGGGGTGGCAACGAGGGACGCCAGCTCGATCTCAAGGGTGGGCTGTGAGGTGGCCGGCGGCGGACAGACGAAGGTCGGGATGATCGGCGTCGGCATCTGCACCAGATCGGCAAGGAGCTGCCACCGCACGCCGGCCAAGCGTGGCTGGACCCGCTCGTACCAGGCCAGATGCTCCGGAAACTGATGCGGCCGCTTGATGATCCGCACGCTCGCCACAGCTTCCCACAGCGGTGACACCGCGAATCGGGTCATCGCCAGGTCCCGCACGTTCAGACCGACCAGCATCATTGGACGCCCCCGACGGATTCGGCGAGAGTCAAATCTATCGGTTCGAGGTGCTGCCGCCGGCAGCGTGGGCGGCATGACCACCGCCTCGATGACGACCGGATCCAAGGGCCAGCCCAACCCCTGGCCGCGTTCCTTCCGACTGCTCTACGCCGCCGCCCTCATCGATGGCGTCGGCTTCCACATCGGCCAGTTGGCCGTGCCGGTGTTGGCGGTGTCCCTACTCTCGGCAAGCCCCGGCGAGGTGGGGCTGCTCGGTGCGCTGAGCACCGCCGCGTTTTTACTGATCGGTCTGCCGGCCGGAGTCTGGGTCGACCGGCTGCCGCGTCGCGCCGTCCTGCTCACCGCCGATCTCACCCGGGCTGCGCTGGTGGCCTCGGTGCCGGTGGCGTGGTGGGCCGGGTGGCTGACCATCCCGCAGCTGTACCTGGTGGTACTGCTGACCGGAGTCGGCACCGTCTTCGCCGACGTCGCTGCGCAGAGCTATCTGCCGGAGCTGGTCGGCCGGGGCCGGTTGGTGGCGGCGAACGCACTGATGATGAGCACCAATGCGACCGTGCAGATTGCAGGTCGCGGGCTGGGCGGGATCGTCGTACAGGTGCTCACTGCGCCGGTCGCGATCGTGCTGGACGCGGTGACCTTCGTGGTGTCCGGTGTGATTCTGACCCGGATCCGTGCCGAAGCACCCCGCCGACGTCCGCCGCGGGTGCCGGGCGGTTTCGTCCAGCAGCTCGGCGCGGGGGTCAGGCACGTGACCGGCAACCCCCTGCTCCGCCCGCTGGCCCTCTCGACCGCGAGCATCAACCTGAGCATGCAGCTCACCACCACTCTGCTTCCGGTGGTGTTCCTACGCGAGTTGGGGCTGGGCGCCGCTGCCCTCGGCCTGTTCCTCGGCGTGGGCGGGATCGGCGCCTTGCTCGGAGCAGTGACCGCGCGCCCGCTCGCCGAGCGGATAGGCCATGGTCGCGCTCTCTGGCTGCCCGGGCTGCTCGTTGCGCCGCTCGGCGGGTTGGTCACGCTGATCGACACCGGGCCGATGCTCTGGGTGGCGGCTGTCGGTTGGCTGGCTTTGGCCTGGCGGACGGGAGTAGGCAACGTGATCGGGGTCAGCCTGCGCCAGGGCGCCACCCCCGACGCGTTGCTCGGGCGGATGAACGCCACCTTCCGGTTTCTGCTCACCGGGGCGCTCACCATCGGCGCAGTGCTCGCCGGAGTACTCGGACAGTACGGAGGCGTCCGTACCGCGCTGGTGGTCGGCGCGCTCGCGAACGCGGTGACATGGCTTCCGGTGTTCTGCTCCCCGCTACGCACGCTCCACCGGCCGCCCACAGTCGACTGAACATCGACCACTGTTACTCAGCGGTTACCCGGCAGCGAAGTTCCCGCGTCGAGAGGAGACAACTGTGGCGGCAGAGGGTCACCGGCAGCGCCGCCACCACGTGGCCCCGAGTCTCGAACGGAGAACCACGATGAGGATCAAGAGCGCACTGACAGCGGTGGTGGTCGTCCTCGCCGGCTTGGTCGTCGGCGCGGGCAGCAGCTCCGCAGCCGGCACCACGACCGGGACGGCGTACTGCGGGATCACCTGGGGCAGCGCGGAGAAAACGGCCGGCGCGCTCAGCGACGCCCCGCTGGTCGACGTACGGACCGGCCGGCACGACTGCTACGACCGGGTGGTGTTCGAGTTCGCCGGCCCGGTCGACGGATACGCCGTCGGTTACGGCGAGACGTGGACCGAGGGCGAGGGGTTGGCGCTGTCGCCGTACACCGCCGGAGGCGCGCTGCTGCGGGTCTCGCTGCGGGCCCCGGCGTACGACGACGACCACCTGGGCACCGTGCCCTACGCGGTCGGCGAGCACGTGGCGAACCTGTTGCGCTACCCGACGCTGCGCGACGTGGTCTTCGGCGGCAGCTTCGAGGGTTACAGCACCTTCGCGGTCGGCGTACGGGCCCGGTTGCCGTTCCGCACGTTCGTGCTGGCTGGGCCGGGCACCCACAGTCGGATCGTGCTCGACGTGGCCCACCAGTGGTGACCTAACGGGAACTCGGCCGTCATCGGCCGATTGGATGGACTGGAACGGCGATCGGCCATTTCCATGTGCGACGGGCACCTCGCTACGCCTAGGAAGGAGCCATGACCAACGAGGTGACCGTTCCCCTGCTGCCCTGCGCGTCCATCGACGACATCGTCACCTTCTACGAGGTGCTCGGCTTCCAGACCACGTACAAGCAGCGCAAGCCCAACCCATACGTGGCGTTGCGCCGCGAGGATCTGCATCTGCACTTCTTCGAGATGGCCGGTTTCGACCCCGAGCAGTCCTACGGCTCCTGCCTCGTCCTCACCTCGGACATCGCGGAGTTGCACCGGGCCTTTGCGGCGGGCATGCGGGCCGCGTACGGCAAGGTGCTGGTGTCCGGAACGCCACGGATGACGCGTCCCCGGGTGCGACGGAACTACGACGGGCTGGGCGGGTTCAGCCTCATCGACCCAGGTGGCAACTGGATCCGCGTCGTCCAGAACGCCGCCACGACCCCCGCCGTGGCGGCGGCTCCCTCCGGGCGGCTGGCGAAAGCCCTCGCGAACGCCATCGTGCAGGGCGACTCCAAGGGTGACGTCGGGCAGGCCATCCGAATCCTCGACAGCACACTCGCCCGCCCGCAATCCGGTGACGACCCGGTCGCACTGGTAGAGGTCCTCGTCTACCGCGCCGAACTGGCAATGGTCCTGCGGGACGAGGAAACCGCACGGGAGATGCTGGCCCGCGCTAACGCCGTCGTGCTCAGTGCCGACGAGACCCAGCGGGCGGCACCGACGTTCGAAGCCGCAGCCGACCTCTTGAGGTCCTGCGCACCCACGTCGACGGTGTAGGTGGCGGTCATGGTGTCCTCCGTTCACGGGTTAGTTCGTTGCGACGGGTCTGCAAGTAGGCCCGCTCGGTCTCGTTGGTGGCCAGGGCCGCGGCCTGGTCGTAGGCGGCTCGGGCCTCCTCGTCCCGTCCGAGCCGGGCGAACAGTTCGGCCCGGGTGGCGGGCAGCCGGTGGTAGCCCGGGAGGTCGACGCCCTCCAGCGCGGCGAGGGCCACCGCCGGTCCGTGCACCTCGGCGACGGCAACCGCACGGTTGAGCGCCACGACCGGGGTTGGTGAGAGTGCGAGGAGCTGGTCGTACAGTGCCAGGACCTGTGGCCAGTCGGTGGCGGCACCGTCGGTGTGCACGGCGCTGATCGCGGCCTGGATCTGGTACGGGCCGGGGCGGTTGCGGCGCAGGCAACGGCGGACCAGGTCGTGGCCCTCGGCGATCAGCGGCCGGTTCCACAGTGACCGGTCCTGGTCGGCCAGCAGCACCAGTTCGCCGTCCGGGTCGAGCCGGGCCGGGCGGCGCGCCTCGGTCAGCAACAGCAGGGCGAGCAGGCCCAGGACCTCGGGCTCGTCGGGCATCAACGCGGCGAGTTCGCGGGCGAGCCGGATCGCCTCGGCGCACAGGTCCGTTCTGATCAGCGGACCGGCGGTGGACGCGTAGCCCTCGTTGAACATCAGGTAGAGCACGGTGAGCACGGGCGGCAACCGGTCCGGCAGCTCGTGTTCGGCGGGCACCCGGTAGGGGATGGCGGCGTCGCGGATCTTCTTCTTGGCGCGCACGATCCGCTGGGCGACTGTCGCCTCCTGGACCAGATAGGCACGGGCGATCTCCGGCACGTCGAGGCCGCCGAGCAGGCGCAGCGTGAGGGCGGTCCGCGCGTCCGGGGCGAGCGCCGGGTGACAGCAGGTGAAGATGAGTCGTAGCTGGTCGTCCCTCACCGGTCCCACCTCCCGGGGCTCGTCCTGGTGATGCAGCAGCAGGGCCTGGGCGTGCCGGGCCTCGCGGGTCGACTCCCTGCGAAGCCGGTCGACGGCCCGGTTGCGGGCGGTGGTCACGATCCAGGCGCCCGGGTTCGGCGGCAGGGTCTGCCACTTCTGCAGCGCGGTGGTGAAGGCGTCCTGGACCGCCTCCTCGGCGAGGTTGATGTCACCGAGGAGGCGGGCCAGCGTGGCGACGCAGCGGCCGTACTCCGCGCGGTAGATGCTCGCCAGGTCCATGTCGGGTGACCGGCTCCTGGTCAGGCCTGGGACAGGTCGTCGAAGGGGCGCACCTCGACCGGCCCGCAGGCCGCCGCGCACCTCTCGGCCCAGGCCAGCGCCGCGTCCAGGTCCGCGCACTTGATGACCCAGAACCCGGCGATGTGCTCCTTCGTCTCGGCGAACGGCCCATCGCTCATGGCGGTGGCGCCGTTCTCGACACGGACGACGGTGGCGCTGTCCGGTGACGTGAGCCCTCCGCCGAAGACCCAGGCGCCCGCGGCCTGCATGTCGTCGTTGATCCGACCGGTCTCCCTGAACATGGTCTGCATCTCCTCGTCGGACGGCGTCGGCGCGCCCTCGACGAAGTGCACGGACAGCAGGTACTGCCTCATGATGATCCTCCGGTAGCTCGATTGTGGGATGGCGACAGGTCAGGCGGCCAGGCGGCGCGCGACAGCGGGGATCACGATCGCGGCCGCGACCAGGTGGGTGAGCATCAGCAGCGCCTTGGTGGCCGTCGAGGCGTCGGCGATCAGATCCGGCACCAGGGACAGGACCGTCAGCACCACAGTCGTACGGACGAACGCGCGCCGCGGGCGCCGGGCGAAACGCGCCAGCAGCGCGGCGATGATCAGGCCGATCAGCGAGAAGGCGGCGGTCAGCACGCCGAACCCCAGGACGGGGATCGGAGCGCCGCCCACGTCGAGGCTGACCCCGGCCAACTGGCCGACGGCGGCGACGGCCATGGTGGCGGCGCTCGCGGCTACCGTGGCGACGGCGCCGGCCCGGATCAGCGCCCCGACGGTCGACGTGGTGGCGCGTGTCGTGTTCGCAGTGGCGGTCATCGTGCCCTCCAGTGGGTGTGCGGCCCGTCGCGATGCCGGGCTCTCACCAGGGCTACGAACTGAACCGATCCCAATCGACAGCACGCCCAAAATTTTTGTCGACGATTTTCAACCTCGGCGTGACACGACCCAGTCTCGGGACCTCGTCGATCATGGAGTTGTGGTGGGCGACAAAGCGACCATCTGTCGCCACGTCGGGCACCACAACTCCATGATCGACGCCGTCGAACGCTCCAGGGGCTAGGCCTCGTCGGCCAGGTGCCAGATCTCTCGCATCGGGGCCCACCAGTCCCCCGAGCCGGGCTCGGCGATCGACTCCTGACACGGGTCGGTCAGCTTCCACCACTCCTGCGTCTGCGGGTCCGCGGCGATCAGCCGCAGGTCGGCCTCGTAGTCGTCGCCGACGTACTCGTAGTAGCCGAAGAGCAGATCGTCGTGGAGGAAGATGGTGTAGTTGCGGAAGTTCGCCTCGCGCAGCGTCTTCTCCACGCTCGGCCAGACGGTGGCGTGCAACCGCAGGTAGGTCTCCCGTTGCTCGGGGCGGAGTCGGATCACGCAGCCATGACGTTTCACGTCGTGCCCTTTCGTCTGAGCTGGTTCAGGGGTGCCGAAGGCACTGACCGTAGCGGTTGGACGGCGTCGGGCAGAGGCCAGCCGGCCGTCGATGTCGACCGTTCTGCCAGGACTACGCACGGTCGCGCCGGGTCTACCCTCGGGTGATGGAGGGCCGCGTGTTGGTGGTCGAGGACGACTTCTCGATCCGGGAGGTCACCGCCCTCGGTCTGCGCCGCGCCGGTTTTCGGGTCGACACCGCGGTTGACGGGGGGCAGGCCCTGGCCGCGTTCCGCGCTCACCCGGTCGACCTCATCGTGCTCGACATCATGCTGCCGGGCGTGGACGGTCTGGAGGTCTGCCGGGAGATCCGGCGGACCAGTCAGGTGCCGATCCTGATGCTGACCGCGCGCACCGACACCATCGACGTGGTGGTCGGGCTGGAGTGCGGCGCGGACGACTATCTGCGCAAGCCCTTCGACCTGCCCGAGTTGGTGGCCCGGGTCCGCTCGGTGCTGCGCCGGGTGAACGTGCCGGCCCCGTCGACAGTCATCGAGGTCGACGGCTTGGAGATCGACCCGGGCGCCTTCGTGGTCCGCCAGCACGGCCGGGAGGTGACGTTGACCTCCACCGAGTTCCGCCTGTTACTGGAGCTGGCCCGCCGACCCGGCCAGGTCTTCACCCGGCAACTGCTGTTGGACCTGGTCTGGAACCACGACTTCCTCGGCGACTCCCGACTGGTCGACGTGGCCGTGCAGCGGCTCCGCGCCAAGATCGAGGACGACCCGGCGCAGCCACGGCTGATCCGGACCGTGCGCGGCGCCGGCTACAAGTTGTCTACGGGCTGACGGGGGTCGGCGATGGCCGGACGCGGGGTGCTCCCCGGCCGCCTGCGGCGCCGGCTGACGATCGCGTTCGTCCTGGTCGCCGGCGTCTCGGCCGGCCTGCTCGCCGGCGGGACCGGGCTGCTGCTGCGGCAGTCCTGGTTGGACGCGTCGCTGCACGAGGCCGCCGCCGACGCCCGCTACCACCTCGTTCTCGCCGGGCAGTTCCTGCCGCTGACCGAGCAGCGCAGCACCGAACTGCTCACCAGCTTCGAGGCCAGCGGTCGGCACGTGGTGCTCGTCGACGGCCCGACCCGTGCCTCGCACCCCGCGTACGCCCCGGTGCTGGGCAGCCCGTTGCGGGCCGTCGTCGCGGCCGGCCGGCTCGGCTATCAGCGTTCCGCGCCGGCGGAGCGTCCTCGGCTGCTGGTGGTCGGCGGGCGCATTCCCGGCTCGACCGCCGAGCTGTACGTCCTCACCGTGGAGGACGATGTCGCCACCGACCTGGGTCAGCTGCGCGGCGCGCTGGTGGCCGGCTGGGCGCTCGTGGTGTTGCTCGCCGCCGCGGTGGGTCACGCGCTGGCCCGCCGCACGTTGGAGCCGGTGGGCCGGGCCAGCCGGGCGGCGCGAGCCCTCACCGAGGGCCTGCTCGCCACCCGCCTGCCGGTACGCGGGCGCGACGAGTTCAGCGTCTGGGCGGCGACGTTCAACGAGATGGCCGAGGCACTGGAGTCGAAGATCGCCGCGCTGTCGGCCGCGCAGGCCCGCGAGCGGCGGTTCACCGCCGATGTCGCGCACGAGCTGCGTACCCCGGTGACCGCGTTGGTGGCCGCGGCGTCGCTGCTGCGCGAGCACCTCGACCAGTTGCCCGACGACGCCCGGCCGGCCGCCCGGCTGCTGGTCGGCGACGTGGTCCGGCTACGCCGGTTGGTCGAGGACCTGATGGAGATCTCCCGGCTGGACGCCGGGCGGGAGCAGCTGGCCGTCGGGCCGGTCGACGCGTTGGCGCTGCTGCACGGCATCGTCGTGGCGCGTGGCTGGTCGCCGCGGGTGCGGGTCACCGGCGACCCGGTCGTGTTGCGCACCGACAGGCGTCGGCTGGAGCGCGTGCTGGCCAACCTGGTCGCCAACGCGGTCGAGCACGGCGGTGGGGAGATCACGGCAAGTGTGGCGGGCGCCGGCCCCCTGGTCGTCTTCGAGGTCAGCGACCAGGGGCCCGGCATCCCGGCCGAGCATCTGCCCCGCGTGTTCGACAGGTTCCATCAGGTCGACAGGTCCCGCTCCGCGCCGGGCAGCGGGCTCGGGCTGGCCATCGCGCGGGAGCACACCGATCTGCTCGGCGGCGCGCTGGGCGTGCGCAGCGAGCCGGGCGAGGGCACCCGGTTCCGGCTGGAGTTGCCCACTGACGCTCCCGCCGGCACGGCGGACGGTGTGGGATGAACGGCCGCGGCACGGCCGGGCTGGGCGTACCGGTGCTCGTCGCGGCCCTCCTGCTCGGCGGCTGCGGCACTCCCCGCTCCGGCGATCTCGGCCCGGCGCCCACCGCGCCGCCAACGAGCGCCACGCCCACCGACCGTCCGGAACCTACAGGGACCCCGGCCGTGGAGCCGACGCCGCCACCCGCCGACCGACCACCGGGTCCGTCGGCGCCGGCGTCCGTCGGCACGCGCCGGCCGGACCCGGTGACCATCGAGCTGTGGTACGTCCGCGCCGGGCTGCTCGTGCCGACCCGACGCACCCGGCCGGCCACGGTCGCGACGTCCCGGCTGGCGCTCACCGAACTGGCCGCCGGGCCGACCGCGGCCGAGGCCGCCACCGGGATGACCACACTGCTTCCGGCCGGCGTCGAGGTCACCCGCATCGCCGACGGCGTGGCGACGCTGCGGGTACCGTCCGTCGGCGACCCGGCCACCCGCCGACTGCGCGAGGCGCAGGTGGTGTGGACTCTCACCCAGTTCCCGAGCGTGCGGCGGGTCCGCCTCGACGGGGCGGCCCCTGTCGAACGGGCGGATTACGCGGACCTGCTGCCACCGATCGTGGTCACCGCCCCGATCCCCGGTGCGCGCGTCTCCGCCCCGCTCGTCGTCGCGGGCACCGCCACCGTGTTCGAGGCCACGGTGAGCGTCCGGGTCCTGGACGCCGCCGGCCGGGAGGTGGCCACCGGTTTTGGCACCGCCAGTTGCGGCAGCGGTTGCCGCGGTGGCTACCGGGTGGTGGTCGGCTGGCGCACGGTCCGCGAACAGAAGGGCACGATCGAGGTGTACGAGGTGTCCGCCCGGGATGGCGCGCGGATCAACACGATGGCCGTGCCGGTGGTCCTCGCCCCCGGTGGCTGACCACCCCGTTCACCCGCCGGACTCCGGCTGGAAACGCAATCGTTTCGTGGACTCAGTGCGAGGCAACTCACGAAACCCTGCACGATCAGCCAACTGCGAACTAGGGTCAGTACGACATCGTTTCGCGGGGGGTCGGATGCTGGGTGGTCAGCAGGTGGGCGCGGGCGCCGGGGTGCCAGCGGCCCGGGGTCCGCGGTGCACCGACAGCGACCTGTTCACCGTCGTCATCGACACCCTGCGGGAGGTCGGCTACGACCGGATGACCATCGACGCCGTCGCCGCCCGCGCACACGTCAGCAAGGCCACCATCTACCGACGCTGGGACGGCAAGGCCGAGCTGGTCGTCGCCGCCCTGCGCGACAGGCACGTGGGTGTGCACAACCCGCCCGACACCGGCTCGCTCCGCGGGGACCTGATCGAGTTGCTGCGGGCCACGGCCGCGATCTGCACGGCCGACTGCGACCTGATGCAGGCGTTGACCTTCGCCATGCGGACCAACCCCGAGCTGGAACGCCTGGTGCGTCACCAGGTGCTACCGGCCGGGCGGGTGGCCAGCACCGCCATCCTGGTCCGCGCCGCCGCCCGCGGGGAGATCCCGCCGGAGGCCGGGGAGCGGGAGTTGTTCCACGATCTGGCGCCCGCGCTCACCATGTCCCGCATCGTCGCGCACGGCCTACCCGCCGATGACGCGTTCCTCACCCAGGTCGTCGACCAGGTGCTGATCCCGGTGCTCCGCTATCAGCACCACCGTCCGTCTCCGGCCTGACTCACCGAAAATTCGCAACACGGAAGGCTTCACCATGCCCGGAACCACCTCGACCGCGCCCGGCGCGCCCAACGCCGGGCCGTCGACTGGCGCACCGCACCCGCGGCGCTGGATCGCGCTGGCGGTCATCGCGGTCTCACAGCTGATGGTCGTCCTGGACGCCACGATCGTGAACATCGCGCTGCCGCAGGCCCAGGCCGACCTGGGGATCACCGACGCGAACCGGCAGTGGGTGATCACCGCCTACACGCTGGCCTTCGGTGGTCTGCTGCTGCTCGGCGGTCGCATCGCCGACTACTGGGGGCGCAAGCGCACCTTCCTGGTCGGCATGACCGGTTTCGCGCTCGCCTCCGCCCTGGGCGGTCTGGCCACCACCGGTGAGATGCTCTTCGCCGCTCGCGCGTTGCAGGGCGCCTTCGGCGCGCTGCTCGCCCCGGCCGCGCTGGCGCTGCTCACCGTTCTCTTCACCGAGGCCACCGAGCGGGCCAAGGCCTTCGCGGTGTACGGCGCGATCGCCGGCGGTGGATCCGCGGTCGGCCTGCTGCTCGGCGGGGTGCTCACCGAGTACGCCGACTGGCGCTGGTGCCTGCTGGTCAACATCCCGGTCGCCGCCATCGCCATCGCCTTCGCGCTCCCACTGGTGCCGGAGAGCCGGGCCCACGGCAACACCCGCTACGACGTACCCGGTGCGATCGTGGTGACCGCCGGCCTCGTCTCCCTGGTCTACGGCTTCACCAAGGCCGCCGAGGACGGCTGGGACGCCACCGCGACGCTCGGTTTCATCGCCGCGGGCGTGGTGCTGCTCGCCGCCTTCGTGGTGATCGAGCTGCGCTCCAGCCACCCGCTGCTGCCGCTGCGGATCATCCTGGACCGCAACCGGGGCGGGGCGTTCCTCACCTCGACGTTGATCGGCGCCGGCCTGTTCGGGGCGTTCCTCTTCCTCACCTTCTACTTCCAGGTGGTGCTGCAGTACAAGCCCCTCGAAGCCGGTCTCGCGTCACTGCCGGTCACCGCCGGTGTGCTGATCGCCGCGGGTGGCGCCAGCCAGCTGATGCCCCGCTTGGGTGCCAAGCCGCTGATGGTCGCCGGTGCGGTGCTCGCCGCCCTGGGCATGCTGGTGCTGACCCAGATCGACGTGAACACCTCGTTCCTCACCCACCTGCTGCCCGCGCAGGTCATCCTGGGCCTGGGGCTGGGCTTCACCTTCGTCCCGCTGTCCAGCCTCGCCCTGGTCGGGGTGCCGGAGCACGACGCCGGCGCGGCCAGCGCGACGCTCAACGCCACCCAGCAGATCGGTGGTTCGCTCGGCACCGCGCTGCTGAACACCTTCTACACCAGCGCTGTCGCCGCCTACCTGGTCGGCAAGGCGCCGAACCCGGTCAACCAGGTGGACGCACTGGTGCACGGCTACCGGGTGGCCTTCGCCTGGGGCGCGGCGCTGATCGTGCTCGCCGGACTGGCCACCCTGGTCCTGGTGAAGGTCCGCAAGGAGGACATCCCGACCGGCAACACCGTGCACATGGGCTGAGCTGACCGAACGCGCCCGCCGGCCGGTGCGCCCCGACCGTGGAATGGGCTGGCCGGCGGTAACGTCCGGTAACGTCCCGATCAAAGCTGAAAATCCGTTTGAGGAGATTCATGTCGACAGCAGCTGACCAGATCATCACAGCTCTTCGAGCGGGCCACGAGGAGCTCGCCGCCCTCGTACGGGACCTCAAGGAAGACGACCTGCTCCAGCCGTCGGGGGCCAGCGAGTGGCAGGTGTCCCAGGTGCTGAGCCACCTGGGCAGCGGCGCCGAGATCAACCTGGCGACGCTGGACGCCGCCCGCACCGGCGCACCCGGCCCGGACGGGGACTTCAACCGTGGCGTCTGGGCACGCTGGGACGCGATGTCCCCGGCCGAGCACGCCGCCGGGTTCCTCGCCACCAACGAGCGGCTGGTCGAGGCGTACGAGGCGCTGGACGCCGAGACCCGGGCCTCGATGCGGATCGACCTCGGCTTCCTGCCGGAGCCGGTCGACGTGGCCACCGCGGCCCGGTTCCGGCTCAGTGAGTTCGCCCTGCACCAGTGGGACGCCGAGGTGGCGTTCAACAGGTTCGCGGCGGTGACGCCGGGGGCGGTGGCGCTGCTGCTCGACCAGGTCGGCGGCATGCTGGCCTGGACCAGCCGGCCGCAGGAGTTGGCCGGGGAAGCCACCCTGCTGGTCCGCCTGCACGCACCCGAGCGGACGTTCGGGCTGCGGCTGGGCGAGAAGGTCGAGGTCGTCGACGCGCCGGAGCGTCCCGACGGGGAGCTGGTGGCCCCGGCCGAGGCGTGGTTGCGGCTGGCCACCGGACGGCTGGGCCCCCAGTACACCCCCGACGGGGTGCTGGTGACCGGCTCGGTGACCCTCGACGACCTGCGCCGGGTCTTCGTCGGCTTCTGAGATCGCGCCGCGCGGGCCGGTGACCCGGCCCGCGCGGCCTCTCAGCCCTTCACGCAGACCACCTGCTTGAGGTGCGCGACCACCTCGACCAGGTCCTCCTGCTGGGCCATCACCTCGGTGATGTCCTTGTACGCGCCGGGAATCTCGTCGACCACCCCGGCGTCCTTGCGGCACTCCACCCCGGCGGTCTGCGCGGCCAGGTCCTCGGTGCTGAACGTCCGCTTGGCCTGCGCCCGCGACATCCGACGCCCCGCCCCGTGCGACGCCGAGCAGTACGCGTCCGGGTTTCCCCGCCCCCGCACGATGTACGACCCGGTGCCCATCGACCCGGGGATGATGCCCAGGTCACCCAGGCCGGCTCGGATGGCGCCCTTGCGGGTCACCAGCAGGTCCACCCCGCCGTAGTTCTCCTCGGAGACATAGTTGTGGTGAGAAGATATGGGCTCGTCGTAGCCGACCTGCGGGAAGTGCTCACGCACCACGCCGCAGAGCAGGGCCAGCATGACCGCCCGGTTGCGCCGCGCGTACTCCTGCGCCCACCACAGATCCCGCCGGTACGCGTCCATCTCCGGCGTCCCGGCGAGGAACACGGCCAGGTCCCGGTCCGGAAGGTCGACGTTGTGCGGCAGCCCCCGGGCCACCCCGATGTGCCGCTCGGCCAGCTCCTTGCCGATGTTGCGGGACCCGGAGTGCAGCATCAGCCAGACTCGCCCCTCGTCGGCGCCGCCCTGCTCCAGGCAGACCTCGATGAAGTGGTTGCCCCCGCCGAGGGTGCCGATCTGCCGCTGCGCCCGCGTCTCCAGTTGCGCCACCCGCCGGTCCAGGCCGGCGAACCGGTTCCAGAAGTCGTCCCAGCCGGCCTGCTCCAGGCCCCGGATCCGACGGGTGTCGACCGGGTCCTTGCGCTGGGCGAAGCCGACCGGGATGGTGGCCTCAATCGCGGAACGCAGCCCGGCCAGGTCGTCCGGCAGGTCGGCGGCGGTCAGCGAGGTACGGACCGCCGACATCCCGCAGCCGATGTCGACGCCGACCGCGGCCGGCGAGACGGCCTGCCGCATCGCGATCACCGAGCCGACCGTGGCGCCCTTGCCGAAGTGCACGTCGGGCATGACGGCGACACCCTGCACCCAGGGCAGCGCGCCGATGTTGCGCAGCTGCTTGGCGGCCTGCGGCTCGATGGCGTACGGGTCGGTCCAGACCCGGACCGGTGCCCGGGTACCGGCGAGGGGGGTGAATCCCATGATGGACTCCTTCTGTCGTGCGGTGACCGTTAATGATCAGACTTGACGGCCAGCGGCAGTGCGCGGATACGAAAGGGCCGCCCGATCCCGGTGGGATGGGCGGCCGACGGACGCGTCAGCGTCGGCGTCAGTCGCGCCACCCCGGCTCGTTGCGCCGCGATGGGCAGCAGGCACGGGTTTTGGCGGTGATCTGCAAAGGGGTGCCGGTCGGGAGCAGGCACCAGCGGGCATCGGTGCGGACGCGTCGCGACATGGCGTACTCCCTCCGGGTTGATCGGTTGACGGTGCACCGCCGAGAGTAGGAGGGCCGTGGCGGGTCCGCAATGGATATCCCCGTCAGTCGGGGCCGTAGGGCAGACTCGCGGACATGGTGGAGACCTCCGTGCGCCTGCTGCGGCTGCTGACTCTCCTGCAGGTGCGCCGGGAGTGGTCCGGCGCCGAGTTGGCCGAACGGCTCGCGGTCACCACCCGCACGATACGTACGGATGTGGAGCGGCTGCGGGTGCTGGGCTACCAGATCGAGTCGCACCCGGGAGTCGCCGGCGGCTACCGGCTCGGTGCCGGGTCGGCGCTGCCGCCGCTGCTCCTCGACGACGACGAGGCCGTGGCGGTGGCCGTCGGCCTGCGGGCGGCGGCGGGTGGCTCGGTGACCGGCATCGAGGAGACCTCGCTGCGGGCGCTGGCCAAGTTGGAGCAGTCGCTGCCGTCACGGCTGCGGCACCGGGTGGACGCCCTGCGCTCGGCGACGGTCTCCGCCGCCGGCGGTGGCCCGACAGTGGACGCCGACACACTCACCACCGTCTCCACGGCCGCGCACCGCCGGGAGCGGCTGCGGTTCGACTACGCCGGGCACGACGGCACGGTCAGCGTGCGCGATGTCGAGCCGTACCGTCTGGTCTACACCGGGCGGCGGTGGTATCTGCTGGGGTGGGACACCGACCGGGGCGACTGGCGGACCTTCCGCGCCGACCGGATCCAGCCCCGGGTGCCGACCGGCCCACGCTTCGCGCCCCGGGAGCCGCCCGGTGGTGACGCGGTCGCGCACGTGCTGCGCGGCGTCGGCTCCACGGCCTGGCCGCACCCCGCCCGGGTACGGCTGCACGCCCCGGCCGAGACGATGGCGCAACGGATCCCCACCACGGCGGGCCTGCTGGAAGCGATCGACGACCGGGCCTGTCTGCTGCACACCGGCGGCGAGTCGCTGGGCAATCTGGCCGCCTTCCTCGGCACCCTGGCTGTCGACTTCGACGTGCTCGACCCACCGGAGCTGCGCGCCGTCGTCCGGGACGTCGCCGTGCGGTTCGCGCGCGCCGCCGGTCCCGCGCCGGGGTGAGTCGCGGTTCACCCCGGCACGGGACGCGGTAGTGCAGCTATGCCTGCGGCACCAGGCGGAAGGACTGGGCCGCGGTGCCGTTGCAGGTGTACTGGATGAGCTGGACGCTGTCCGCCGTGGACGCTCCCGGCACGTCGAGGCACTTACCGCTGGAGCGGTTGACCAGGCGGTAGTAGCCGCCCCCCTCGGACTCGGCCCGCCACTGCTGGTTGTTGCCGCCGCTGTAGGACCAGAGCTGGATCTTCGCCGAGTCGGCGGTCGACCGGTCGGTCACGTCGATCACCTGGGCGCTGTTGTTGCGGTTGTTGACCCGCAGGTACCCGCCGCTTGTCGGCACGAACTGGTACTGCTGCGCGGTGCTGCTGTTGCAGGCGTACTGCTGGATGGCCGTGCCGTTCGCACTGGCGGCGGCGCGGGCGTCCACGCACTTGCCGCTGGCCCGGTTGACAGCGGTGTGCCAGGCGGTCGGCGAGATGCCGTCGGACGGCGGGGGCGTGGTCGGCGGGACGCTGCCCACGCCGGCGAGCCAGTGCAGCCCGTCGATCAGCAGTTGGTTCTGTTGCGCGCTGTCGAAGGTGGAGGACAGCCCGGTGTTGGTGCTGTAGTTCATCGCGTTGTGGCCGAAGTTGGCGTAGAGCATCTTGTACTGCCGATTGCTCCAGACCAGCGGGTAGTAGCCGCCGTACCAGGACTGGTTGGGGTCCGTGCCGACCGGGAAGCTGGACGGGTCGACCGAGGCCAGGATGTCGATGTTGGGGTTCTGCCGCAGGTCGTTGCTCCAGGAGTACCACTCGCTGATCGACGACGGGAAGGTCGCCGGGAGGTTCCGGGTGGCGGCGTGGGTGCGGTTGTCGGCGCGCATGGTGACCCGGGTGGGTCCCCAGGTGTTCGTCTGGAACGAGCCGGTGCCGAGGAAGGTGTTGTAGTACCAGCTCCAGCTCGACGGGTTGTCGGTCCACGCGCTGACGTGGAAGCCCAGCCACGCCCCGCCGTTCTGCATGTACTGCTGGAACGCGGCCCGCTGCGCGGTCGGCGGGGCGTCGTCCAGGAACATGACGACCTTGTACTGGGCCAGGTTTGCGGTGTTGAGCAGGCCCCAGTTGTTGGTGGCCTCCCAGGAGAAGCCGTGTTGGGCGGCGGCCTGCGGGAACCAGGCGCGGGCGTCCTTGACGAAGTCGATGTGCGCGGCGTCCCAGGTGCCGTTGTAGAAGGCCAGGACCTTGAACGTCGGCGCGGCCTGGGCGCTACGCGAGGCGTTGACCGCGAGGCCGGCGGTCAACGCGACGACCAGGGCGACGAACAACGACAAGATCTGTCTGGTACGGGAGGAGAGTTCTGCGATCACCTGATCGTCCCTTCGGTCGGGACGCGCGCCGCCGCGTCGATGTGCATCTGTTCACAAGGTTTACAGATAGATGAGAGGTTATGCGCTCCGGTTGGGCGGCGTCAATCGCGGGGCCGCCGATCGGGTGGGATTCCTGCGGCAACGGGTACCCCGGCCGGATGACCAGCCCGGACGCCGTCGACGTAGACCAGCCGCTCGCCGTTGACGTGCCCGCCGCGCCGCACGACGCCAGCGGCGAGCGGGTGCCGACCCGCGACCTGGCCGGCCTCGCGCCGCCGGCCCGGTCGGCGCGCCGCTGGACCCCGAGCCGGGTGGTGGCCACCCCCGCCGCGCTCGACCACCCGCACGGCCAACGGATCGTCGAGCGGGTACGGGCACTCGGCATCGAGGTGGAACACCTGCGCGCGAACCGGCTCACCGGGGTACGCGGGCAGACCGACCGGGAGACGTACGCCCGAGCCAAGTCGACAATGGCGATCGTGGTGAGCCCACCCTCGCGGCGTGTCCTGCAACCCATCGCGCCCAGCGCCGACTGGCGGGTCGATCTGGCCGAGGGCTGCCCCGCGCACTGCCAGTACTGCTACCTCGCCGGATCCCTGTCCGGCCCACCGGTGACCCGGGTGTACGCGGACCTCGACGACATCCTCGCCGGGCTGAACGCGTACGCCGGGCGCGGGACGGTGACCAGCCGCAACGCGCGGCGCGCCGACGAGGGCACCACCTTCGAGGCGTCCTGCTACACCGACCCGCTCGCCCTGGAACACCTGACCGGCAGCTGGCGGCGGGCGGTGCAGCACTTCGCCGACTGGGACGCGCCAGTGCAGTTGCGCTGGACCACCAAGTACGCCGACGTGGACACCTTCGTCGGGCTGCCGCACGCCGGCCGCACCCGGGTCCGCTTCAGCGTCAACTGCGCCCCGGTGAGCGAACGGTTCGAGGGCGGCACCGCCCGGGTGCCGGACCGGCTGGCCGCGCTGCGGCGGCTCGCCCTCGACGGCTACCCGGTCGGGCTGACCATCGCACCGATCATCGCGCTGCCCGACTGGCGGGAGCACTACGGCGAGTTACTCGACCAGGTCCGCGCGGCGGTCGACGGGGTGCCGGGCCTGGACCTGACCGCCGAGCTGATCACCCACCGGTTCACGCCTGGCAGCAAGGAGGTGCTGCTCGGCTGGTACCCGCGGACCCGACTGGAGATGGACGAGGAGTCCCGCACCCGCAAGCACGGCAAGTTCGGTGCGGTGAAGTACGTCTACCCCCGCGAGCAGATGACCGAGCTGCGCGACTGGTTCACCGCCGAGCTGACCGCCCGCGTCCCGGCCTGCCGAATCCTCTACTGGACCTGATCACCCGACCGAGGGGCGGGCGACCGGGGCCGCGAAGAACGTGTCCGGGTACGGCTCGTCGCGCAGGCTGTAGTGCCACCACTCACGGTCGTAGTTGACGAACCCGGCGTCGGTCATCAGCCGCTGCAACAGCCGGCGGTTGTCCCGCGCCGGCCCGGTGATGCGGGGGTCGGCGGTGTGCGCCCGGGAGTCGAAGCAGTCGAAGCCCGTACCCATGTCGATGCTGTTGTCCGCGAAGCGCTGCCCACGCGGCGCGGTGCAGGCGACCAGCGGTTGCCCGACCCGGTACGGAGGTTGGCTGGCGGCGGGCTCGTCGACCAGTGTCAGGTCCAGGGTGCTGCCGCGGCTGTGCGCGGTGGGCGCGCCGATGTAACCGTCGGCGAAGAGCCGGTTCTTGGCGAGGTCCGGGTAGAACTCGGCCTTGGTCTGCTGCTCAGCGGGGCGCTTCGACCAGGCGACGAAGTCGTCCACCGCTGGCTGCGGGCGGTAGCAGTCGTACACCTTGAGGCTGTGCCCACCGGCCAGCGCGGCGTCCTGTACGCGGCGCAACGCCTCGGCCGCCTGCCGGGTGAGCAGGCACAGCGGCTCGCGGTAGCCGGTGATCGGCCGGCCGACGAAGTTGTGCGGTGTCGCGTAGCGGATGTCGGCGTGGATGCGCGGGTCGAGGTCGGTCAGCACCACGAACCCTGGCAGCGGTGCCGCGGCGGAGGTGGACGGGGTCGGCGCGGGTGTGGGGCTCGCCGACGTCGGTTGCGGCGCGGCCGGCGCGGGTCGGGGCTCCGGCCGCGAGCAGCCGCCGAGCAGCGCGGCGAGCGCGAGCACGAGCACGGCGGCCAGGCGGTAGCGCACGATTCCTGTCTATCAGCCCAGCTGGGGTCACCATCCCAGGATCCAATCGGCCCATCGGCCGAAAGTAACCGGAAAAGCTCCGGAACTTTTCCGCAAATCTAACGAAGCTTCGGTCGACCTGGCATGTCGTCGACCCCCGTCCGTGAGGCAAGATGACCCGTGGAGCGGGCACGCCGTTTCGGGACACACGGTGGGCGACCGTCTTGTGGTCGTCCCTCCGGCTCGGTGAAGGAGACGCGGGTGGGCGCGGACGACGGACGCAGGGTGACCATCACCGCGATCGCACGGGAGGCCGGAGTGTCGGTGCCGACCGTGTCACGGGTGCTCAACGGCCGCTCCGATGTGGCCCCGGACACCCGCGAGCGGGTCGAAGAGTTGTTGCGCCACCACGGCTACCGGCGTCGCACCAGCCGCAGCGTTCGTCGTGCCGGTCTCGTCGACCTGGTCTTCAACGACCTGGACAGCCCCTGGGCCGTGGAAATCATCCGGGGCGTGGAGGATGTCGGGCACGGCGCGGGCGTCGGCACCGTGGTCTCCGCGATCCACCGGCAGCCCACAGCGGCCCGGCAGTGGTTGCAGAACCTGCGCACCCGGGCCACCGACGGCGTCATCTTCGTGACGTCGCACCTGAGCCCACCGCTGCACGCGCAACTGCGTCGCCTCAACGTGCCGGTGGTGGTCGTCGACCCGGCCGGGGTGCCGGCCATGGACGTGCCGACGATCGGCGCCACCAACTGGGCCGGCGGGCTCGCCGCGACCGAACATCTGCTCGCGATCGGGCACCGGCGCATCGGTTTCGTGGCCGGGCCGACGCACCTGCTGTGCAGCCGTGCGCGGCTCGACGGTTACCGGGCCGGGCTGGAGGCCGCCGGGGTGCCGGTGGACGACAAGCTGATCTACCCGGGCGACTTCTACCACGCCTCCGGCTTCTCCGGCGGGACCGCGCTGCTCGACCTCGCCGACCCGCCGACCGGCATCTTCGCCTCCAGCGACCAGATGGCCTTCGGTGTCTACGAGGCCATCCGACGCCGCGGGCTCCGCGTCCCGGACGACGTGAGCGTTGTCGGTTTCGACGACCTGCCGGAAGCCCGCTGGGCCTCACCGCCGCTGACCACCGTGCGCCAACCGTTGGTCGAGATGGGACGGTTGGCCGCCCGGACCGTGCTACGCCTGGCCCAGGGCGAGGGCATCGACTCGCCCCGGGTGGAACTCGCCACCGAGATGGTCGTTCGCGACAGCACCGCCGCCCCGACGACCGGGTCGCCCGCCTCGACGTGACGGCCGGAACCGCGTCGGAAACCGGTTGGACCCGTTCCGGTCCGTTCCCGATAATTCCGGCCGGCACCGCCCGGCCGGTGGCGCGGTGAGCGCCCGACGGTCACCCACCGCGCCGTACGGTCAGTGGTGGTGGTGCCAGCGGACGGCCTTGCGGATGGTCACCGGCAGCGCGGGCGCGCCGTCGACCGGTGCCGGGTCCTCGGCGGTCGGCGCCACTCCCCCGGCGGCGATCCGGTCCAGGGTGGCCAGGCCGGCCCCGTCGACCTCGCCGAAGATCGTGTAGTTGGGGCGCAACGCGGAGTTGGCGTAGACCAGGAAGAACTGGCTGCCGTTGGTGTCCGGCCCGGCGTTGGCCATGGCCAGCACGCCCCGGGCGTACACCCGGCGCTCCCCGGTCGGGTCGGTGGGCGCGGGCGGCAGGTCGGTCGGCAACTCGTCGCGGTACCGGTAGCCCGGGCCGCCCTCACCAGTGCCGGACGGGTCACCGCACTGCAACACGCTCAGCGTCGGGTACGCGGTGAGCCGGTGGCACGGGGTGCGGTCGTAGAAGCGCTTGCTCACCAGGTGCAGGAAGCTCTGCACCGTGCACGGCGCGGCGGCCCGGTCCAGAGTCAACCCGATCGGCCCGTGGTTGGTCGCCACTGTCACCCGGACGCTGCCCCGGGCCGGGGTCCGTCGCGGGTCGGGCGGCAGCGGCACCGGCCGGGCCGCGGGTTCGTCCGGGGTCTCGGTGTACGCGCACGGGCCGTGGGTGGTGCGCGGCGGCCGGGCGGCGGTGTCGACAGCGGCCAGCGGCGCGGCGGACACGCGCTCCGCGCCGGTCGACGGGCCCGGCGCGGCGAGCGCGGTGGCGGACGCGCCGACGACCAGCGCCCCGGCGAGCACTGTCACCCCCGCGAGGCGGGTCAGGGCGCGCACCGGCCGGCGGGGTGCCGCCACTGCGGGGCGCGGTTCGAGTTCACTCGACACAGGGATCCTCCTGGACTGGTGGTGCCAGAAAGACCGGAGTCTATGGATGGCAGCGCCCGATGTCGATCCGTCAGGGCATCCGACGGCGCCGACGCCACAGCAGGCCGCCCCACAACGCCACCACCGTCGCGCCGCTGACCACGATCACCGACCAGAGCCACCCCGAGCCGGTACGCGCGGGTCCGCTGGCCGCCGCCGGCCGGGGCGCGCCGGGTGCCGCCAGCGCGGACGGTGCCGCCGACGGGGTGGCGGTCAGCTCGCCGGGCTCGACCAGCCGGCCCACCGCGGCGTCCCGGGGCAGCGTGAAGCCCCAGTCCAGGAGGGCCGCGCCCTGCTCCCAGCCGCGTACCGGTGCCGATTCGGCGCCCAGCACTGTCACCACCAGCCGCCGTCCGCCGCGTTCCGCCGCCCCCACGTAGGTGTGCCGGGCCAGGTCGGTGAAGCCGGTCTTGCCGCCGAGCGCCCCCGGGTACCGGTAGATGAGCTGGTTCTCGTTCTGGATCTCGAAGCCCTTGGTGCGTTGCGCCGGCTGGGCCGGAATCGACGTCTGCTCGGTCAGCGCGTACCGGCGGAAGGTCGGCTCCGCGAAGCAGGCCCGCGCAATCAGCGCCAGGTCGTACGCGCTGGTGAACTGGCCCTTGCCGTCCAGCCCGGACGGGGTGACCGCGTGCGTCTGGAGCGCGCCGAGCTGGTGTGCCCGCTCGTTCATGGCGCGTACGCCGGCGGCGCTGTCCGTCCCGCTACCGAGCCGGGCCAGCGCGTTGGCGGCCTCGTTGCCGGAGTTGAGCAGCAACCCGAGCCAGATGGTCTCGATGGTGTACCGGCCGCCCGCGACCAGGCCCACGGCCGACGAGCCGGGCTCGATGTTCATGTCCGCGTCGGTGACGGTGACCATCTGCTTCGGGTCGAGCCTGGGCAGCATGGTGGCCGCCAGCAGGAGCTTCTGCACGCTCGCCGGCGTGCCGTACTCGTGGGGGCCGCAGCCGCCGAGCACCTGGCCGCTGTCCAGGTCGGCGACGAGCCACGACGTGGCGGTGACCCGCGGCGGCGCGGTGGCGCCGGCCGGCACGACCAGGCCGGCCGTGTCCAGCGCCGCGCCGCCGACCACCCGTTGCGCGGGGACGGCGGGCGGGGGCGACGGCCGGGGCGGGCGGGACGCCGCCGACGCCGGGACCCGGGGGCAGCGCACCGTCGGCGCGGCGGACGCTCCCGTCGCACCCACCGGCACGGGAGCGAGCAGGACGGCGGACGTCGTGGCCGCCAGCAGCGCAGCTCTCATGTGCCCGACCCTAGTCAGGACGATCGCCCGACGGGACGGGATGGCGGTCAACCCACGTCGCCGCGGCCGCGCAGGTAGTCGTGCAGGGCGGCGCTGCCCCGCAGTCGACGCAGGCTACGGGTGTGCAGCTCCTGCTCGCGGCGGCCCAGTTCGGCGCGGACCCGCTGAGCACTGCCGGTGGTCCGCAGTTCGCCCAGCACCGCCGCGATGATCTCGAACGGGTACGCGCCTCGGCGCAGCAACGCGATGACCTGCGCCGCGCGTAGCTCCGCCTCGTCGTACACCCGGTAGTTGGTGCCCGGGGTGCGGCCCGGCCGCAGCAGCTCGCGCTCCTCCCACAGACGCAGCTGCGAGGTCCGGACCCCGACCAGGGCGGCGACCTCGCCGATGCGGGCGCCGTGGCGTGGCGCGGGCCGGGCCGCCGGTGGACCGGCCAGCACGGTCTCGAACGCGCCGAGCACCCGGCGGATCTCGGCGCGCTCCCGGTCCAGCTCGGCGTGGCCGCCGTCGAGCGCCGCCAGGGCCGCCGGCAGGTCACCCCCGTGCACCGCCGCCATGATCTCCCGGGTACGGCTCCAGCCGTGCCCCTCGGCCAACCGCCGCGCCACGGTCAGCGCCCGTGCGTGCTCCGTGGTGAAGATCCGGTAACCGCTCGCGGTGCGGCGCACCGGCGGCAGCACCCCCAACTCGACGTAGTTGCGCACCTGCTGCACCGAGATCCCGACGGTGGCCGCCAGGTCCACGGCGCGCAGTCGATCCTTCGAGGCGACGTCCACGCGAGCCACCGTACCGCTTACGACGTGATTTGAGACTTTACGGGGCGTAGTGCCTTCGTGTGCGCTTGCCGTTCACCAGAAGTATCTACATGAGGATGAATGAGACAATGGAACCCGCCAGTGCCCGGCGGGGCCAAAGTCCCGCCACAATTCCGTGAAGGGTTCGCATGTCGCAGCCAGCATGGTCCGCCGCCGACAGCCACGACATGATCGAGGTACGCGGAGCGCGGGAGAACAACCTCGCCAGTGTCTCGGTCGACATCCCCAAACGCCGGCTGACCGTCTTCACAGGTGTCTCCGGGTCGGGCAAGTCGTCACTTGTCTTCGGCACCATCGCCGCCGAGTCCCAGCGCATGATCAACGAGACCTACAGCGCGTTCCTCCAGTCGTTCATGCCGAACCTCAACCGGCCGGACGTCGACTCGCTCCGCAACCTCAGCGCCGCCATCGTCGTCGACCAGGAACGGATGGGCGTCAACTCCCGCTCCACCGTCGGCACCGCCACCGACGCGTACGCCATGCTGCGGATCCTCTACAGCCGCCTCGGCCAGCCGTCCATCGGCGGCGCCGGAGCGTTCAGCTTCAACCTGCCCGAGGGCATGTGCCCCACCTGCGAAGGACTCGGTCGGGTCTCCGACCTCGACATCAACGAGTTGGTCGACGTCGAGCGCTCCCTCAACGACGGCGCGATCACCGTGCCCAACTTCGCTGTCGACTCCTGGTACTGGCAGACCATCGTCGGCTCCGGCCTGTTCGACCCGGACGTCAAACTCCAGGACTTCACCCCGCAACAGTGGGACGACTTCCTGCACAAGCCGGCCACCAAAATCAAGGTGGGCAGCAACAACTGGACGTACGAGGGTCTGGCGGTCAAGGTCAAGCGGCTCCTCCTGGCCAAGGACCGCGAGTCGATGCAACCGCACATCCGCGCCTTCGTCGACCGCGCGGTCACCTTCACCAGCTGCGGCGACTGCGGCGGCACCCGACTCAACGCGGCAGCCCGGTCGTCGCGGATCGCCGGACACAACATCGCCGACTGCTCGGCCATGCAGATCAGCGACCTGGCCGCGTTCGTCCGCACCGTCGACGACCCGGGGGCCGCGCCACTCGTCGCCAACCTCCGCGACCTACTGGACTCCCTGGTCGAGATCGGTCTCGGCTACCTCAGCCTGGACCGTGAGTCGGCGACCCTCTCCGGCGGTGAGGCGCAACGGGTGAAGATGGTCCGGCACCTCGGCTCCAGCCTCTCCGACGTCACGTACGTCTTCGACGAACCCACAGTCGGCCTGCACCCGCACGACATCGCCCGGATGAACGACCTGCTGCTGCGGCTACGCGACAAGGGCAACACCGTGCTGGTGGTGGAACACAAACCGGAGACCATCGCCATCGCCGACCACGTGATCGACCTCGGGCCGGGCGCCGGCACCGACGGCGGTCGGATCTGCTTCACCGGCGACATCCCCGGCCTGCGCCGCTCCGACACGCTCACCGGTCGGCACCTGGACCACCGGGTGACAGTGCGCGACGCCGTACGCCAACCCACCGGGCAACTCGCCATCCGCCAAGCCGACCTGCACAACCTCCGCGACGTGGACGTCGACATCCCACTCGGGGTCCTCACAGTGGTCACCGGCGTGGCCGGCTCCGGCAAGAGCTCGCTGATCCACGGCTCGCTGCGCGGCCGGTCCGGGGTCGTCATCGTCGACCAATCCCCGATCCGCGGCTCACGACGCAGCAACCCGGCCACCTACAGCGGACTGCTCGACCCGATCCGCACCGCCTTCGCCAAGGCCAACGGGGTCAAGGCCGCGCTGTTCAGCGCCAACTCCGAGGGCGCCTGCCCGACCTGCAAGGGAATCGGGCTCATCTACACCGACCTGGCGATGATGGCCGGCGTCGCCAGCGTCTGCGAACGGTGCGAGGGACGACGCTTCACCGACGAGGTGCTCACGTACACGCTGCGCGGCAAGAACATCCACCAGGTCCTCAGCATGTCCGTCACCGAGGCGTACGCGTTCTTCCCTGGTGGTCCGGCGCACGTCGTCCTCGGTCGGCTGGTCGACGTCGGGCTGGGCTACCTCAGCCTCGGCCAGCCACTGACCACCCTGTCCGGCGGGGAACGGCAACGACTCAAGCTCGCCATCCACCTGGCCGAGAAGACCACCACGTACGTCCTGGACGAGCCGACCACGGGCCTGCACCTGGCCGACGTGGACCAACTACTGGCCCTGCTCGACCGTATGGTCGACGCCGGAAACACGGTGATCGTCATCGAGCACCACCAGGCGGTCATGGCACACGCCGACTGGCTCATCGACCTCGGCCCCGGCGCCGGCCACGACGGCGGCCACATCGTCTTCACCGGCACACCGGCCCAGCTGGTCGCCACCGGCGACACCCTCACCGCCAAGCACCTCCGCGAGTACGTCACCGGCCCAGTGGCGGTCGGCCACGGCTGAACCGCTGCCCCGCTACCGGCCGGAGCACAGCAGCGACGGGCGCGCCGTGGTCCGGCGGTGCCAGCGGCGGCGGTCGGCTGACGCGGCGTCACGGGTGGCTGGTACGAGCGGCGGCGGTCTGGCGGCGATCAGGCGGCGGCGGTCTGGCCGGCAGCCGCCGGCGGCAGCGTCAGGGGACGCGGCGCAGCCAACGCCGCTGCCAGGGGGTCTCCACCGCCTTCGGGTGGTAGCCGGCCCGCACCCATGGCACCGCCCGCTCGACCGGCAGACCGTCGAGGATCGCCAGCGCGGCCAGGGCCGTTCCGGTACGACCCACCCCACCCCGACAGGCCACCTCGACACGTTGACCGTCGTGGGCGCGTCGCAGCGCCTCCCGCAGGGCGTCGAGGGCTTCGGCGCGGTCGAGCGGCACCCAGAAATCGGGCCACCGGATCCGACGGTGCGGCCAGGCCGGCTCCGCACCAGGTGCCAGCAGCACGGCGAAGTCGGCGGGCGAGGTCACGGCAGCGACGCGGCGTCCGCGCACCGTCGCCCCACTGGGGAGTACGAGTACGCCCGACTGCTCGGACCACGGCTGCGCGTCAGTCATCCGGACATTGTGCCGCGACGCTCTGACTGATGAGCACAGACACCGCCGCCCCCGGCCGGTGGGCCGGGGGCGGCGCTGGTGTCGGTGTGCAGGTCGCCTCTCGGCGAGTGGCACGACGCGGCTCCAGCCGAACGGTATTCCGCGAGGGCGATATTAGGTGAGGCCCGGGGACACTGAGTCACACCGACACCCTCCACAACCAGCCCACCCCCAACGTTGTTCCCGCACCCACCCCGGCCGCCGCACCCTAGCGGCGGCGGGCGGCGGCCCGGCAAGGCCGCGGCCCGGCAAGGCCGCGGCCCGGCAAGGCCGCGGCCCGGCAAGGCCGCGGCCCGGCAAGGCCGCGGCCCGGCAAGGCCGCGGCCCGGCAAGGCCGCGGCCCGGCAAGGCCGCGGCCCGGCAAGGCCGCGGCCCGGCAAGGCCGCGGCCCGTGGCCGGGGCCGGGGGCCGGGGGCCGGGGGCCGGGGGCCGGGGGCCGGGGGCCGGGGGCCGGGGGCCGGTGGCCGGGGGCCGGGGGCCGGTGGCGCACCGCGTTGCCGCACCGTCGGATGTTCCACCGCCGGGTCCCATCGCTGTGCCGCGCGGATCGCCCTCATCACCACGACACCCCACGCCACGCCGCGCCGCGCTTCGGTCCGGTTCCGCGAGATCTTGGACAGTTTCCGTTCGCGCGGAACGGAAACTGTCCAAGATCTACGGGCAACGACCACCCGGACCGCGCCATCCGCTTACGCCGGGCACCGGGCCGCGCGGCGTCCGCAGCCAGCACCATGTACCTGCCGCAGGAAGCGGAAAGGCCGCTGGCCGGCACCCCCAGGTTACGGAGTGCCGGCCAGCGGCCGGTGTCGTGCGGCGGTGCTCCCTCGCGGGCGCGGTGGCACGTTGGTGCTGGCGTGCGGGTGGTGCGGTCTCGCGTGTCAGCTGTTCCAGTGCTGGGTGACGAGGTCGGTGGCCTGCTGCTCCCACTGGGCGTAGGCGTCCGGGTAGGCGGAGACCTGGACGGTCTGCGCGGCCTGGGTCAGCGGCATGTCCTGCCAGCCGTCAACCTGCTTGAGGCCCTTCAGGAACGCGGTCGTCGAGTAGGCGGGGTCGGTGATCTGCTCCGGCGTGCCCCAACCCGAGCTCGGGCGCTGCTGGAACAGGCCCAGCGAGTCGTGGTCGTTCATGTCGCCGAGGTGACCCAGGTTCTCCAGCTTCGACTCCTGCAGGCTCGTCGCGATGGAGATGACCGCGGCCCGCTCAGGCAGACCCGCCTTCTTCGTTGCGGCGATGATCGCCTTGACGTTGGCGGTCTGCTCGTCGTTGAGGCTGATGTGGGACTGGTCGCCCTGCGGCTTCGGCGCCGCCGACTGCACGGCCACCGCGACCGGCTTAGCGTCAACCGGGTTGGCGTGGGCGGCGATCGGACCGGCGAACACACCACCGGCGAACGCCAGACCAGCAACAGACAGCATGCTCTTACGCATAATCGTGTTCATGGGGGTAGCTCCTTCGGGGGTAGAACACCCAACCCGCCAACGGGGGCGGCGGCAAGGGTGTGAGCACCTCGTCCGGCGCTGCACTAACAAGGGGAAAGTCTTTGGGGTCGGCGACCTGCGAGCGGGGGGCTCGTGGCGCCGGGTCCATGTGTAACGACCGGGGGGCCGGGGTCATTCCGGGGTTGGCCCATCCATCGGCACCCTCGTCGTGGCGGTGCCCGTCGGTCGTTCGTGGGGACTGTAACGACCGGGTGGAGGCCGGCATTCCAGCCTGCGCGACAAGCCCTCAGGGGCCGGGCGGCGGGTCGGTGGTGCTGCGATCGTCAGGGTATGTAACGACCCCGGCCCGGCCATGATTCCGGCCCACGGGTGCGACCGGTCACCACCCATAAACACCCACCACCGGACAAACCACCCACCCACGCCGGACCACGACGGCGCGAATCGGCCCACACCACACGATCCACTCGGGTTCACGGAAGTCGCGGTGTCCCGGACGCCCGGACACCGCGACTTCATGAAACCCGAGTCGATCATGCCGGCCCCGGCCCCCGCCCGCGGGACCAGCTGCGCGGGACCGACCTCTGGTCGGCTGGGCGTGTCAGGTGTCCAGGTAGCGCAGGATGGCCAGGATTCTCCGGCTGTAGCCGGTCGTGTGAGCGAGGTCGAGTTTGTCGAAGATGGCGTTGACATGCTTCTCGACCGCGCTCTGCGATACGTGCAGCCGCTGGGCGATGGCGAGGTTCGTGTGCCCCTGGGCCATCTCGTGCAGTACGTCCCGTTCCCGGGGAGTGAGCCGACCGAGCGGGTCGGGCCGCTCCGAGCCGGCCACCACCTGACGGATCACCTCCGGGTCGAGGGCGGTGCCTCCGGCGGCGACCCGGTCGAGTGCGTCGAGGAAGTCGTCGACCTGGGCGACCCGGTCCTTGAGCAGGTAGCCGACCCCCTCGGGGCGGTCCGCGAGCAGCCGCCCGGCGTAACGCCGCTCCACGTACTGGGAGAGCACGAGCACGCCGGTGTCGGGCCAGCGACGACGGATCTCCAGGGCGGCCCGCAGCCCGTCATCGGTGTGGGTGGGTGGCATCCGGACGTCGGTGACGACCACGTCGGGACGTGATCGTCCGACCGCCTCGACGAGCTGGTCGGCGGTCCCGACCGCCGCGAGTACCTGGTGGTCCTCGTCGGCGAGCAGCCGCGTCAAGCCCTCCCGGAGCAGCGTCGAGTCTTCGGCGAGGACTAGCCGCACGGCAACTCCGCCAGGACGGTCGTCGGACCACCGGCCGGGCTGGTGACCAGCAGCCGGCCGTCCAGAGCGGCGACCCGTCGCGCCAGCCCGGACAACCCGCGTCCGGTCGGCTCCGCCCCGCCGACGCCGTCATCGTGTACGCGCATCCGGATCCACCCATCCCGTACGCCGATATCGACAGTGACCAGGGTAGCGGCGGCGTGTTTCGCGGCGTTGGTGAGCGCCTCGCAGGCCACGAAGTACAGCACCGTCTCGACCTGCCGCTCGGGGCGGACCGGCAGCTCGCAGCGGATCCGCACCGGCACCTCGGATCCGCGGGCGACGATGGCCAGGACCTCGCCCAGATCGCTGTCGTCCAGCGCTGACGGGTAGACCCGCCACGCCACCTCGCGCAACTCTTCGATGGCCCGCTGCACATCCTCGTGTGCCTGCGCGAGCAGTGCGTGTGTGCGGTCGGTGTCGCGGGCGCGCCGGGCCCGGCCGAGCAGCATGCCGAGGGCGACCAGCCGCTGTTGGAGGCCGTCATGCAGATCGCGTTCGATGCGTTGCCGTTCGGCGTCGACGGCGGCGATGACCCCGGCTCGGCTGGCGGTCAGCTCGTGGACGCGCCGCGTCAGCTCCGCCCGACTTCCCGGGCCGAGGAGTCGTCGCGCCAGCCGGATGTCCAGCGCGGCGATACTGGCAACGGCCTGAACGTTGAGCAGTAGCAGCACCGCCCCGACGGCGATCTGGGACAGGGCGTCGAGAACTGTCAGCTCTCCGCGCACCGCCGCGCGCAGCACGATCCCGGCCAGCACCACGCCGACGCCGAGCACGGCGTACGCCAGCAGGCCGAGCGTGCCGGGTAACAGTCGGGCGGCCAGGTAGCCGATCTGCCGCCGGGTCGCCACGGTGTTCGGCGCGGGCAGATCCTCTGCGGCGAGCAGCCCGGCGAGGCGGCGATGTTCCATCCGCACCAGCCGCCCCCCGTACCGGTCGGTCAGGCCAGCAACCCGACGGCCGGCCGCAGGCGCTACTGCGCGCACGCTGGATGCGACGGCCGCGACGGCGAGGAAGGCGAGCTCGACGGCGGCCGTCGCGATGCCGACGGCGACGCCGAGCGGCAGCCGGAGCCGGAGCCACCACCTGCCGGTTCGCCGCTCCCCCACCATCTCGCCCCCTTCCGCACCGAGTCTGTTCCCCCTGTTCTGCGTCATCTGACCCGCCCGCACGTGACCCCGGGGTGGCGTGGGCGTGCGGGGTGAAGTAGAGAAGACGGACTGACTAGCGCTCGTCCGAGGCCCACGATCCGCTTCGGTAGAGGGTGCCGCGACCGCCCGGGTCGGGCATCCCGTTCAGCGCGCTCTGCTCGGGTTCGGTCGGCTCGGGGTTCCGCGCGGCGCGGCGGGCTTTCAGCACGCGGGACCCGACGAACCAGGCGACCGCCGCCACGCTGACCACGATCACCACCTTCTGGAGTGTGCCGACGTAGCCCTCGACGAGGTGCCAGTTGTCGCCGAGCAGATAGCCGGCGAGCACGAACGTCGTGTTCCAGATCAGGCTGCCCAGCGTGGTGTAGAGCAGGAACGTTGTCACCGGCATCCGCTCCACGCCGGCCGGAATCGAGATCAGGCTCCGGAAGATCGGGATCATCCGACCGAAGAAGACGGCTTTCACACCGTGCCGCAGGAACCACGCCTCGGTCCGGTCCACGTCGCTGAGCTTCACCAGTGGGAGTCGGGCCACGATGGCGCGCATCCGGTCGCGCCCCAGCGCCGCGCCGATCAGGTAGAGCGCGAGCGCGCCCACCACCGAGCCCAGCGTGGTCCAGAAGATCGCACCGACCAGACTCATCCGGCCCTGCGCGGCGACGAACCCGGCCAGCGGCAGGATCACCTCGCTGGGGATCGGCGGGAAGAGGTTCTCCAACGCCACCGCCAGGCCGGCACCCGGCCCGCCGAGTCGTTCCACCAGGTCAGTGACGTAGCCGACCATCCCGTCCTGCGGTGGTTCCGCTGCGGCGGAGGGGGTTCCGGTGGCGAACACGGCGTGGGACGTTCGAATCATGCGCCCACGTTACGAAGTCATCCTGAGAGTCGACCATGAGGCCGACCACCCGACCGCGCGGGCCGACCACACCGGCGGGGGTGCGGAAAACCGCACCCCGTTGCGGCTCGCAGTGGTGCAGCCACCGTGCGTACCCCTTGATGTCGCGGAGAACGCGCGGGCGCACGCCGCCGCGGTCCGCGCGGCGCGCGCCCGGGTGGTGGTCTTTCCGGAGCTGTCGCTGACCGGGTACGAGTTGGACGCGCCGGTCGTGTCGGTCGACGACCCGCGGTTGGCGCCGCTGGTCGAGGCGTGCGCCGAGGCGAACGCGCTGGCCCTGGTCGGTGCGCCGGTCGCGGGCGACCACATCGCGATGCTGGCGGTGACCGGCGGCGGTGCGACTGTGGCGTACCGGAAAATGTGGCTGGGGGACGCGGAGGCCCGCCGGTTCCGGCCCGGCGACGCGCCGGTCGTGCTCGATGTGGACGGTTGGCGGGTGGGGTTGGCGATCTGCAAGGACACCGGCGTGGCCGCGCACGCGGAGCGGACCGCCGCGCTCGGGATCGACGTGTACGCGGCGGGCGTCCTGGAGTCGGCCCGCGACACCACAGTGACGGACCGGCGGGCGCACCGGATCGCCACCGCCCACCGGGTCTGGGTGGCGGTGGCCAGCTTCGCCGGGTCGACCGGCGGTGGCTACACCGAGGCGGCGGGCCGGTCGGGTGTCTGGACGCCGGACGGCGAGGTGTACGCCCGCGCGGGCACCGACCCGGGCGAGTCGGTAAGCGTCAGCCTCACTCGGCCCGACCGTGGCGGCGACGGGCGCGGTCCATGAGTGTTTGCGCGCCGGCGGTGACCTTGAAATGCTTCGGGGATGACCTCCTTTCCGGGGACCTTCGCCGATGATGTCGTCGGCCAGTCAGCTCAGACGCAGTTCGAGGCGTTCATCGACGAGCACCGCAGAGCGCTCAACGGCTACCTGGACGGGCTGACCGAGGAGCAGGCGCGCCGATCGTTGGTGCCGTCCCGGACCACGCTGCTGGGTCTGGTGAAGCACGCCACGTTCGTGGAGAAGGTCTGGTTCGACGAGGCCGTCACGTGTCGGTCCCGGGCCGAGATCGGCCTCCCGGCCACGCCGGACGAGTCGTTCATCCTGGACGACGGCGACACGATCGCCACCATCCAGCGCGCACACCGGGAAGCCTGCGAAGCCTCCCGCCGCGCCGCGTCCACCCTGGGCCTCGACGACCTGCTTCGTGGCAACCGGCGCGGCCCGCTGCCGCTGCGCTGGGTCTACCTGCACGTGCTGCGCGAGCTTGCCCAGCACTGCGGGCACGCGGAGATCCTGCGCGAGCAGATCCTGGCCGCCGAATAGCATCGCCGCATGCCCGAGCCGGTCGCATCGGGCGCGGGTTGGGTCACCCCCTGGTCCACCCGCCGATGTCGGCGAAGCGACGCAGCGTCCAGCGGGCCGGAGGCCAACCGCCGGGGTCGTGGTCGGTGGTCCACTCGGTGATCGACGCCGGCGGCACGTCCAGGTCGAACGCCCGGAAGACCGGCTGCGCGGCGAGCGCGTGGAACGCGCCCTCGACGGTTTCGCTGTGGCCGACCAGGACCACTGTGGAGCCCCGGTGCCGGTGGGCGATCTCCATGATCGCGCGGCTGACGCGGACCACCAGTTCGGCCCAGCTCTCGTTGCCCTCCTCGAACGGTCGGAACACGCCGCCACCCGGCACCGCGTGTTCGGTGCGGAAACGGGCGGTCGGCAGGCCGTCGGCGTACGGGGGCGTGTGCCAGGTGCAGAGACCACAGTCGGCCACCGGCCGGACGCCGAACGCCGCCCCGATCGGTTGCGCGGTCTCGACCGCCCTGCGCAGCACGGACGAGTAGACCGCCACCGGCCCGTCGGCGGCGACATCACTGGTGAGCCGGTTTGCCAGGTCGTGTGCCTGCTCGTGGCCGAGGGCGGTGAGGCCCCGACAGCCACGTGGCCCACCGACGATTCCCTCCAACTGGTGGACCGACTCGCCGTGTCGCACGAAGATCAGACGTGTCCGCATCGGGACATCATGCCAGCGGTATCGACGTGGTTATCAGTCGTCCGTACGGCCGGAGGAGAAGCCGCCGGCCCGCGTGAGCAGAGCGTCCAGTTTCGCGCCCGTCTGTGCTGGTAGACGGTCGCGCCGCACCAGCTCGGCGATGTGGTCCCGCAGGTCGGCGACGCGCCTGGCGCGGTCCCTGGTGCGGTGGTCGAGGTCGGCGAGGTCGTCCCGCAGATCCTCGGCGGTCTTCGGGTCGACGTCGCCGCGGGCGACCGCGCTGGCGAGGACGGCCGCGAACTCGCTCGTCACCTCCCGGAAGCTGACCGGTATCTGCTGCCCGACGGTCGGCGGCGCGGTGCTGGCGGCGGAGGATGGCGAGGACGGTGCGGCCGGCGTCGGCGAGTGCGTCGTGGGCGCGGGGGCCGGGGCGGACGTCGACGGCGCGTCGGCGATCTCGACCGGGTCGGGTGCGCCCGGGTTGCCGAGCGGATTCTCCGCGAGCAGGGCGCCGACGCCGATCAGCACGGCGAGAACGGCCGCGACGAGCGCGAGGGGCCGACGCGACCGGCGTCGGACCGGCGCGGCGGCAGCCGGACGGGCCACCACCGACCGGTCGATCAGGGTGGGCGGGTGGGCGGCCGGGCGGATGCGCAGCAGCTCGGTGGGCGGCTCGATCGGCTGACCGGCACCGAAGCGGCGGGCGAGGTGCGCGGCGCTCGGACGGTCGGCCGGGTTGGCGGCCAGGCAGGCGACGGTCAGTTCGGCGATGTCGGCGGGTAGGCCGGGCACCCGCAGCGGCGGCACCGGGGTGCCCCGCCGGTGCACCTCCAGCGCGTCCTCCCAGCTCTGCACGGGCAGTGGCGCCCGCCCGGTGAGGGTGCGGTAGAGCAGTGCGCCGAGGGCGTACACGTCGCTCGCCGGGTCGGGCGGGCCGGCGGCCAGCCGTTCCGGGGCGAAGTAGGCGGGGGTGCCCATCAGCGGTTCGCCGGACTGACCGTCGAGGCCGCCGAGCGCGGCGATGCCGAAGTCGAGCACCTTGGCGCCGGTGTCGGTGAGCATGACGTTGCCGGGCTTGACGTCGCGGTGCACGACGCCGATGCGGTGCGCGGCGGCCAGCGCGGCGGCGATCTGCCCGGCCACCCGGACCGCTTCCGGCCAGGGCAGCGGCCCGGTCCGCAGCCGGTCGGCCAGGTTGTGACCGTCGACCAGCTCCATCACCAGGTACGGGACCACGACACCCCCGGCCAGGGTCGCCTCTGCGTAGTCGTACACCTGGGTCACGTGTGGGTGGGTCAGCCGGGCGGCCGCGCGGGCCTCGCGTTGGATGGTGGCCCGCAGCTGTGGGTCGGTGGCGAACTGCCCGGCGAGCACCTTGATCGCGACCGGCCGACCGAGCACCTCGTCGTCGCCTCGCCACACCTCGGACATGCCGCCGAGACCGATCCGCTCGTGCAGTACGTAGCGGTCGTGGAGGCGGAGAGTGGGCGTGAGCGGTGACATGGCTTCACCAGTCTGCCTGGCAACGCCGCTCTCGACCACTCTCCGTGCCCGGCCCCACACTGTTCGTCCCGTGCGTACCGGAATGGGGTGGGGTTCGGGTCAGGAGCAGCGGGGGGTGCTGGGCAGTGGTCGCGGCTGGATGCGGTCGGCGAGCCGGCGCAGGGCGAGGGCGGTGGCCTGCCGGGTCGGGGCGAGCAGGGCCCGGCGGGGGTGTTCGACCTGGACCGGGGCGTTCGGTCGGGCCGAGTTGACGTGCCGGTTCATGGCGTCGAGCGCGGTGAGGTATCCGGTGGGAAGTTCCATGGTCAACTCCTCGGGACAGGTCCGGTGGAGCCCCGGACGATGAGTGCGGTGGGCAGCAACACGTGACCGGCCGCGGCGTCCGCGGGCGGGTCGAGCAGCAGTTCGGCGGCGATCCGGCCCTTCTCCTCGGCCGGCTGCCGGACGGTGGTGAGGCCGGCCGCGGCGGCCTCGGGGACGTCGTCGAAGCCGGTCACCGAGACGGTGGGACGATCATGGGCCGGCCGCGCGGCCAGGGCGTCCAGGACACCGAGCGCGAGGACGTCGGAGCAGGCCAGCACGGCGGTCGGCGGCGCGGGTTGGTCGAACAGCCCGGCGATGGCTGTGGCTGCCGCCGGGCGGCTGTTGCCGGGGACGTTGACCACTGTCAACTCGGCCCAGCCGAGGCCGACCTCGGCGAAGGCGTCGGCGAACCCGCTGAGCCGACCTCGGGTGGTCGGATGCGGCACCTGGTCGACCCCGGCCAGGGTGAGCGGGCCGGCCGGCGCGTCGGGCAGCACGGAGTCGGCGAGCAGCGCCACCCGACGGTGCCCGAGCCCGGCGACGTGCGCGGCGGCGCTGCGCGCGGCGGCCCGCTCGTCGATGCCGACGAACCGTTCGTCGGCGCCGGCGTCGTCGCGGGCGGCCGTGCTGACGAACGGCAGCCCGCGTTGGCGGATCACGTCCAGCGCCCATTCCTCGTCGGCGACGCAGTAGACGCAGAACCCGTCGACGGCGGCGTTCTCCACCGCCCGTCGGGCGTCGGTCACCGCCGGCGGCAGCGGCACCAGCAGCATGCTCGTGCCGCGTCGCTCGATCGCCGCGCCGACACCGGCGAGGAAGCGGACCGCGAACGGGTCGGTGAAGGCGTACGACAGTTGCGAGGTGAACAGCACCCCGATCGACCCGACGAAGCCCCGGCGCAGGGAGCGCGCGGTGGGGTTGGGTCCGGCGTACCCGAGTTGCCGGGCAGCGTCCATGATTCGCTCCCGCAGGGTGGCGGAGAGCTGGTCGGGGCGGCTGTAGGCGTTGGAAACGGTGCTGCGGGAGACGCCGACGGCGTCGGCCACGGCTTGCAGTGTTGGCTTCACCGGCACCTCTCTGCATCGATTCAGTCTGTATCGATGCAGAGATTAGCCCGACCAGTCGGCGTCGGTCAATACGTGAGCTGCAAGTCCCGCCTGCGACGGCTACGCGGTCGAGGTCAGGCCGGGTAGCTGTCGTCCAGCAGTCGGCCGAGGATCTCCGCAGTGCGCTCCGGCGGCTCGGCCTCGACGCAGAGCCGCTCCATGGCCACCGCGTAGTAATCCAGATCGTCGCGCTTGTCGAGGTAGATGGCGCTGGTGAGCTGTTCGATGTAGACGATGTCGGGTAGCTCCTGGTCGCCGAAGCGCAGGATGGTGAAGGCGCCCCCGGCGGCGGCGTGGCCACCGGCGGCGAACGGGATGACCTGGAGCCGGATGTGGGGCGACTTGGTCGCCTCGATGAGCGCGGTGAGCTGACCGCGCATGACCTCGGCGCCGCCGATGGGCCGGCGCAGCGCCGCCTCGTCCACCACTGCCCACAACTGCGGCGGATTCTCCCGCTGGAGCAACTGCTGACGTTGCATCCGCAGCCCGACGCGTCTGTCGATCTCGCCCGCACCGGCCGCGCCGTGCCCGAGCAGCACGACCGCCCGGGCGTACTCCCGGGTCTGCAGGAGGCCGGGCACGAACTGCACCTCGTAGCTGCGGATCAGCGCGGCGGCGGCCTCCAGGCCCAGGTACGACTGGAACCAGGACGGCAACACGTCGCCGTAGCGGTGCCACCAGCCGGGGCTGTTCGCGTCCCGTGCGAGCTTGAGCAGCGCGTCGCGCTCGTGTTCCTCGGTGACGCCGTAGAGGGTCAACAGGTCGGCGACGTCGCGCTCCTTGAAGCCGACCCGGCCCAGCTCCATCCGACTGATCTTGGATTCGGAGGAGCGGATCTCCCAGCCGGCACCCTCCCGGGTCACCCCGCTGGACTCCCTAAGGCGGCGCAGTTGGGCGCCGAGCAGCATGCGCAGCACGGTCGGCCCGGTTGTCGGGCCGCCCTCGGCGGGAACCATCGTCACGTGCGGACCTCCGGACACCGACCCACGGCGGCCGGGCGCCCCGGCCCGGCCGACGTGTAAGCATGCCATGGACCGACAGTGAGGTGAACTCCTCCACACCGGTGAATAAGTCCCGTCGCCGGGACGACCCTGCCCGGGACGGTCAGTTGATCAGATGGTCGAAATCTCCGTCCCGCGCACCGAGAACGAAGGCGGCGATCTCATCCACCGTGTAGATCAGCGCCGGCCCCTCCGGGTGTCGTGAGTTGCGAACCGCGATGCCCGCTCCCCCGGGCAGCTCGGCGAGTTCGACGCAGTTGCCGCTCGGGTTGCTTCGGCGGCTCTTCTGCCAGCTCAGCGGAGGCAACTGGTGGATCGGTACGCCATTGGGTGGCTGATGCATGGAGGCGTCTTTCTGTTACGAGCCCGCCGGTGGCCGTGGGAGGAGCGGTGACGGCGAGGGGGTGCGGTATCGACATTGGACGGTTCTGCACGTGCATCTGCTATTGCATCTGCATCCGACGGCGAGCATGATAACGCACATGATCGGTGCCCATCCGTTCACTTTGCGTTACCCCCACACGGGCAACGATCAGGCAAAACTGGGCCCGACGCGGCGCGCCGCGTCAACCGAAGGCTGGAGGCGGTCGCGGCGATGGGAGGGTTCGTGCCGGATCCGATGAGTGTCGCCTCCGGCGTCTGCGCCGCCGGCGCGCTGCTCTCCTCCTGGCAACTACGCCGACGGGCGGTGCGCGCCGAGGCCGAGATCGACCACCTCCAGGCCGAGTTGGCCGCCGAACGGCACGCCGCCAGCCACGACCCGCTCACCGGGCTGCCCAACCGACGCGCCTTCTACCGCCTGGCAGCCGCCCTGCTCACCGACGCCGCCGGTCAGCCGCTGATCGCCGTCGTGCTCGACCTGGACGACTTCAAACAGATCAACGACCGGTACGGGCACGCTGCCGGCGACCAGGTGCTGATCAGTGTGGCCGAGCGGCTCGCCGGCTTCGCCGGGGACAATCTCGTCGCCCGCCTCGGCGGCGACGAGTTCGCCGGTCTGCTCTCCAGCCCCACCGTCGACCGGCGCTGGATCGAGCACTCCACCCGCCGGCTCAGCGAGACCGTCGCTGCGCCGATCCGGCTCAGCGGGTGCAGCGTCCGGGTCACCGCCTCCGTCGGGCTCGCCCCGGTGACCGGCCCCGCCCAGCTCACCGACGCGCTCAGCCGCGCCGACGCGGCCATGTACCAGGCGAAGAGCCTCGGCGGCGCCCGGTCACCCCGCCAACTTGTCGACAGCGCGTTCCTCACGGAACGCTGACCGTTTCAGGCCACGGGCGCGCCGCCCCGAGTGGATCAGCGGCCCGGTGTACGCACTTCTCGAACGAACGCCGTCCAGGCGGTCGGCGCGAAGGTCAGGGTGCCGCCGTCACGGTCCTTGCTGTCGCGCACCAGCACCCGGCCGGGCAGATTGTCGGCCACCTCGACGCAGGCACCACCGTTGTTGCTGCTGCGGGTCGCGGTGCGCCAGCGGGCGTCGGTCATGTCCATGTCGTGGCCACTTCCCTGATCAGCTCGATCGACCGTCGTCGGGGGAACGCCTCACCGGTGACGCTCTCCCACCTGCGTCCCAGGCTAGCGACGTCGAGGGGATCGGTCACGACCTGACCGCGGAGCTGGTTGTCGAGATATGCCAATTCGGTCCCGTCGGGCAGCCGACCCAGCACGAAGGGACCGGCCAGACCGGTGTGCCACGGGCACTCGGCCGGGATCACCCGCACCTGCACGTGTTCCCACTCGGCCACCCTCGCGAGGTGGGCCAGTTGGCCGGCCATCACGGTGCGGTCGCCGACCGACCGGCGCAGCACCACCTCGTCGATCACCGCCACCAGCTGCGGTGGGGCGTCGCGGCACAGGACCGCCTGCCGCTCAATGCGGCCCGCCACGATCTGGTCCACCTCGGACGGTGCGACCAGCCCACCGGTGCCCAGGATCGCGCGAGCGTACCCCTCGGTCTGGAGCAGACCCGGCACGAGCAGCGGCTCGTACCACCGGAGCGAGGTGGCGTCCTGTTCCAGCTCGGCCCACGGTCGGAACCACGGCAGGTCACGGCGGCGGAACGGCTCCGGCCAGAGGTCGGCCGCGTCCCGGCGCAGTACCTTGGCCACAGCGACCCGGGTGCGCGGATGCGGGATGCGCCCCGACGCGAGCCACCGCGCCGCCGTCTTCGGGTCGACGTGGACCTTCTCGGCCAACGACTCGACGGTCTCGCCCGCCTCGGCCATCGCCACCCGCAACGCCTCGTTCGCCACCAGATCCTCCCGCCGCTCTCGGTGCCGTGGCGGACGACCTGGAAGCCCCGCCCAGCAGGCGTGCTGCGACGCCGCTCGATGCACGTTGCGGCGGACGATAACCACGCTGCGTGCCCGTGTCTGCGGCCTACCGGCGTGTTGCGGTGTGACGTGTTGGCGCGCATGTCGGAGGCCCCCCGACCGCCCCCGAGATGCCCCGCCAGCGTCCCAAGGCCCGCGTCCTGTCCCACCCTCGCTTGATCCACTCGACGAGGCGGCGCCCGTGCGGGGGGAGTAACCGGGGGGGACCACCGGGCTGGCGCTTTGGAGCTGATGTCACAAACGATTCGGCCGCCAGCAGCCCCGCCGACGAGCCGTCGTGGCTGAGCGGCGCGACCCGGCAGGACCGCCAACGCGACCCTCGGCACGACAGCCACGTGCGACGCCAGCAGGGACACCAAGCGCGATCCCGGGTGGGCCGTGATGTCGCAAACGATTCAGCTCTAAAGGCAACCAACCGCACACCTTCGACTCCCGCACACGTCGCCAGCCCACATCAACCGAGTGCGGATTCCGTTGTTACACCTCTGCCGACACGGTGGCCGCTCAGCACCGTCGGTCACTGTCGCGCAACGCCGCGTCGGCGAGGGTGACCAGACCCACCTGTGACACCAGCCCTCGCACGATCCGCGCCGCCCGGTCCCGGTCGGCCGGCTCGGCGTCGAGGTCCAACGCCTGGCGGGTCCAGTCGCTGAGGTCGTCGAGCGCGCGGACCGCGAGGAACCAGGCCAGGCGCACCGGGTCGACGTCGGTCCTGCCGTAGCCGGCGAGCACGGCCTGCTGCTGCTCGGCAGTGATCGGCGCGAAGGCGAGCACCCCGCCGAGGACGAACATGAGGTCACACTCGGGCGGGGCGAGCACCGCGTCGTCCCAGTCGATCAGCCAGACCTGCCCGTCCGTGCCGAGCAGCAGGTTGCCCAGGTGCGGGTCACCGTGGCAGACGACGTTCGCAGCGGGCCGGTCGCACATGTCGACGGCGCGGCGCTCGACCTCGCGGGTCAGCACCCCCAGCCGGTCGGCCACCGCGGACCACACCCCCGCCAGCTCCGTGACCAGCGGGTCCGCGAGGTCGGCCGGGTCCGGGTCGCGCAGCCGCGCAGCCGTCGCGCGGGTCGCGGCCACGATTGAGGGGTACGCGGCGCCGCCCGCCGGCAGCAGCCGGCTCAGCTCGTCGGTCACCGGCGCCGCGTGCACGGCGGCCAGCACCTCGCCGTACGCGTGCCAGTGCGCGTCGGTCATCGGGCCGTCGAGCGCCCGCTGGTCGGACACCCACGGCACCACGGACAGCCGGCGGCCGTCGTGGTCGACGGACAGCCGCCCGTCGTCGGCCCGCAGCGGCGCGACGATGCCCGGCACCCCCTGTTCGGCCAGGAACGCCGTCACCACCAGGCCGGCCGGGGTGCCTCCACCGCTCAGCTTGACCGCGTACCGACCGCCGTCGGCGGCCTCGGCCAGCCACAGTCGGGCGTGCTGGTCCGCGCCGGAGGTGACCGGCTCCATCGTGGACAACCGTAGGCCGAAGCCCGTCCGCACCTGCTCGGTCACCTGCCGTGCGACGTCCTGCACCATGCGGCCACCATGCCAGCGCCCGTGGCCGGCGCGGTCAGCGCCAGCCGTAGCCGGCGCGCAACGCCTGCCCGACCCGGTCGAACCGGGGCCGATCCAACACGGCGCCCTCCCGGCGGATGCTGTCCTCGCGCATGGTGAGCACCCGGTCCAGCCGGACCCAGCTCGGCCGGTTGTCGCGGTCCCACTCACCCGGCCCGAGCGCGAACCAGTGCCGCTGCCCGTCCCGCTCGCTCTGGCTGGACAGCATCAACCCGAACAGGGTCCGGCTGTGCCGCCCGACGACCAGCACCGGTCGGTCCTTGCCCTGGCGCGGGTCGTCCTCGTACGGCACCCACGTCCAGACGATCTCGCCCGGGTCGGCCTGACCGTCCCGCTCCGGAGCGTAGGTCAGCTCCCGACGCTGCAACGCGCTCACCTGACGGCGGCGGGCCACCTGCGCGGGCGCCGGCCCGGTACGCCGGGGCGACGGGATCACCGCACCGACCCGAGAGATACGCGCCGCGACATTCCTCAACAGACCAGCCACGGCGGGCAGCCTACCCGCCGCCGAAGCGGGCGGTGCGACAGACTGGCCCGATGAACGAGCTGCCCCACGACCTGCCGATCCTGGAGCGACGCGCGGTGCGGGTGGTGGTCACCGACGGCACCGACCGGGTGTTGTTGTTTCACACCCACGACCCGGACCACCCCCGGCTGGGCACCTGGTGGGAGCTGCCGGGCGGCGGCATGGACCCCGGTGAGACCTACCGCGACACGGCGGTGCGGGAGCTACGGGAGGAGACCGGCATCGTGGTCACCGCCGACCAGGTGGGCGCGCCGACCTGGCGACGGCGGGCGAGCTTCCTGCACCGCCAGCTGCGACACGTCCAGGACGAGGTTGTCGTCGCCGTACGACTGGCGGGGCCCGGACCGGACGTGGACGAGGCGCACCGGCTCGACTACGAGCGGGAGGACTACTTCGGCTTCCGCTGGTGGCCGTTGGCCGAGGTGGTGGCCAGTCGGGAGCGGTTCTACCCCGGGCAGCTCCCCCGACTGATCACCCCGCTTCTCGCCGGCACGGAAATCGACGAGCCGTTCGAGCTGTGGTCGTGAGCCGGGCCGGCGGGCAGAGTGGGGGCATGAGGACCGATCTGCACGGGCCGCTCTCCGCGTACGCCGCACGGCTGCACGCCACGGCCGGCGACGTCCACCACGTCGCCTCCCCGCTCGGCGCCTGGCTGCTGCTCGCTGTCACTGCCACGACGGCCGACAGCGATCCGGCGGTAGCCGACAGTGCCGCCGCGGAGCTTGCGCAGGCGCTGGGCACCGACCTGCCGAGCGCGGCCGAGATCGCCCGAACGCTGTTGGACGCGCCGCACCCGCTGGTCGGGGCCGCCACAGCTCTCTGGCACCGATCGGGGCAGGGCGACGACGGGCCCGCAACGTGGCGGGCCGCGCTGCCCGGCACGACCGAGGTCGGCGCACTGCCCGATCAGGCCGGGTTGGACGCCTGGGCGCGCGAGCACACCCTCGGCCTGATCGAGACGTTTCCCCTGACTGTCGAATCGGACGTGGTGTTCATCCTGGCCAGCGCGTTGGCCACCCGGGTGTCCTGGGCGACCCCGTTCGACGTCGCCGACGCACGCGCGCTCGGCGCCGACAGCCCGTGGGCCGGCCTACTACGGCGGGCACTGCGCAGCCCGAGCCGGGGCCACCGCTGCGCCATCGTGTCCACCGCGCGGGCCGGTGACGTGATCGTGCACACCGCACCCGCCCAGACGACCGACGGCGCGGGGCTGGTGGTCCTCTCGGTGGCCGCCGCGCCGCAGGTGCCACCGGCCGAGGCGCTGGCAATCGCGTACGACCTCAGCGCCGGCGCGGCCGACGGCGCGCAACCGACTGGCAACCGCTCGCTGTTCGACCTGCCGCTCGGTGAGGCTCCGCTGTGGACGCTGGCCGAGGAACGGGTACACACCTGGGCCCGCGACGGCCGCGAAGAGCGGCACACCGCCGTCCTCCCCTGCTGGTCCGCTCGCAACGACCATGACCTGACCGACCCGGCGCTCGGCTTCCCCGCCGCGGTGACCACGCTCGCGACGGCGCTGGCGCTGCCGGAGGACGGCTTCGAGGCACGGCAGACGGCGGTGGCCCGGTTCGACAGGTACGGCTTCGAGGCGGCGGCGGTGACCGGCATGGCCGGGATCACCAGCATGCCGCCGGAGGGCGTGGCCCGCACCGCCGAGCTGCGCTTCGGCCACCCGTACGCGGTGGTGGCCGTCGCCACCGACGCCGGGGCCGACGGCGTCACCGGCCCGTGGCACGGGGTGCCGGTCTTCTCCGCCTGGGTCGCCGAGCCCGAGGAGGTCTCTGAGGCATGAGCCACGACGTCACCAGGGCACTCCTGGGCTGACCCCGGGCCGGGTCAGAACCCGCCGTCGCGCGGCAGTCGCGCCACCATCTCCCGGAACTCCCGCACCGTCATCGCCGTCCGCAGCGTGGCGAAGACGGCGCCGGTCCCGGCCCGGGCGGTGGCCGGGTCCACCCCGGCACGCTGTTCCACGCGACGAAGGAACTCCGTCGGGCCGGCGTCCATCGGGGTCGCGGCGGAACCGCCGACCTCCAGGCCCACCCCGCTGGTCAACCCATCAGCGCCGGCACCCGAATCGGGGGCCGGGGCCGGGGCCGGACCGGAGGCCGGGTCCGGGGCCGGACCGGTCAGGTAGCCGCCGACCTCGTTGGGGAGGTGCCCGACGAGGTCGCCGGGCGCGTCGCCGGTCACCCGCTCGGCCAACGTCTGGAGCACGGCGCGGGCGAGCACGCCGGCCTCCTCGGCCGGCAGGCCGGACCGTTGGGACACCGCGTCGATGAAGTACGGGAACCCGTCGCCGTCGGTCACGCTCGGGCGGTTACCCCTGGCCCGCCGGGACAAACTGCCGCTAGCGAAGCAGACCCTCGGCCAGCAGGTGGTCGAAGATGATCTGGTCGACCGGTGAGGTGCGGTGCTGGTCCGCGTACCCGAGCCAGGCCATCTCGGCGATCTCGCTGGCCGGCCGCAGCTGGCCCTGATAGCCGGCCCGGTAGCAGGTCATCCGCACGGTGACGCCGGCCGCGTGGCTGTGCGCCTGAGCGGTGAAGGTGCCCAGGTGTACGGCATCGCGCACGTCGACCTCGACGCTCAACTCCTCGTCGATCTCCCGGCGCAGGGTCTCCAGGTCGGTCTCGCCCGGCTCGCGCTTTCCACCCGGCAGGTACCAGACGTCCTTGCCGGCCGACCGGGTGCTCAGCACCCGACCGTCCTCGATGAGGATCCAGGCCACCTTGTCGATCTCGCGCACGATGCTCCCTCCAGCCGCCGGGACCGGGGACGCTACCACCCGGCACCGCGCTCATTCGGCCAGCAGGTCGAGCAGCAACGCGGCGGTCCAGCTGAACGCCGGCGAGCCCAGCCCGACGCCGGTGTCCGGGTGGAAGTACTCGTGGCAGCCGGCCCCGGCGACCAGACCGATCATCGAGCGGCGCAGCCCGGCGGCCAGCTCCGGGTGCCCGTGCGCGAGCAGCCCGCGCCGGACCAGCCAGCCGATGTTGAGCCAGCTCGGCCCGCGCCAGTAGCGCAGCGGCTCGAAGTCGGGTGCGGTGCGGTCGTAGGTGGGTAGCGGCCGGTCCATCCGCCGGGCCACCCCGAAGCGCGCCGACCGGGCCTCGACGACCAGCGCGTCGGCCTGCCGGGTCGGCAGGTCGGGAAGGATCAGCGGGGTCAACCCGAGCACGGTACGGGCGCTCACCAGGCGGTCGGTTCGCAGGTCACGAGGCTGGAACGTGCCGGCGCCCCTGTCGTGCAGCCGCCGAAGGAGCGCTTCGGTGATCCGGGCCGCGCGGGCCCGGTGCGGCCCGGGGTCGGCGCCGACGAGCGCGGCGATCTCGGCGAGGGCGTGTTCGGCGGCCCCGAACGCCGCGTTGAACAGCGGGCACTCCACCAGGAACGGGTGACCGGCGGCCAGGTCCCGGTCGGAGTAACCCTGGTCGCGGTAGGCGGCGACGATCGCCAGGTAACGCGCGTAGTCCAGGTCCGTGGGGCGGTGCGCGGCGTCGGCGTGCGCGGTGTCGTGTCGACGGTACGCGGACATGACGGCCGCCTCGGCCGGCACCGCGGCCATCGGCTCGTCCCACGCCGGGCTGTTGTCCAACCCGGACTCCCACGGGTGCACGATGCAGACCAGCCCGTCGCCGGCCACGTCCCGCCGGTCGGCCAGGTAGCGCTGTTGGGCGACAAACGCGGGGTATAGCCGGCGCAGCGCCGCCAGGCCGGTGGGGTCGGGCGCCCGCCGGTACGCCAGCAACGCGGCGAGCGCGTGCACCGGCGGCTGGACCAGGCCGGAGGTGGCCACCGTCGGTGCTCCCGGCACGTCGGCCGAGCGCCACATCTCCGGCCCCGGGAAGTACGCGCCGACCCGCAGCGCCGGGTTGAACACGATGTGCGGCACCCGTCCGTCGGCCCACTGCGCCCGGAACAGGCTCGTCAGCTCCCGCCAGGCGCGGTCGGGGCGGACCTGGGCCAACCCGATGGCGATGAACGCGGAGTCCCAGCTCCACTGGTGCGGGTAGAGCGTGCGCGAGGGCACCGTGTGGTCGTGCTCCCAGTTGGCGTCGAGCGTGTCGACAGCGAGTCGACGCAGCCCGGTCGCGTCGGTCGGGCCACCCGTGCCGGCGACGTCGGCGCGCGTCGGTCCGGTGTCAGCGATCGCGTCGACACCGGCGGTCGCGTCGACACTTGTCGGCCCGGCGTCGGCGGTCACGCGGCGGCCCGCCGGGGCAACGCGTGCCGCAGCACCGTGGCGGCCTGTTGCAGGGCCCGGACCGGGTCGCCGCGGAGCCGGCACTCCAGGGCCAGCCAGCCCCGGTAGTCCAGCTCCAGCAGCGTACGCACCAGCGCCGGCCAGTCCAGGTGCCCGGCGCCGGGCTGGTACCGGTTGGAGTCGCTGACCTGCACGTGCCCGAGGTACGGCGCGGCGGCGCGCAGCGCGCGGTGCACGTCGTCCTCCTCGATGTTCATGTGGAAGGTATCGGCGACCACCCGGACCGACGGCAGCCCGAGTGCGGCGCAGAGCGCCACCGCCTCGTCGAGACGGTTGACCATGTGGTCCTCGTACCGGTTGAGGGGTTCCAGGAAGAGGCTGACCCCCTCGGCCCGGGCGTGCTCGCCCAGCTCGCCGAGGGCGTCGAGGAGCACCTGCCGGTCTCCGCCCGGCGGCCGGGGCGGCTCGAACGGCGGCAGTCGCCGGGAGAACATTCCCCAGGCGGCCGGGGTCATCGCCCCGACGCCGCCCAACTCGGCGATCACCGAGAGCTGGGAGCGCAGGTTACGGACGGCGTCGGCGGACCGGGCGGGGTCGAAGTCGCCGATGAAGTGGTCCATCTCGACGCAGACGGTGGGCATCACCACCCCGGCGGCGCGGGCCCGGCGCAGCTCGGGCAGCCGGCGGGCGAACGCGAGGTCGCCGCGGCCGCGTAGCTCGATGCCCTGGTAGCCGAGGGCGGCCGCGAGGGCGTACTTCTGGATCAGGTTGGTGCCCGGCAGGAGTTGTTCCTGACAGGCCAGCGCGATGGTGGTCATCAGAACCTCAGCACGACTTGGAGGACGTCACCGGCGCCGCGGTCGAGCAGCGCGAGGGCGTCGGCGACCGCGCTGGCGTCGACGATGTGGCTGACCAGCGGCAGCGGGTCGACGCTGCGGTCGGCCACCAGGTCCATGAAGGTCTGCGCGACCCGGTCACCGGTCCACCGTCCGGCCATGCTCGGCGCGGGGGTGGGCCCGGAGACCTGGGCGGCCACCAACTGGATGCGGTTGTGGTGGAACTCCTCGCCAAGGCCGAGCGCGTCGGCCTGGCCCTGGTAGAAGCCGGCGGCCACGACCCGGCCGGCGTGGGCGGTGGAGCGGATCGCCTCGTGCAGCGCCGGGTACGCGCCGGACAACTCCAGGCAGACGTCGGCCCCCCGGCCGTCGGTGGCCTGGCGCAGCACGGCGGCGGCGGACGTGACAGTGGCGTCCACGATGGATCGCGCGCCGTACCGGGCGGCGTGCTCCAGCCGGTCGGGCACCGGGTCGACGGCCACCACCCGGGCCCCGGAGAGCACGGCGAGCCGGGTGGCGAGCAGCCCGATGACGCCCTGCCCGAAGACACCGACCCAGTCGCCGAGGTGCAGGTCGCCGGCGAGCACGGCGGTCAGCGCGATGGCGCCGGGGCGGGCGAAGACCGCGACGAGCGGGTCCAGCCCGGAGGGGAGCGCACGGACCGCGTCGGCGGCGAGCACGGCCTCGGCCCGGTGCCCCCAGATGCCCCAGACGAGCTGCCCCGGATGCCGGTCGGTGACCTCCGGTGCGACCTCGATGACCTCGCCGACCTCTTCGTAGCCGAAGCCGATCAACGGGTAGGGCACCGGGGTCTGTCGGGGGACGAACATCCGGGCGACGTCGTCCCAGTCCTTGCTGAGCCGGGGATTGCTGCCCCGGTAGAGGGTCAGCTCGGTGCCGGCGGAGATGCCCGAGTAGCAGGTGCGGACTCGGACCTGGCCGGGGCCGAGCGGATCCGGTGGGCAGGGCTCGAGGCTGATGCGTCGAGGCCCGGCGAGAGAGACCACCCAGTTGCCCATGTGTCACATCCCGGTAGCACTGGGCTCCAGGATAGCAAAAAATCGCGATATGTCTTGCTATTGATCAATCGAAGGTGTTGGATCCGTCATGTACCCTTCGAGAGGAGTGCCACCGATGTCAGCACCTCCGAGGCGGATACTCGCCACCACCCTGATCCTGGCACTTACCACGTCCACCCTGCTGGCCTGCGGCGACGACGGATCGGACAGCAACAGCAAGAAGATCACCGTCTGGAGCCTGGAAGACGTGGCCGACCGGGTCACCGCCACCAAGGCGATCATCGCCGACTTCACCGCCAAGACCGGGATCCAGGTCGATCTCGTGACCGTCAACGAGGACCAGTTCCCCTCCCTGATCGCCGCCAACGCCGCCGCCGGTGACCTGCCCGACGTGGTCGGGTCGGTCTCCCTCGCCGGCATCCGTACGCTCGCCGGCAACGAGCTGCTGCACGCCTCGGCGAACGCCGAGGTCATCGACAAGCTCGGCAGGCAGACGTTCTCCCCCCGAGCGCTGGAGCTCACCTCCGACGACGGCAAACAGCTCTCCGTACCCAGCGACGGGTGGGGGCAGCTGCTCGTCTACCGCAAGGACCTGTTCGCCGCGGCCAGCCTGCCCGCCCCCGACACGTACGAGCGGATAACCGCCGCCGCGGCGCGGCTGAACACCGGCGGCGTCGCCGGGATCACCGCGGCGACCGCCCCCAGCGACGTGTTCACCCAGCAGACCTTCGAGCACCTGGCGCTTGCCAACGGCTGTCAGCTCACCGACGACTCGGGCAAGGTCACACTGGATTCGCCCCAGTGCGTCGAGGCGTTCCGCTTCTACGGTGACCTGATCCGCACCAGCTCCGTGAAGGGCGCGCAGGACGTGGACACCACCCGGGCCACCTACTTCGCGGGCAAAGCGGCCATGGTGGTCTGGTCACCGTTCATCCTCGACGAGCTGGCCGGGCTGCGCAACGACGCCAAGCCGACCTGCCCCCAGTGCCAGGCCGACCCGGCGTTCCTCGCCAAGAACAGCGGGTTCGTCACCGCGATCAAGGGCCCGAACGGCAGCGAGCCGGCCCAGTACGGCGAGATCAGCTCCTGGGCCGTGCTGGACGGCGCGGCGGCCGACCCGGCGAAGTCCTTCGTGGAGTACATGCTCGGCGACGGCTACCCGCGCTGGTTCGGCATGTCCCCGGAGGGCCGCTTCCCGGTGCGCAAGGGCACCCCGGCCGAGCCGGAGGCGTACCTCACCGCCTGGAACACCAGCCAGGCGGGCGTGGACGCGAAGAAGCCCCTCGCCGACGTGTACGGCGACGAGGTGCTGGCCACGCTGCGCCGCAGCCCGGACACCTTCGGGCGGTGGGGTCTCAGCCAGGGGCAGGGCAAGCTCGTCGGTGCCATGCTCGGTGAGTTGCCGGTGCCCAAGGTGTTGGGCGACCTCATCGCGGGCAAGTCCGACGCCGCGGCCACCGCCAACCGCGCCAAGAAGGACGTCGACGCCATCAAGGCCGGCGTCAATTGACCACCACCGCGCCCGGCCCCGGCCGCTCCCCCACCCGGGAGCGGCCGGCGCCACCCCGGCGCCGACCACTGACCCTGCGCCGCCGCGAATCCCGGGCCGGGCTGGCGCTTGTCGCACCGACCCTGCTCGTCACCATCGCGGTCATCGGAATCCCGATCGTGTGGACCGTGGTGCTCGCCTTTCAGCGGGTCCGCCTCGCCACCCTGCGCAAGACCGGGCTGTTCGGCGAGTTCACCATGGACAACATCGACCGGGTCCTGCACACCCCGGGCTTCGCCGAGACGCTGTGGGTCACGCTGATCTACAGCATCGGTGGCACCGTCGGGTCGATCCTGCTCGGTCTGGTGGCCGCCCTGGTCGTCCGCCGGCCGTTCCGGGGCCGCACCCTGGTCCGGGCGTCCATGCTGCTGCCGTACGTGGCGCCGGTGGTCGCTGTGACGTTCGTCTGGCAGGTGATGCTCGACCCGCAGCTCGGCATCGTCAACGCGTGGGGCCAACGCCTGCTCGGTTGGGATGCCCCGGTGCCGTTCCTGACCCAGGAGTCGACGGCGCTGGCCACGGTGATCGTCTTCGAGGCGTGGCGGTACTTCCCGTTCGCGTTCCTGTTCCTGCTGGCCCGGCTCCAGGCGGTGCCCGGTGAGTTGGAGGAGGCCGCCCGTGTCGACGGCGCCACGCCCACCCAGCGGTTCCGACACATCCTGCTACCGCAACTGCTGCCGGTGATCGCCCTGCTGGGCGTGCTGCGCTTCATCATGACGTTCAACAAGTTCGACGACGTCTACCTGCTCACCGGCGGTGCGGCCGGCACCGAGGTGGTCAGCGTGCGGGTGTACGAGTTCCTCACCGCCCGGACCGACATCGGGGCCGCGGCCGCGCAGGCGGTCGTGTTGGCAGTGGTGCTGATCGTGTTCGTGCTGATCTATCTGCGCTTCTTCGGACGGAGGGTGAGCTGATGGACCGGGACGTCGTCGAGACGGTGAGCCTGCGTTGGCTGCGCCGCCTGGTGATCGCCGTGTTCCTGGTGATCACCGTCTTCCCCTTCTACTACATGCTGGTGCTCTCGGTGCGTCCCATCGAGCGGTTGCTGCTCGACCCCGGCGCGCTGGTGGTCGGCTTCGGTGAGCTGACCGTCGCCACGTACGCCGAGGTGCTCAAGGCCACCGACGACGGCGGCCAGGGTTTTCTCACCTTCATCCGCAACAGCGGAATGGTCGCCGTCGCGGCGACAGTGCTCACCCTCCTGGTCGCGATCCCCGGCGCGTACGCGGTGGCCCGGCTGCGGTTCTTCGGCCGGCGGCAGGTGGACTTCCTGTTCCTGGCGGTCTACCTGTTCCCGTCGATCGTCATCGCGATCCCGCTGTTCGTGGTGTTCACGCGGGCCGGGCTGCGCGGCTCGCTGTTCGGTCTGGTGCTGGTCTACATCTCGCAGACGTTGCCGGTGTCGGTCTACATGCTGAAGAACTACTTCGAGACCATCCCGGTCAGTCTGGAGGAGTCCGCCGCCATCGACGGCGCCGGTCGGCTCGGCATCATCCGGCGCGTCAGCCTGCCCCTCGCCATGCCGTCGATCATGGCGGTCGCGCTCTACGACTTCATGATCGCCTGGAACGAGTTCCTCTTCGCCCTGCTGTTCCTGGTCGACAAACCCAACAGGTGGACGGTGTCGCTGGGGTTGTCCCTGCTCGCCGACGGGGTGGAGGTGCCCAAGACAGTGCTGATGGCCGGGTCGGTCGTCCTCACCCTGCCCATCGTGATCCTCTTCTTCGCCAGCGAGCGGCTGCTCACCGAAGGGCTGACCAGCGGCGCGGAGAAGGGATGATCGTCTCGTCCGGGTCGCCCGCCCGGCCCCCACCGGCCCGGATACGGTGGCCTCATGGCCAATCCGACCCGCTGGGCGACCGACACCGGTCCCGAGCACTCACAGTGGTATATCGACCGGTTCCGCAAGCTCGTGGCCGAGGGTGCGGACCTGGCCGGCGAGGCCCGGCTGGTGGACGCCCTCGTCGCGCCCGGCTCCCGGATTCTCGACGCCGGCAGCGGCACCGGCCGCGTCGGTGCCGCGCTGGCCGAGCGGGGGCACACGGTGGTCGGGGTGGACGCCGACCCCACGCTTGTGGATGCCGCCCGCGCCGACTATCCCGGCCCGACGTGGCTGGTCGCCGACCTCGCCGAACTGGATCTGCCGGCGCTGGGTGAGGCAGAGCCGTTCGACGCGGCAGTGCTGGCCGGCAACGTGCTCGCCTTCGTCGCCGTCGGCACCGAACCGGAGGTACTGCGCCGGGTGGCCGCACACCTGCGACCCGATGGCGTGCTGACAGTGGGCTTCGGCACCGAGCGCGGCTACCCGCTGACCGCGTTCGACGCCGACGCGGTGGCCGCCGGGCTGCGGGTGGAGCAGCGCTTCGCCACCTGGGACCTGCGCCCCTGGCGCGACGACGCCCCGTTCGCGGTCACCGTCCTGCGCCGCCCGGCCGACTGACACCGACGGGGCCACCTCACCCTCAGTCCGGGGCGGCGACGGCGCGGGCGGCGGCCGGGTCGAGGGTGGCACCGGCGGGCACCAGGCTGACCAGCCCGGCCGGCAGCCGCACCGGTCGCACGTCGCGGTAGCCGAGCATCGGGAGCACCTCCCGGTCGGCCAGCACGTACCGTCGGCCCAGGTCGGTGACCACAGAGACCGCGCCACCGGTCGCGCCGGGCGCCGCCGCGGCCTCGACCACCGCGCCGCGGCCCGGCTCGACCACCACGTGGTCGGCCAGCACCGCGCCACCGGTCGGCGCAGTGCGGGGCACGGCCATCAGGTCCCGCAGCGGTACGCCAGAGCGCACCGCACCAACCCCGCCGTCGTCGCCGATGCGGGTGCAGAGCGCGCCGCCCTCGTTGGCCGCGAGCCGGGGCGGAACCGGTGGCGGGGCATTCGGGCCGGTCGGGGCGAGATCGGGCACCGTGGGCAACGCGGCGAACCGGCCCAACGTCATCGACGCCGGCGCGACCTGCCCGGTGCGGGCCAGCAACAGCCCCGCCTGCAACTCGGTGATGCCGGCCAGGCCGCCGTCGAGCGCCACCGCGTACTGCCGGCCGCCGCCGGAGTTGCTCACCAGGTAGACCGTGCCGACCGTGGCACCCGCCACCCGGGTGGCGGGCCGACCCAGCGCGGGCAGGTCGAGCGGGGCGAGGTCGGCACCGGCGGGCAGCGAGTTGAGCAGGGCCGGCGCCACCGGGACCGCCTGGGCCCGGGTGGTGGCGAGCGCCGCCAGCACCCGGCTGGGATCACGGACGAGATAGCGCCGCTGGTGCCAGACCAGGTGCAGCCCACCGTCGGGATGGCGCAGCAACAGCGCGTCGTCGCCCAACGGCCGACCGCCGTCGGGCTCGGTGCCGATCAGCACCGCGGAGCGGGGCGCCTCGACGCCCGCGCCGGCCGGGCCCGTCGAGCAGACCGTCCACGCCGTGGCGGCCAGCCGGCCCGGGGCGGGCAGCGAGTCGGGTGCGTCGGCGATGCCCAACGGCAGCCCGCGCGGGACACCATCGATCGTGCGGCGGGACACCAGGACGGTCTTCGACCGGTCCGCGCCGACGATGAGCAGCGCCGAGGCGTAGTTGAGCACCGGGTGCAACTTCTGCTCGCGATAGACGAACCGGGCGCCGGACTCCTTCTCCACGATCACCGCGCCCGGGTCGCGCCACCCCTTGCCGCCGCCGGCGAACAGGCCGTAGAGGGCGAAACCACCGAGCAGGATCGCCGCGACCAGGACGCTTGCCAGGCCGGCGCCGGCCAGCCGCCGAAACGGCGACTGCACGGGGTCGGTCTCCCGCATGACCAGGGCGGCGACTGCCCGCTGGACGCTGAACTGGTAGGAGTGCAGCTGGTCCTGCCGCGACGGCATGGGTCCCCTCCGGTGGATCGGCCGGGCACAGGATATGCGCTGCGTCGACGTCCCGTGGACCCTGCGTGGCCGCCCGTCGCGGGGCAACCGCTACCATCCGTGGACGAATCCGGCGGCGAGAGGGCACCCGTGGGCGCGCGTTTCGAAGAGCTGGCCTGGCGGGAGACTCCGATCGGCGCGATCAGTCTGCGCCGACGGCGGGACCCGGCACTCCAGGTCGAGGTGTACGAGGTCAAGCTCGACGACGAGTACCTGATGTCCAGCCTCTTCCCGGTCGCGGAGATCGAGCTGGCCCGGTTGGGTCTCGCCGAGGTGGCCGGTGACTCCCTCGACGTGGTGGTGGGCGGTCTCGGGCTGGGCTACACCGCCTGCGCGGCGCTGGGCGACCCCCGGGTGCGCTCCCTGTTCGTGGTGGAGGCGATCGAGGACGTGATCGACTGGCACCAACGAGGGTTGCTGCCGTTCGCGGCGGGGCTCGCCGAGGACCCTCGGACCCGCTTCGTGCAGGCCGACTTCTTCGCGGCGGTGGCCGGTGACACCGGTTTCGACACCGAGGTGCCCGGACGGCGGTTCGACGCCGTGCTGCTCGACGTCGACCACTCCCCGCGCAACGTCCTGCACCCGAGCCACGCGGCGTTCTACCCGCCGGCCGGGTTGCGCCGCCTGGCCGCCCTGCTACGCCCCGAGGGCGTCTTCGCGCTCTGGTCGGACGACCCGCCGGACGCCGAGTTCACCGCCGCGCTCACCGAGGTGTTCGCGAGCGTACGCGCGCACGTCGTGCCGTTCGCCAATCCGCTGACCGGCGGGGAGTCGGCCAACACCGTCTACGTGGCGCGCACCGGCAGCTGATCGACTTCGGTACGCCGCTCGCGCATGGTGTCGACCGGACGGGGAACGAGAAGCCGGGGCCGGCCGCACCAGGCGCGGCCGGTTACGGGAGGTCGACATGCGTGCACTGCTCTGGGTTGTCGGCGTGGTCGCCGGTGTGCTGATCCTGCTCGGGTTGCTCCTCGAGGCGGTCCGCTGGCTGATCATCATCGGTGTGATCGCGCTGGTGATCGTGATCGTCTGGGGTGTCGTGAAGGGGCGGCAGGCCATGAGCCACCCGTCCCGCCGACGGTGACGGGCGGCGCCGGTCAGAACCAGTCCGGGCGCATGTCGAGGGTCGTCCGATCCCGGCTGGCCAGCAGGTCGAACTGCGGGCCGGTCCGGGGCAACTCGACGGTGAAGAAGTAGCGGGCGGCCTGCCGCTTGCCGGCGTGGAACGCGTCGCCGGCCCCCTCCGGCGGCAGCGCCAGCACCTGCTCCAACCACATCCAGGCGATCACCACGTGCCCGACGGCCTCCAGGTAGGCGCTGGCGTTGGCCAGCGCGAGCACCGGGTCACCGTCGGTCCACAGTCGACGGGTGACCGCGGTGACCCGGTCCACCGCGGCGGCCAACCGGTCGGCCAGCTCGGCCGCCTCTCCCCCGGCCTTGCGGGCCCGCTCGACCGTGTCACCGATCGTCGTGGTCAGCAGGGCGAGACCAGCGCCGCCCTGCATGGTCATCTTGCGCCCCAGCAGGTCCAGTGCCTGGATGCCGTGGGTGCCCTCGTGGATCGGGTTGAGCCGGTTGTCGCGGTAGTGCTGCTCCACGTCGTGGTCGCGGGTGTAGCCGGCGCCGCCGAGCACCTGGATCGCCAGGTCGTTGGCGGCGAGGCACCACTGCGACGGCCAACTCTTGGTGATCGGGGTGAGCACGTCCAGCAACAGGTGCGCGCGCTCGCGGTCGGCCTCGGCCGGGGCGGTCTTCTGCTCGTCGAGCAACCGCGCGCAGTAGAGCACCAGCGCCAGCGACCCCTCCACGTAGCTCTTCTGCGCCAGCAGCATCCGTCGTACGTCCGGGTGGTCGATGATCGGCACCTGCGCGGCGGCCGGGTCCTTCGCGCCGACCGGGCGGCCCTGCGGCCTCTCCTTCGCGTACGCCAGGCTCTTGAGGTAGCCGGTGTAGCCCAGCGCGGTGGCACCCGCCCCGACCCCGATGCGGGCCTCGTTCATCATGTGGAACATCTGTGCCAGACCCTGGTGCGGCGCGCCGACCAGGTGTCCGACCGCTCCGGCGCGGCCCGCGGGGGTGTGCGCCCCGTCGCCGAAGCTGAGCAGGGCGTTGGTGGTGCCCCGGAACCCCATCTTGTGGTTGAGCCCGGCCAACACCACGTCGTTGCGCTCGCCGAGCGACCCGTCCGGGCCGACCAGCACCTTGGGCACGATGAACAGCGAGATGCCCTTGACCCCGGGCGGGGCGCCGGGGATGCGGGCCAGCACCAGGTGGACGATGTTCTCGGCCAACTCGTGGTCGCCGCCGGAGATCCACATTTTGGTGCCGAAGAGCCGGTACGTGCCGTCCGCCTGGGGTTCGGCGCGCGTGGTGATGTCGGCAAGTGAGCTGCCGGCGTGCGGCTCAGACAGACACATGGTGCCGAAGAACCGACCGTCCAGCATGGGCCGGACGTACGTGTCCACCTGATCGGGGCTGCCGTGCGCCAGCAACAGGTTGGCGTTGCCCAGGGTGAGGAACGGGTACGCCGAGGTGGCCACGTTGGCGGCCTGGAACCAGGTGAAGCAGGCCGCCGCAACCGCGTGCGGCAGTTGCAGGCCACCGACCGTGGCGTCCAGCCCGGCGGTGAGCAGGCCCGTCTCGGCGAAGCTGTCCAACGCCGCGCGGACCTGCGGGATCAGCCGCACCCGCTGCCCGTCGAAGGTGGGCTCGGCGAGGTCGGCGGCGCGGTTGTGCGGGGCGAACTGCTCGGTTGCCACCCGCTCGGCGAGGTCCAGGGCGTCGTCGAAGGTCTCCCGGGAGTGCTCCGCGTAGCGGGGACGCTCGACGAGTTCGGACACCCGCAGCCACTCGTGCAGCAGGAAGTCGAGGTCACGGCGGGAGAGCAGGGTGGATGGCACGGCACTCCTCAGCGGGCACAGGGGCGGGGCGGGCCGGGGCGACGGCCCACGGTCGCCCCGGCCCATCCTGGCCGATCGACCGGGCGCACACCACCGGCCGGGGTCGGGTTCGACGAGCGGAACTTGTCACACCGACCGACTAACGTCGTTGCCCGTGATCGCGCCCGGAGACGTCCCGCCCGAGGTCCTCGACCGGCTGCGGCCGATCTATCTCCTGAAGGCGCGTGAGGTACAGGACGAAAATGCGGTGTCTGCCAGTGCGAGTGTCACCTGAGTCGGCCATGAACCCATGGCAGGCTGTGGTCGTGCTGCTTCGGTACAACTACCGCGTCTATCCGACGTCTGGTCAGCAGGATGCGTTGGCGCGGGCGTTCGGGTGTGCGCGGGTGGTGTTCAACGATGGGCTGCGCGCTCGTCAGCAGGCGCGGGAGGCTGGCCTGCTGTACGTGACGGACGCCGAGCTGTCCCGGCAGGTCAAGGCGGCGAAACTCACTCCGGAGCGTGCGTGGTTGGGTGAGGTGTCGTCGGTGGTGTTGCAGCAGGCTCTCGCGGACCTGAACACCGCGTACCGCAACTTCTTCACCTCGATCAACGGTAAGCGCAAGGGCCGTAAAGTGGCTCCGCCTCGGTTCCGGTCGCTTAAGGACAACCGGCAGGCCATCCGGTTCACGGCCAACGCCCGGTTCAAGGTGCTGGACAACGGGCGGCTCAGGCTGCCGAAGGTCGGCGACGTGCAGGTGCGTTGGTCGCGGACGCTGCCCGCTGTGCCGACGTCGGTGACGGTTATCCGGGACGCGGCGGGTCGGTACTTCGCGTCGTTTGTCGTGCAGACCACGGATCAGCCGCTGCCGTCGGCCGCGTCCGAGGTGGGTATCGACCTGGGCCTGACGCATTTCGCGGTCATGTCCGACGGTACGAAGGTGACCGCGCCGAAGTTCCTGCGTCGCGCGGCACGCAAGCTGAAGCGGTTGCAGCAGGACCTGTCCCGCAAGACCAAGGGCAGCAACCGGCGTAAGAAGGCCGTGGTGAAGGTTGCCCGCGCCCATGCGCGGGTGGCCGACACCCGGCGGGACTGGCAGCACAAGCTGTCCACGGCGATCATCCGCGACAACCAAGCGGTGTACGTCGAGGACCTGTGCGTGAGCGGGCTTGGCCGCACGCGGCTGGCGAAGTCGGTGCACGACGCCGGGTGGACACAGTTCACGACCATGCTGGAATACAAGGCTGCCCGGTACGGGCGCACCTTCGCTCGGGTGGACCGGTTCTTCCCGTCCACCCGGATGTGCTCGGACTGCGGCCGGATCACCGACAAGATGACGCTGAACGTTCGTGCGTGGGTCTGCCCGTGTGGCAGTCACCACGACCGGGACGTGAACGCCGCCAGGAACATCAGGGCCGCCGGACGGGCGGACCTCAACGACCGTGGAGCGCAGGTAAGACCGGCATCCGTGCCGGCACCGCGCAGCGAAGCGGTAACCCACCGGGAGCCTGCCCCTTCGGGGGCATAGCAGACCGGAATCTCCGCCCTACAGGGCGCAGAGGACGTCAATGCGTGATGGCCCCGAAGCGGCTCGCCGCCCGGGTCGGCCCCCCGGCACCGCCGACCGGCTGAGCACCGAGGGCGCCCTTGCATCGGCTGAGCGCCGGCGGCGTCCCGCGACCGGCGGTTTCGGCCGGCACGCTCCGGGAATACCGCGCGGGATGGCCGCAGCCGCCGGTTATCCGGCTGAAGCCGAGGCGCCGCCGGGCGGGTGAGGAGCAGGTCGATGTCGTCGCTGCCCACCGAGGAGGATCACCGGTTGACGCCGGTGCTCCAGGAAGACCGGGTGTTCACGGGCGTGACCACGGTGCGCGGGCGGGTGTTCCTGAGCTACCCGTCGGCGGATCGGCCCGGCGTGCAGGTGGTGGAGGCGCTGCCGGACGGCCGTCGTCTCCCGTACCCCGACGGCGCGTGGAACCGCGCTGACCATCCGCCGAGCGGGGCGTTCGTGCACGTCAACGGGTTGCGCGTCGGCCCGGACGGCCGGTTGTGGATCGTCGACTCGGGTTCGCCGCAAGTCGGCGGCGCGCAGGTGCCGGGCGGCGCTCGGCTGATCGTTGTCGACCCGGACGACGACCACGTGAAGCGGGTCTACCACCTCGACGAGGCCGTGCACCCGGGCAGCTACATCGACGACGTCCGCTTTAACGGCCGGGTGGCGTACCTCAGTGACGCTGGAGCGGCCGGCCTCATCGTGCTCGATCTCGACTCGGGTCGGTCCCGGCGCGTGCTGGACGGGCATCCGAGCACGGCGGGCGGCCCGGTCATCGCCGACGGGCGAGCGCTATGTGACCCGGACGGCGCCGAGGTGCGCCTGCACGTCGACCAGCTGGAGGTGTCGCCGGACGGTCGCTGGCTCTACTACCAGCCGGCCTCCGGCGGGATGTCCCGGATCGCCACCCGTTGGTTGGACGACGCGTCGGTGTCCGCCGACGAGATGGCCCGGAGGGTCGAACGGTGGTGCGACACGCCCAGCACCGGCGGCACGGCCATCGACGCCACCGGCACCATCTACCTCAGCGACCTGGAACGGCGGCGCGTCCTCGTCCTCGCACCCGACCGCAGCGTGCGTACGCTCGTCGGCGACCCCCGGCTGGCCTGGGTGGACGCGATGTGGCTCGACGCCGAGGCCCGGCTGTGGATGCCGGCGGCCCAGCTGCACCTGACCGCCGGGCTCAACGGCGGGCACGCCGCTGTCGACTACCCGGTCCAGATCTTCCGGATGCCGGTCGACGTCGGGCCTCCCCCACTGGACCACGCCTGAGCGGGCACTCCCGCGCCCGCGGCTTCGCGGCGGTGATCTCCAGGCCCAGGGTCCGGAATCCCGGTGGAACGGGTGCGGTCCGATGGTTGAAGATCGCAGGGTGTCCATTCCCGCCCGTCAGATCCGTGCTCGTTACTCGGCCGACACGATCACCGTGTACCAGGCGTACCCGCCGGAGATCGCGCTTCCGGCGGTGGCCGCCGGTCGCTTCGTGGCCCCCTTCAAGCGGGAGCGGATGACCTGGATCAAGCCGTCCTTTCTGTGGATGATGTACCGCTGCGGCTGGGCCACCAAGCCCGGGCAGGAGCGCGTGCTCGCCATCGACATCACCCGGGAGGGCTTCGAGTGGGCGCTGGCGCGAGCCTGCCTGAGTCACTACGACCGGGGCCTGCACGGCGATCGGGCGACGTGGTCGCGACAACTCAGGGCCAGCCCGGTACGGGTGCAGTGGGATCCGGAAAGGACACTGCACCTGAACGCGTTGCCGCACCGGTCGTTGCAGGTCGGGCTGTCCGGCGAAGCCGTCGCCAGGTACGTCGACGACTGGCTGGTCAGCATCACCGACGTCACCTCCACCGTCCACCGGGTACGGGACCTGGTGCGGGCAGATGACGTGCCGGCGGCGACAGCTCACCTGCCGGTCGAACGAAGCTATCCACTGCCGACCGAGATCGCGGCTCACCTCGACGCCAACAGGTGACGCTTCGCCATCAACGGCCTCGGGTGTCACGCGCCGCACCGAGCGGCATGTTGCCGTCCTCGATATCCTGCCGTGCATGCACCGGAGCCGCGTGTTCGCGCTGCTGATCGACGCCCCGGAGGCCGAGGCCGCCCGGTCGGCGGAGTTCTGGTCGGCGGCGCTCGGCGTCGGCACCCGGTCCGATCCGGCCGAGCCGCAGTTCGTCGGCCTGCACGAGGCACTGCCGGGGCTGGTCACCGCGGTCCAGGCGGTCGATGACGCGCCGCGCTTCCACCTGGACATCGAGACCGACGACGTGCCAGCCGAGACCGCGCGGTTGACGGCCCTGGGCGCCACCGAGGTGTCACAGTGGCTGGAGTGCCGGGTCCTGCGGGCCCCCGGCGGCCACCTGCTCTGTGTGCTTCCGGTGGCGAGTCCACCTGAGGTGTTCGCCGCCGAGGCCCGCACCTGGTCGTGACCCGCCGACCTGTCGCAGGTCGGCGTTAGGCTCCCGGCCATGGCTGAATTCGTGTTGGTGGCGGGGGCGTGGCTGGGGTCGTCGGCATGGGACGAGGTGCTGCCGCCACTGCGGGCGGCCGGGCACGGCACCCACCCGCTGACCCTCTCCGGCCTCGCCGACAAGCGGGATGCGCCCGCCGGGCAGCAGACCCACGTGCAGGACATCGTCGACGAGATCGAGCGTCGCGACCTGCGCGACGTGGTGCTGGTCGGGCACAGCTACGCGGGCATCCCGGTGGGTCAGGCCGCCGAGCGGATCGGTGACCGGTTGACCCGGGTGGTCTTCGTCGATTCGGAGGTGCCGGTCGACGGTGAGTCGTTCGCGTCCGGATGGTGGCAGGGCCAGGCGGCCTTCGAGGCGCAGATCGCCGACAACAACGGCTACTGGGCTCCGCTCGGTGCTGCCGACTTCGACGGTCAGGGTCTCACCGATGAGCAGATCGCGCGCCTGGTCGACAGTTCCACTCCGCACCCGGGTGCCACGTTGACCGAGCCGGCCGTGTTGAGCCGGCCACTGGGTGAGCTGCCGACCACGTACGTCAAGTGCCTGCTCGACGGGCCGGAGCCCAACGACACGGTGGCCAAGCTGCTGACCAGCGAGCACTGGCGACTGGTCACGATGGCCACCGGCCACTGGCCGATGTTCTCCCAGCCCACCGAGCTGGCCCGGATGCTGTTGGCGGAGGCTGCCTGACCGGCGGTGGCCTGGGTCGCAGGCCCAGGCCAGCCGCACGCCCGTAGCCTTCAGGCCGCGTCGAGGGTTCTGATGTGGCGCACCGGCGACGCGACCAACCACAGCACGGCGAGCACGCCACCCAGGCCGGCGATGACCAAAGTGGGCCGCAGGCCGATGGTGGTGCCCAACGCACCGCCGACCAACGCGCCGAGCGGTCGGATGCCGTAGTTGACGGCGCTGTACGCGCCGGCCCGGCGTCCTCGCGCGTCGTCAGGTGTCACGGCGGTGAGGAGGGCGTTGAGGTTCACGTCCATCAGCATCACCCCGACGCTGGAGACCAGCTCGATGGCCGCCAGCATGGCCACCTTCGTCCAGGTGGGTCCGGACACCAGCGCGGTCAGCGCCAGCGGCGCGGGGAAGAGCACCACGCCGATCATGGCGGTGCGGCCCAGACCGATCGCGCGCGAGATCCGCGGAGCGAGCGCCGCGCCCGCGAACCCGCCGAGTGCTCCGAACCCGAAGGCGATGCCGATCGCGCCGGCCGACAGGTCGAGTTCGCGGCTGGCGTAGAGCACCAGCAGCGCGCTGGCGATGAAGGTGAAGAAGTTGACAGTGCTGGTGCAGCCGAGGGCGGCCCGCAAGACCGGGTGCCGCAGCACCAGCACGAGCCCTTCGCGGACCAGCCCGAGCGTGGACGTCCGACGCGGCGGGGGCGGCGGCTCGGTCACCGGGATGCGACTGAGTAGTAGCGCGGAGCCGAGGAAGCTGACCGCGTCGACGACTATCGCGACCGGCGCGCTGAGCGCCTGGACCAGCCCACCGCCGACGGCCGGGCCGGCGATGAAGGACAGCGACCGGCTCATGCTCAGCTTGCTGGTGGCGTCCACGTACGCCGATCGTGGCACCAGGGCGACGAAGAACGCCTGACGCGCCATGGCGAAGAGCACCGCTCCGAAGCCGGTGAGCAGTGCCACCAGGTAGAGCTGGGTGAGGGTGATCGCGTCGAACAGGTAGGCCACCGGCAGGCTGAGCAGCACCGCGGCGCGGATCAGGTCCGCGATGATCAGGAGTCGCCGCTTGTGGGTGCGCTGGTCCACCCAGGCGCCCAGGAACAGGCCCAGCAGGTTGGGCAGCCAGATCAAGGCGGTGAGGACGCTGACCTGCACGGGTGTGGCGGTGAGCAGGGTGACGGCGATCAGCGGCAGGGCCAGTTCGCTGATCCGATCGCCGAACTGGGAGATCGTCTCGCTGATCCAGAAAGTGCGGAAGCGCCGGTCGCGGTGCAGGGCCGGCGGGAGCCCGGTGTCGGTCTCGGTGGGGACGTCGGTGGCGGTCATGACGCGGCCGGGTCGTCGTCGCCGGGTTCGGGCAGCAGGTACCGCAGCATCCGGATGATCCGCGCGTCGGCCGGGGCCGACTCCTCCTTGCGCCGCACGTACGGGGCGATCAGCTCCTCAATGGACTCCTCCAGTTGCCGCAGTTCGTCAGCGGTGGCCACGAACCGGGTGTCGGCCATGCCGGCCAGCGCGCGCCACTCGGGGTCCAGCCGGGGCTCCTCATGCAGCAGCCACTGCTGGGGTGCGTCGGCGTTGCGGGCGAACATCTCGCCGCGCAGCTGCTGGCTGGCGGACTGCCCCTCGGTGCCCTCGGGCATCGTGAAGCGGAAGCCTCGGGCTACCGCCTGCCACCAGCGTTCCCGCTTGCTGGTGGCGCCATCCCAGTCGGTGACCAGGCCGAACGTCGCGAGGTGCCGCAGGTGCCAGCTGACCACCGACGGTGTGGCGCCCACGTGCGGTGAGAGCCCGGTGGCCGTGGCCGGACCGTGCCGCTGAAGGTGCTCCAGGATCGCCAGCCGGACCGGGTGGGCCAGCGCCCGCAGCGCCTGCGGCTCGGTGATCTCGAAATCCCCGTACGGATTCTTGAGAGACATGTTTCGAGAGTAGTCTCTCAGATCGGATCGGGGCAACCCCGAGCCGCCGCCGGGGGCTTTGATCAGGCGATGCCCAACCGCGCCAACGGCTCGACCAGTTCCCGCTCCTCGTAGCTGAGGTGCGACAGCAGGGCGTCGGTGAGCAGGTCCACCGCGGCCCGCAGCTCGGCGAGACCGTCCGGAGACCCGACGTACGCGACCAGGGCCCGGTCGACACCCTCCAACACGTCGTGGATGACGTGATGCTCCTGCTCCAGCCTGTCGACCACCGGGCCGAGTCGGGGGTCCCGCGCCCGCAACCGGGGAAAGAACGACTGGTCCTCGATCGTGTGGTGGGTGGTGACGATGCGGCAGTACGACTCGCAGTAGACACCGAGCGTCCACCGGTTCTGTCGCATGGTCATCGTGTTGATGTGGGACCGGGCCGCGCCGGCGTCGATCTCGCCGGCCGCCACCTGCTCGATGAGGTCGTGAATCTGGGCCAACTCGGCGCGCAGGCCGTCGTGGATCTGCACGAGGTGCGCGCCGGTGGCCTGCTCCTGCGGGGTGTACGTGCGCTCCGGGTCGGGCACGGGCCCGGTCGGCCGGGTCGACTCGTCCCACACTTCCTGCTCGCTTCGCCGTACACCGTCGTCGGGGGTCGGCACCACGGCGAACGCGCCGCCGGTGGCGGTGGCGCGGCTCGCCCGGACCGGCGGCGCAGCGACCGGCTCCGGCTGTGCCGGCATACGTTCCGGCTCCGGCTGTGCCGGCGTACCGGCCGCAGCCGCGCCCCGGTCACGTTCGGCCGCGACCAGCTCGCGGACGGCGGGGGCCACCTCGCCGGCGAACCGGCGCAGGTCGTCGGGGTCGTCGCTGCCGAGGATGAAAGTGCCGACGCCCTCCTCCAGAGCCAGCTCGGCCAGCTCCTCGGCCCACTGTTCGGCCGGCCCGTCCAGCGGGCCGCGGCCGACGGCCGAGAACTGGCCGCTGATGTTGAGCAGCCGACGCACGTCCTGCGGGGACCTGCCGGCCTGCTGCGCGGCATCGTCGATGATCGCGTTGCCCCTGGCCAGGTCACCGGGCTGGAGGTAGCCGAGCGAGGGCAGCCAGCCGTCGGCCCGACGACCGGTGAGCTGGAGCATCCGGGGTTTGTACGCACCCAGCCAGATCGGCGCCGCGTGGGCCGGAGCGGGCCCACGCTTGGCGCCCACCACCCGGTAGAACTCGCCGTCGACCCGCACTCCGCCGCGCGTCTCGACGTCCCAGAACTGACGGATGACCGCGATGGCCTCCTCCAGCGCTCGCACACCCTGGGCGGGGGTCAACCGCCGGCCGCCCATCGCCTCGATGGCATCCCAGAACGCTCCCGCCCCGAGGCCGAGGCCGACCCGGCCGCCGCTGAGCAGGTCCAGGCTGGCCACGCTGCGGGCGAGCACCGCCGGCGGACGCAGTGGCAGGTTCGTCACGTTCGCCGCCAGGTGCACCCGGCTGGTGCGGGCCGCCACGAAGCTCAGCAGCGTCCAGGTGTCGAGGAACGCAGGCTGGTACGGGTGATCCTGAAAGGTGACCAGATCCAGCCCGACCTGCTCGGCCAGGACGGCGACGCCGACCGTACGGTCTGGATTGCCAGCGCTTGGCGTGACGAAGGATCCGAAGACCAGGTCGTGGCCGTAGTCGCTCATCTGCGAGCCTCCCGCTTCCCCCGACGCGTCGGACGATGCGTCGTGACCTTAACCTTATGCCACACAGAACATCTGCTGCCAACAAGGTCTGGCCCACTGCGGTATTGTCGGGGGATGACGGGTGCCACTCACCGGCCGGACCGGCCCGATCCGCTCGACGACGACCTGGGCTGGATGCTCGGGATCGTCTTCCGCGGCTACGTCCGGGCGGCCGAGCACGCCCTCACCGACTTCCCCGGCGGCCCGCGCGGCTACCAGTTGCTCACCGCGGCGGCCAACGGGCCGGCTCGAAACCAGGGCGCGATCGCCGAGGAGATCGGCATCGACCGCACCGTCCTCACGTACCTGATCGATGACCTGGAGCGGCCCGGGTTCGTCGCCCGGCGCGCGGACCCGGGCGACCGACGCAACCGGCTGATCGAGGTCACCGACACCGGTCGTGCCGCCTGGGAGCAGCGGCGGTTGGCGCTGCGGCAGGTCGAATCGCATCTGCTGGGGGCGCTCACGCCGACCGAGTCGGCGACGCTGCGGTCACTGCTCCAGAAGGTCGCCTGTTCGACCCAGGCGGTGGACCCGCTGCGCGACCTCTGTGAGGTGGTGACGCAGGTGCAGGCCGACCCGGCGGCACCCGTTGCGCGCCCGACCGGCGCCGCGGCGGCGCGAAGCGGCCGAACCGCCACCCCCCGAGCCCGCCGCCGCAGCGCCGACTGACCTGCCGATACGGCAGGACGGGCCCGCCCCGCACCACCCGACGTCGTCCGTCGAGCGGTGCCGGACCGGCCCGCGACATCCCTACCGCACGTGCACGAACACCGGGTTCGAGTAGAACCACAGGTCGTCCCACGGGCTCTCCAGCCCGTCGGCGAGCGGCTCGGCCTCGTCGGTGCTGGTGCCCCGCACCCGCGCGTAGGTGTCCGCCTCGACATTGCGCAGGGTGTGCCGGATGACGTAACTGTCGCCCTGCCGCCGCCAGTCCCGCGGGCCGAACCGGGCCGCCACCTTTGTGGTGGGGTTGGTGTCGGCGTCCAGGTTGGCGCTCGGGCCGGTGATCTGGCCGACGATCAGGTCGACCCGACGGACCTCGGGCCGGTCGCCGTTCGCGTTCACCCCACCCAACGGGCGGAACGTGATCTCGATCTCGACATCGGTACGGTTCCGACGGCTCACCGTGATCGTCTCGCCCACCTCGGCGGTCCGGCCCTGGGAGGTGGCGGTGACGTCGAGGCTGCGGATCAGGTCACCGGTGGTGACCCAGATCCGGCCGTTGCGCAGGCCGTCCATGATGTCGCCGTAGTCCTGGCGGGCGTGCACGTACGTCTTGCTGTACTCGCCCGGCCAGAAGTCGGAGCCACCACGGGTCCAGTGCACGTGCGAGTCCGAGGTCGCGGTGATCCACCAGCGCCGACCCTCGCCGAGCAGCGAGTCCCACATTCCGCCGACCCGGGCGGTCATCTGGTCGAAGCCGCCGTAGGTGGGGTGGTTGCCGTAGCCGCCCCGCTTGCCACCGTTGAGCGGGCCGGCCTGGTGGCCGGGCGCGCCCTCGAAGCCGATGTAGACGTCCGGCGCGGCGTTGTTGCCGTTGCGGAACTCGCGCGGGGTGTCCTGACCGTAGACGCCGAGACCGGGCGCCGAACGGGACGTGTGGTGGGCGATCACCAGCGGCTTGTGCGGCATGCCCCGGGCGACCTTGAGGAACTCCACCATCCTGGCCTCGGTGTCGCGGGCCGGATCGGTGGGGAACGCGTCGTACTTGGCGAACCGGCTCTCCAGCTCGAAGAGCTGCTTCGCCTCGTCGTCGTGGCGCGGGATCATCAGCGTGTGGTGGTCCAGCGAGGGCGCATCGAACTCCATGCCCCAGAACTGGAGCACCTCGGGGACCAGCTTGCGCGACCGCAGCAGGTCGGGGTACGCCTGCTCGATGTTCACCTTCGAGTGGGTCGGCCCACCATGGTCGGTGCACATGGCCCAGGTCAGTCCGAAGTTCTTCGCCATGATGGCGTTGGTGACGATCGGGTAGACCGCGTCCGCGCCCTTGTGGAAGACGATCGGGGACTTCGTGGTGTCGAACTCGCCGCTGTACTCGGAGTGGATGTGGTGGTCACCCGCACGCCACGCCCGGTTCTTGGAGTTACCCCGGTCGGTCTTGTCGTCGTCACCCGGGCGGCGGTCCTCGTCGGCCCACGCCGCTCCGGCGCCGACCAGCGGGCTGGCAGCGGCCAGCGTCGCGCCGACGCCCGCGTACTTGACCAGCTTGCGCCGGGACAGCTGCGCGTGCTCGGTCTCTTCGGGATGCTTGTCTCTCACGTGAGAGCCTCTCCTCGATCAAGCGAATGCTCTTTCGATCAAGGAGCCTCGGAGAGGGCGGTGAACAGCCGCCGTACGCAGCGGGTGCCCCCGATGAACACCCTGCTCCGACCCGTAGGGAGCGCGGCCGGGGCAGCAGCGGGTCACCCCGCGACCGCGCGCAGTGCCCGATCAGGACCGAGGCCGGCCGGGTCAGGGCACCTGCCGGGTGTCCCGGGCCGTGCGGCCGGCCGACCGGGCGGCCGGCCCGGTCAGATCCGGGCACGTGGCAGCCAGCCCAGGAATCGGAGCCGGACCCGAGGCAGCGGCAGTGCCGGCAGGTCCTGGGCGGCGGCGACGAGGCAGGAGCCGAGATAGACCGCGAGGGAGGCGCGCGCTCCACCGAACTCGGCGAGCAGTTGGCTCTGCTTGGTGGCGCAGGGCCACTCGCGGCCGCACCCGGTGCAGGTCCAGCTCGGCGGGTTGGGGAGGTGCTCTGGCAGCTTGGCGCGGCGGTACCGACCGACGACGCTGTTGTCCGAGCGCACGTCGCGTCGCCGTGGCGCGGGGCCCTCGTTGCGGTGGGCCACCGGACGGGCACCGGGCAGGTAGCGCCCGACGGTGCCGAAGAGCACCCCGACGCGGATCAGGGCGTCCGGTCCGACGTGCTGGGTCAGCAACGCGGTCATCAGGTAGTGCCCCAGCAGGTCGAAGGCGTCACGGTGCAGACCCAGGTCGCGGCAGAGGTCGACGAACTCCGGCGTGGTCAGCGGCACCCGGTCGGCGAGTGCGCGGCGCAGCACCGCACGCAGCCCACCGCCGAGCCTCGCCAGCGCATCACCCTCACCCAGACCCAGGCTGTCCTCGTCGGCCACCCGGGCCAGTGCCTCGGCCACGGCCAGCCGAACGACGCGGTCAGGATCAGTAGCGTCCAACGTTTCCCCCTTCCGTGGGCCGGTCTCCCGGCAGTGACCCGGTCGCCCCCAGACGAATCATGAACAAGATTTCGCTGTCGGCCACGAGGGTGGCTAGGACAGCAGACGTAGAACCATTCGGCGCGCTAGCCGGAAAACGAAGTCGAGCTGCCGACACACCGCATTGATTCGCGGGACGGCACGTCGGTGATTGTCGTATGGTGACATTCCCATCTACAGATATTGCGCCTCAGCGTCACCGAATGGTCAGACCAGATCCGACGCCCGCACCCGGTCGCTGCCGTCCCGCTCGCGACGTTCCACTTCACCGCACCGCCGGCAACCACGTGCCGGGTCACCGCCGAGCACCCCGGCACGGCCCGACCCTGCCGCCGGCACCCGTTCCACGACCCGGCGGCACCTCCACCGGACGGAGACAGCGGATGACGTCATCGCCAGTGCAGACCCACCAGTTCGACAGCCGTGACCCGGCGGCCATCCAGGAATTCCTGTCCGCCACGTACGACCCGAAGCTGCGCATTCAGAGCAGGAACGGATACCGGCTCACCCATCAGCGCATGGACACCGGCCCCTTCGCCATCGCGACCACCCGTCAGACCGGACACCTGCAGATCGATGCCAGTACCCTCGGCGGGCTGGTCATCGGTAGTACCCGCACCGCCCGCGTCGATCGCTCCTGTGCCGGATCGGCTCACCGGTTCGGCCCCGGCGACGTCTTCCTCGTCACCAGGCCGGAGGAGCCCTGCGCCGTCCGCTGGCATCCCGGCGAGGTGGAGCTCTGCATACTGGACCTGTCGGTGCTGGCGCAGGTGGCCACCACCGCGCCGGCCCGCCGGCCCGGTCGGATCCAGTTCACCGAGCTCGGTGCCACCAGTACGGCCCTCGCCCGGCAGTGGCGCAACACCACGAGTTTCGTCCGCGACGTCGTGTTGAACAGCCCGACCGCCGGGGCGCAGTCGCTGGTGATCGGCAACGCCGCCCGGATGCTGGCCGCGGCGGCGCTCGCGGTATTCCCCAACACCGCGTTCACCGAACCGACCGCCGCGGACCGGAACGACGCCACCACCGCCACGCTGCGCCGGGCGATAGCGTTCCTGGAGGAGCACGCCGACCGGGACATCAGCGCGGTCGACATCGCCAGCGCGGCCGGCGTCTCCCTCCGGGCGGTGCAACTCGCCTTCCGCCGTCATCTCGGCACCACTCCCATGGCCCACCTGCGTCGGATCCGGCTCGTTCGGGCACACCACGACCTGGTACGCGCCGACCCACGCCAGGAGACGGTCTCGGCGATCGCCAGTCGGTGGGGGTTCGCCAGCCACAGCAGGTTCACCGCGCGATACCACGCCAGCTACGGTGTGCCGCCACGCGAGACGCTGCACACCTGAGGCACGGATGGCCCGCCTCCGCTGACCGGGCGGGTGCAGGACGCCGATCAGCGTTGACCGACGTTCGCCGGTCTAGCCCTGGTCGCGCTCGCGGCTGTCGCGGGCGGTCTGCAACTCGGGCACCGAGGCCTCCAGCAGATCGGCGAGGCCACGCAGTTGCTCGGCGACCCGGGCGCCGAGGGGGGTCAGCGAGTATTCGACGCGCGGCGGGATCGCGGTGAGCACCTCGCGGGTGAGCATTCCGTCCCGTTCGAGGGTCTGCAGGGTCTGGGAGAGCATCCGCTCGCTGACGCCGTCGATGCGGCGGCGCAGCGCGTTGAACCGGTAGCGGCCCTCGCCGAGCGCCAACAGGGCCAGCGAGGCCCACTTCGAGGTGACATCCTCGAAGGCCGCACGGGAGGTGCACCCCCGCGCGAAGACATCGCTGACGAATTCCTGGGTAGGCCCCGCCGGGTCCTGGGCCGGCATGTCGCTCACCTCACCAGCCTATCCCACGCCACTTCTTGGTTAGTACTATAGATTCGTAAGTGCTTACTGGTTTGCCACTACCCTCCGGAGGTTTCCATGCCCACCTATGCCATCACCGGCGCCACCGGCCGGCTGGGCCGCCTGGTGATCGAGCAGCTGCTCGACAGCGGCGTACCCGCCGTCGAGATCGCCGCCATCGTGCGCAGCCCGGAGAAGGCCGCCGACCTGGCCGCACGCGGGATCGAGATCCGCAAGGCCAACTACGACGACCCGTCGACGCTGCCCGGCGCCGTGGCCGGCGTACGCCGCCTGCTGCTCATCTCCGGCGACACTCCCGGTCAGCGCGTCGCGCAGCACACCGCGGTCATCGACGCCGCCAAGCTCGCCGGGGTGGAGCGCCTCGTCTACACCAGCATCCTGAAGGCCGACACCACCGCGAACCCGCTCGCTCCGGAGCACAAGGCCACCGAGGAGGTTCTCGCCGCGTCCGGTCTGGCCCACACGGTGCTGCGCAACAGCTGGTACATCGAGAACTACACCGACCAGCTGCCGCAGTACCTGGGGTCCGGCACGATCCTCGGCGCCACCGGCGGCAGCAAGATCTCCGCCGCGACCCGGGTCGACTACGCCGGGGCGGCCGTGGCCGCGCTGACCCGCGCGGAGGACGGCAACGCCGTCTACGAACTGGGCGGCACCGCGTTCACCTTCGACGAGCTGGCCGAGGCCGTCACCGAGGTGACCGGCACCACAGTCGTCCACCAGGACATGTCCGCCGCCGAGCTGGCCTCGGCCCTGGAGAACGTCGGCCTGGACGCGGGCACGGCCGGTTTCGTCGCCGCGCTCGACCACTCGATCGCCAACGGCGAGCTGGCGACCGACAGCGACGACCTCAGCCGGCTGCTCGGCCGGCCGAGCATTCCGCTGCGCGACGCCATCCGGGCCGCGCGGGCCTGACCCGGGGTCATCGCCGGAGCGGGCGACGGGGGCCCCGGTCGCCGTCGCCCGCCACGCGGTGCAGCTGGACACGTATCCTCGACGGCATGCTCAGGCACGTCGATGAACAGCTCTGCCGGCACCCCGCGCGGTCCGACCTGGACACTCCGGCGTCGGCCCGGTGAGCGACGGCGACTTCGTCGTCCGCGCCGCCGTGCCGGAGGACGACCCCGAGCGGGTCTTCGACGTGCTGTGGCAGCTCGCTCCCGACGACGCACGGCCGGACGCCACCCGGCTGGCCACCGCCTGGCCCGCCCTGCACGCGCAGGCTGGCCGGCGCCTCCTGCTGGCCGTCGCCGGGGACACCTTCGTGGGCACCGTGGACACCCTCGTCGCCCCGAACCTCACCCACGGCGCGCGACCGTACATGCTGGTGGAGAACGTGGTGGTCGCACCCGGATGGCGCCGTCGTGGGGTCGCCCGGGCCCTCATGCTCGCGGCGCTCGACGACGCGGCGGCGGCCGGCTGCTACAAGGTCCAACTGGTGTCGAACGCCGCGCGCACCGAGGCCCATCGGTTCTACGCGTCAATCGGCTTCGCGCAGTCCGCTGTCGGTTACCGCCGATATCTCACCGCCGTGCCGTGACACCGGGCGCGGGCACGCTCCAGCGCCCGGCCGACCGCTCCGCCCGGGGCGCCGGTCCGGAGGGCTGACTGAACGCCGATCTTGGCTAGGCTGATGGGCATGCCCGCACACCATCCGCACCGCCACCACGACGGCCGGAGGTGGGCCCCCGCCGCCGTGCGCCCGATCGAGCCGGCCGGCTGGTGAGTGACGCACCCGTGCCCGCCCCGCGGGGTGGGCCGTCCACACCACCGCGGCACCGCTCGGGTTGGACCGACCGTTGCGACCGACTCGCCCGGTCCCGCCCCTTCGAGATCGCCATCGTCGTGGTCATCCTCGCCAACGGCATCGTTCTCGGCCTGGAGACGTACGACGACCTGAGCCCGGCGGGCACCGCGCTGCACGGGCTGGAGCTGTTCTTCCGGGCCGTCTTCGTCGTGGAGATCGCCGTCCGGCTGGCCGCCTACGGCAGGCGCCCACAGGACTTCTTCCGACACGGCTGGAACGTCTTCGACTTCGTGGTGATCGCGGCGATCTTCATTCCGGGCCTGCACGGCGACCCGGCGCTGCTGCGGGTCGTGCGGGTCGCCCGGATGGTTCGCCTGGTGCGGTTCTCGCCGGGTCTGCGGACCATCGTCTCCGCGCTGTGGCGCAGTCTGCCGGGCGTCACCGGGTTCCTCGCTCTGGCCGTGGTGACGCTCTACGTGTACGGCATGGCCGGCTGGCTGATCTTCGGCAACAGGTATCCGGAGGAGTACGGCGACATCGGCCGATCGCTGCTGACGTTGTTCGTGCTGTTGTCGCTGGAGACGCTGCCGGACCTCATCGAGCAGGGCATGGCGATCTCGCCGTGGACGCTGCTCTACTACGTCAGCTACGTGGTCATCACCGTCAACCTGCTGCTCAACATCCTCATCGCGGTCATCGTGAACTCCATGGAGGAGGCCCGCCGGTTGGAGATGACCGAGCGACTGGCCCCCGGGTACGACGAGGACGGCGACGGCGTACCGGACGAGGTGGACCGCATCGCGCTCACCCAACGGCTGGACGACCTGCGGGCGGTCATCACCGAGCTGGAACGGGAGCTGCGCATCGACCGGGACGACGGGCACGGCCGCCCCCTCCGGGACAACGCCCGCGTCAGACGGTAATCCGACGCTCGCGCTGAGTCTTCGGATTCGGATAGTGTCGGCGGCGGTCCCATCGGCCTTCGGAAGAGGTACCGGCGTGACGACACGTGTCGACAATGCCCAGACCGCCACCGATCCCACGGACACGCTCGGCACGGTGATCGACGACGTGATCCGCCCGAGGGCGCCGATCGTCGACCGGGACGGGGCCTTCCCCCGTCCGGGTGTCGACGCTCTCGCCGCGGCCGGCCTGCTCGGCCTGGCCTCCTCGACCGAGGTCGGTGGCGGCGGCCACGGCATGCGGGCGGTCGCCGAGGTCATCGAGCGGTTGGCCGCCGAGTGCGGGTCCACCGCGATGGTGGTTCTCATGCACTACGCGGCGACCGCCGTCATCGAGGCGCACGGCCCGCGCGACGTCCGCGCGGCCATCGCCGCCGGCGATCACCTCACCACCCTGGCGTTCTCCGAGTACGGCTCGCGCAGCCACTTCTGGTCGCCGACCGGCACCGCGACTGCCGCCGACGACGAAACGGTCCGCCTCGACGCCCGTAAGAGCTGGGTCACCTCGGCCGGCGAGGCCAACAGTTACGTCTGGTCGAGCCTTCCGCTGACCCCCGATGTCGGCCCGATGACGCTGTGGCTCGTGCCGGCCGACAGCGCCGGACTGAGCGTGACCGGAGACTTCGACGGGCTGGGCCTGCGCGGCAACGGCTCTCGCCCGATGACCGCCGACGGGCTCCGGGTTCCGTCGACGGCGCGGATGGCGGCCGACGGGGCCGGGCTCGACGCCGCGCTCGGCGCGGTCCTACCCTGGTTCCTGGTGCTCAACGCCGCCTTCTGCCTCGGTCTCGCCGACAGCGCGGTGGCCGAGGCCAGCCGACATCTCACCAGGACCACGCTCACGCACACCGGCGCCGCCCTGCGCGACTCGCCCGTCACCCGACGCGACCTGGCCCGGCTGATGATCCGCACCGACGCGCTGCGCACCTTCCTGGGCGACACGCTCACCGCGCTGGAGACCGGCCGCGCCGACGCGATGCTGCGGGTGCTGCAGGTCAAGGCGCTCGCCGGCGGGACCGTCGCCGACGTGACCGATGGCGCGATGCAGCTCTGCGGCGGCAGCGCCTTCCGCAAGGAGTTGGGCCTCGATCGTCGTTTCCGGGACGCACGCGCGGCGCGGGTGATGGCACCGACCACCGACGCGCTGCACGATTTCGTCGGCCGTGTCGCCACCGGGCTGCCGCTGTTCGACGAGGCCAACCGCTGATGCCCGCGCCAACCGTTCTGCTGGGCGCGGTCGCGTACGACCCGAAGGTGGTGACCATCTGGGAGGGCTTCCGCGCCTGGCTGCGCGGGCGGGGCCTGGACTTCGACTTCGTCCTGTACTCGCACTACGAACGACAGGTCGAGGATCTCGTCGCCGGGCGGATCGACGCGGCCTGGAACTCTCCCCTGGCCTGGCTACGGGCCGAGCGTTTGGCGGCCGCCAACGGCACGGCCGTCCGCGCGCTCACCATGCGCGACACCGACCAGGACCTCACCTCGGTCGTGGTGGTTCGCGCGGACTCGCCGGTACGCCAGATCGCCGACCTCACCGGACGGGTGGTCGCCGTCGGGGCGATCGACAGTCCACAGGCGACGCTGATTCCGCTGGGCCACCTCGCGGCTGCCGGGGCCGCTGTCGACGTACGCCGCTTCGACGTGGGTGTCGGCCTGCACGGCGACCACATCGGCGGCGAGCGCGACGCGGCCCGCGCCCTGGCGGCCGGGGAGGTCGACGCCGCCTGCATGATCGACGCCAACCATCTGGCGTTCGTTCAGGAGGGCACGTTGCCGCCCGAGGGCACCCGGATCGTGGCGCAGACCGCGCGCTACGACCACTGCAACATGACGGTCCGCGCGCCGGAGTCGGACGGCGTCCGCCTCTTCGGCACGCTGCTGCTCGGCATGTCGTACGCCGATCCGCAGGTGCGTCCGCTGCTCGATCTGGAGGGGCTGACAGCCTGGCGCGAGGGTCGCACCTCGGGGTATGGCGCTCTGGCCGAGGCGGTCGACGCCAGCGGCTTCTACTCCCCCGACGGGCGGGTGACGGCCACGGACTACCGGCCGTGACCGCGGCGCCGGTCGCCGAGGTCGACCTCGGTGACCTGGGTTTCGGCCGGGGTGCGCACCTACTCGTGCAACGCGCCCTGGCCGGGCTGCCGCCCGGCGGCCGGTTGGCGGTCTCCGGCCGCGACCCGGCGCTGCGCGTACACCTTCCTGCCTGGTGTCGTCGGCGGGGTCATCGGGTCGAATGGCCGGATCGAGGCGAGGCGAGCGACCTCGTCGCGGTGGTGGTCCGGGGGTCGGCGGACGACGACCGCTGGTTCGGCGCGGAGCGGGCCGGGCCGGCTCTGCCGTCGGCGCTCAGCAGCCGTCCGCCGGCGCGGTGGGGGCTCGGCGCCCGGGGCGCGCTCCTCGAAGCCGGTGGTCCCGAAGCCCGGTTCGACCTGGACGAGCGCGACCTGGTCTGGGCCGACATCGCCCCCCACCTGTACGCGCAGGCGGCCGCGCGACAGTGGGACCCGCAGACCGCGGTGCCGTGGGACGACAAGTTCGCGCTGCCGGCCGACGTCGAGGCCGCGGTGGTACAGGTGATGACCTACCTGGTCGAGAACGAGCAGGCCGCCCTCGTCGTACCGGCCCGGTTCGTGGGGCGCATCCATCCCCACTTTCGGGAGGTGGTGCAGCTCCTCGCCGTACAGATGGCCGACGAGGCGCGGCACATGGAGGTCTTCAGCCGGCGGGCGCTGCTGCGGGGCGCCGAGATGGGAACGTCATCCGCCGGCGGCCGGCAGTCGCTGTTCACGCTCGTCGCTGAGTCGGACTTCGCATTGGCGTCGTTCCTGCTCTCCGTGCTCGGCGAGGGCAGCTTCGTCGATCTGCTCTCGTTTCTGCACGAGTTCGCCCCGGACCCGGTGACGCGGCGGATCTGTTGGCTCGCCATGCAGGACGAGCGCAGGCACGTGGTGTTCGGCATGGCACACCTGGAGCATCAGGCGCAGCTGGATCCGCTGCTGCGGGACCGACTGCGGGCCGCCATCCACCGCCGCCACGACGCGCTCGTCGACACCGCAGGACTCAACGCGGACGTCTTCGACGCGCTGGTGGTGCTCGCGGCGGGTGGTTGGCATCCGAACGACGTGTCCGCCGGCTACGACCGGGTGCAGGCTCTGCAACACGCCATGGATCAGGGCCGTCAGCGCCGACTCGTCCGCCTGGGATTCCGCCCCGACGAGGCGGCGGCGCTCTCCGCCCTGCACACCCGCAACTTCATGTAGGCGAGCAGTAAAGTAGAGCGGACATGACCAGCGACTCCAACGCGGTCCGCGAGGAACTGCTGCGGCTGCGCGAGCAGACCGAGGCTCAGGCCACCGCCCTGGAGGGCGACCTGCGGAGCCTCTTCGAGGCGTCCCGGTCGTCCAACGCCGATGACGAACACGACCCCGAGGGCAGCACGATCGCCTTCGAACGCGCACAGCTCAGCGCCGTGCTGGACGCCGCCCGCCGACGCCTGGCCGAGCTGGACGTCGCGCTGCGACGGGTCGACGACGGCAGCTACGGCGTGTGCGAACGGTGCCTGCTCCCCATTCCCGCCGAGCGGCTCGTCGCCCGCCCGTCAGCACGCACGTGTGTCGCCTGTGCCAGCCGACGGTGACGGTGCCTGCCCGGCCTTCGCGGTGGTCCGGCCGACCGCGCCCCCGGTGATAGGAAGTCCCACTTCGGGGGGACCGTCCGACTGCGCGCGCTGCCCGGCATCTCGCACTGACGAGCGGTATACCTCTGGGTCGTAAACCCCCGCGCCGATCTTGCAGTTCCGGTCGCCGAAAAGCACGGAATGCCCCTTACGTCGGGACACTAAGTGCAAGATCGCGAGTCCGCACGGTCGACCATGGAGTTATGGTGCCCGACTTGGTTTTATACGAGCGCTTTGTCGCCCACCACAACTCCATGATCGACGAGGCAGGGGTTGGTCGGCGGTGGGCACCGGGGGCACCCGACCGGAGCACAGCTCTCAGCGGACGCCGGCGTAGATGGCGCGGTCGCCGAGCTCTTCTTCGATGCGGATGAGCTGGTTGTACTTGGCCGTCCGGTCCGAGCGCGACAACGAGCCGGTCTTGATCTGCCCGCAGCCGACGCCCACGGCCAGGTCGGCGATGGTGGTGTCCTCGGTCTCCCCGGATCGGTGCGACATCACCACCCGGTAACCCGCCTTGTGGGCGGCGTCCACCGTCGCCAGGGTCTCGGTGAGCGTGCCGATCTGGTTGACCTTGACCAGGATCGCGTTGGCGTAACCACCGTCGATCCCGTCGCGCAGCCGGTCGACGTCGGTGCAGAAGACGTCGTCGCCGACCAACTGCACGCGCTCCCCCGCCACCGCCGTCAGCCGCTTCCAGCCGGCGATGTCGTCCTCGGCCATCGGGTCCTCGATCGAGCTGATCGGGTACCGGGAGACGAGATCGAGCAGGTAGTCGATGTGCTCCTCGACGGTGCGCCGACGTCCCTCACCTACGTAGTCGTAGACGCCGGCGCGGAAGAACTCCGAGCTGGCCGGGTCGAGGCAGATCAGCACGTCGGCCCCGGGCTCGTAACCGGTGTCCTCGATGGCGCGCAGCACGAACCGCAACGCCTCGTCGGCATCCGCGACGGTGGGCGCGAATCCGCCCTCGTCACCGACGTTGGTGCTGTGCCCGGCCGCGGCCAGGGACGCCTTCAGGGTGTGGAAGACCTCCGAGCCCATCCGGACCGCCTCGGCGAAGGTCTGCGCGCCGACCGGGGCGATCATGAACTCCTGGAAGTCGAGCGGATTGTCGGCGTGCGCGCCGCCGTTGATGATGTTCATCATCGGCACCGGCAGCAGGCGGGCGCCGACGCCACCGACGTAGCGGTAGAGCGGCTGCCGGTGGGCCAACGCCGCCGCCTTCGCCGCCGCCAGGGACACCGCCAGAATGGCGTTGGCACCCAGTCGACCCTTGTCCTTCGAACCGTCGAGGTCGATCATCGTCTCGTCGATCCGGGCCTGGTCCTCCGCGTCGAACCCGAGCACCGCGTCGGCGATCTCGCCGTTGACCGCGGCGACGGCCGCGCTGACCCCCTTGCCGTGAAAACGCGTCCGGTCCCCGTCGCGCAACTCGACCGCCTCGTTCGCCCCCGTCGACGCGCCCGACGGCACAGCCGCCCGGCCGGTCGACCCGTCGGCGAGGACCACGTCGGCCTCCACGGTCGGGTTGCCCCTGCTGTCGAGGATCTGCCGACCCCGCACCCGACTGATTGCCGTCATCACACACTCCCTGCTCAGGCTTCCTTTTCGCAGCCAGACTGGCAGGAAACGGCGGCCCTGACACCGCGACGATGGACACGTTGACCCGTACCCCGGGGTGCGGGTTTAGGGTCGCGGGATGCGGGTGGGTGAGTTGGCACGACGGACCGGGACCACGGTCCGGGCCTTGCGGTACTACGAGTCGGCCGGGCTGGTCGTGCCCCGACGGTTGAGCAACGGCTACCGAGAGTACGACCCGATCGCGGAGCGGCTGGTGGCCCAGATCCGCGAGCTGATGGCGCTCGGCCTCACCGTCGAGGAGACCCGCCCGTTCGTCGAGTCGATCGCCGGTGGTTCCGACGACACCGACGTGTGCGCGGCGGCGGTGGCCACGTACCGCAGCACCATCACCAATCTCCAGGAACGGATCGGCAAGTTGACGGCCCAGCGGGAGGCGCTGGACGCGCGCCTCGACGCGGCCGCGACCCAGGTCGTACCCGGCAGTCCCGCCGAAGGCGCCGACCCCGCCGCGCTGGTCGGCGTCAGGTTGCCGTCGCTGTCCTTCTACGGCACCGACGGCCGTCCGGTCGATCTCGGCGCGCTCGGCGCCGGGCGCAGCGTCATCTTCGTCTACCCACTGACCGGCCGGCCGGGCGTCGACCTGCCCAACGGGCTGCTGGAGATCCACGGCGCCCGCGGCAGCACCGAGCAGGCCGCCTGGTTCCGCGACCATCACGCGGAACTCCGCGCGGCCGGCGCGGCACGGGTGTACGGCCTGTCCGCGCAGTCGACCGGGTACCAGCGTGAGCTCGTGCACCGGCTGCGGCTGCCGTACCCGCTGATCCCCGACCCGAGGCTGACCCTGGCCGACGCGCTGCGCCTGCCGACCCGCGCCGCGGGCGACATGACGCTCTACGAGCGGTTGACGCTGATCATCGCCAACGGCGCTGTCGAACACGTCTTCCACCCGATCCCGGACCCGGCGTCGCACCCCCTGCACGTGATGCGGTGGCTCACCAAGCGACGCCAGGCTCCGGGATCGGTCGCCGCCTAGAAGTCGTCGTCGAAGGCGACGGTGCCGCTCACCCCGACCTGGTACGCCGACACCCGCCGCTCGAAGAAGTTGGACAGCTCCTGCACGTCCTGCAACTCCATGAAGCCGAACGGGTTGCTCGACCCGTAGTGCGGGGCGATGCCGAGCTGGGCGAGGCGGCGGTCGGCGACGTGCTGGAGGTACTCCCGCATGTCGGTCAACGTCAGACCGGGCACGCCGTGACCCAACAGGTCCTCGGCGAACTGCACCTCACACTCGACAGCCTCGGCGAGCATCTGGCGGACCTGGTCGGCGAGGTCGTCGTCGAAGAGGTCCGGCTCCTCGGCGCGGACGGTGTCGACGACGTCGAACGCGAACGCCATGTGCATGGACTCGTCGCGGAACACCCAGTTGGTGCCGGAGGCGAGGCCGTGCAGCAGGCCGCGGGAGCGCAGGAAGTACACGTACGCGAACGCGCCGTAGAAGAACAACCCCTCGATGCAGGCGGCGAAGCAGATCAGGTTGAGCAGGAACGTCCGCCGGTCCTCCCGGGACCGCAGCTCCCGCAGGTCGTTGAGCGAGTCGATCCAGCGGAAGCAGAACTCGGCCTTGCGACGGATCGAGGGGATGTTCTCGATGGCCGCGAAGGCCCCGAAGCGCTCGGTCTCGTCGGGCACGTACGTGTCGAGCAGGTTGAGATAGAACTGGACGTGCACGGCCTCCTCGAACAGCTGCCGGGACAGGTAGAGGCGGCCCTCGGGGCTGTTGACGTGCTGGTAGAGGTTGAGCACCAGGTTGTTCGCGACGATCGTGTCGCCGGTGGCGAAGAACGCCACCAGCCGGCTGACCAGGTGCCGTTCGGCCGGTGACAGCTTGTCCAGGTCGGCGAGGTCGGCGTGCAGGTCGACCTCCTCGACGGTCCAGGTGTTGCGGATGGCGTCGCGGAACCGGTCGAAGAAGTGCGGGTAGCGCATCGGGCGGAGAGTGAGGTCCATCCCGGGGTCGAGCAGCATGTGCGTGGTCCTCGTGTCGGTGGTGCGGGTGTCGGCGGCGGTGGCGGCGTCGGCGGTGGGGGTCACTGGCAGGCCTCGCACGACTCGGGGTTCTCCAGCGAGCAGGCCAGCGCCTCCGCGTCGACGGCGACGGGTGCCACGGCGCTGACGGTGGCCTGCTGGATCCGCGTCGCGGGGCGCGAGCGCAGGTAGTAGGTGGTCTTCAGCCCGGCCTTCCAGGCGTAGAGGTACATCGAGGAGAGCTTGCCGATGGTCGGCGCGGCCAGGAACAGGTTCAGCGACTGGGACTGGTCGATGAACGGGGCGCGGGCGGCGGCCAGGTCGATCAGCGCCCGCTGCGGCAGCTCCCACGCGGTGCGGAACAGCTCCCGTACGCCGGCCGGCAGTTCGGCGATGTCCTGCACCGACCCCTCCGCCCGCTTGATCGCCGAACGGATCCGCTCGGTCCACAGACCGCGGGCCTTCAGCTCGCGTACCAGAGCGGTGTTGACCTGGAGGAACTCCCCCGACAGGGTTTCGCGCTTGAACAGGTTGGACACCTGCGGCTCGATGCACTCGTAGCACCCCGCGATCGAGGCGATGGTCGCGGTCGGCGCGACCGCCACCAGCAGCGAGTTGCGCAGCCCGTACGCCTCGACCCGCTTGCGCAGCGCGTCCCACCGCGCGGCCTGCGTGCCCTCGACACCCCACAGGTCGGGCTGCAGCTGACCCCGGGCGGCCCGGGTCTGCGGGTACGCCGGGTGCGCTCCGAAGTCGCGTGCCAGGTCGGCGGACGTCTCCAGTGCGGTCAGGTACAGCTCCTCGCTGATCCGGGTGGACAGTTCCCGCGCCGCCGGCGAGTCGAACGGCAGCCGCAGCGCGAAGAACACGTCCTGCAGGCCCATCAGCCCGAGCCCGACCGGCCGCCAGCGGGGGTTGCTCGCCGCCGCCTGCGCGGTCGGGTAGTAGTTGATGTCGATGACCCGGTCGAGGAACGTCACAGCGGTCCGCACCGTGGCGCGCAGCCGCTCCCAGTCGATGTCGCCGTCGCTGAGGTGGGCGGCGAGGTTCACCGAGCCCAGGTTGCACACGGCGGTCTCGGCGTCACTGGACACCTCGACGATCTCGGTGCACAGGTTGGACAGGTGCACCACGTTGCCCGGCTCGGCGGTCTGGTTGCAGAGTCGGTTGGCGGCGTCCTTGAAGGTCATCCACCCGTTGCCGGTCTGGGCGAGGGTGCGCATCATCTTCCCGTACAGCTCCCGCGCCGGGACCTGCCGCACGTAGCGGCCCTGCGCCTCGGCCTCCCGGTACGCGGCGTCGAACCGCTCCCCCCACAGGTCGGGCAGTTCGGGCACCTCGTGCGGGTCGAACAGCGACCACAGCTCGTCGGCCTCGACCCGGCGCATGAACTCGTCGGGGATCCAGTTGGCCAGGTTGAGGTTGTGGGCGCGCCGGGCGTCCTCGCCGGTGTTGTCCCGCAGTTGCAGGAACTCCTCGATGTCCGGGTGCCACGGCTCCAGGTAGACGCAGGCCGCGCCCTTGCGCCGGCCGCCCTGGTTGACCGCGGCGACGCTCGCGTCCAGCGTGCGCAGCCACGGCACGATCCCGTTGGACTGTCCGTTCGTGCCCCGGATCAGCGCACCCCGGGAACGGACCCGGGAGTACGCGATGCCGATGCCACCGGCGAACTTGGACAGGTTGGCGACCTGGGCGTACCGCTGGTAGATCGAGTCCAACTCGTCGAGCGGGGAGTCGACCAGGTAGCAGGAGGACATCTGGGTGTGCCGGGTCCCGGAGTTGAACAGGGTCGGTGAGCTAGGCAGGTAGGCCAGGCTGGACATCAGTCGGTAGAAGCCGACCGCCTCGTCCGCCGTCCGGGACAGGCCGCAGGCCACCCGCAGCAGCCAGTACTGCGGGGTCTCCAGCACCAGTCGGCTGGTGGGGTGGCGCAGCAGGTAGCGGTCGTACACCGTGCGCAGGCCGAAGTACTCGAACCGGCGGTCGCCGTCCAGGTCGATGGCGTGGTCGAGCGTCGTGGCGTGCGCGGCGACGAACGCGGCGGTGTCGTCACCGATCAGGCCCTCGGCGTGGCCGACCCGGATCGCCGCGCTGAACGAGGTGATGCCCTGCCGACGCACCTCCTTGTCGACGTAGCCGGCCAGCAGCCGCGCGGCGAGGCGCGAGTACTGCGGCTCCTCGCCGATCATCTCGGCTGCGGTCTGGATCGACAGCCGGTCCAGTTCGGCAGTGGTCGCGCCGTCGTAGAGGCCGCTGATGGTGCGGGTGGCCACCCGCATCGGGTCGACGTCGGTCAGGTCGTCGGCCCACCGCTCGACCGCCCGGACGATCTTGTTCACGTCCACGGGTTCGGTGGCGCCGTCGCGCTTGCGGACCTGCATCGGCGTCCGCCGCACTGTCGCGTCGCCGCTGACCGGGACTACCTCGGTGACTGTCACCACTCGCTCCTCGGAGTTCGAGACCTGGTGGCCCGGACGCGAGGAGACAGACACCGACGGACGCCACGCCAGCCCGGCGTGGGTCAGGTGGCGTCAGCCGTCCCACGCGGCCTCGGACCGCCGCCCACCCGGGTGCGGGTACGCGGCGCGCTGGCAGGTCTTCGGACTCGCGGGCACGACCGGACTCGCCGGTCTCCTACTGGCCGTCGCTTCCCAGGCCGTTTGGTGGCCCAGTGCTGATGACGGCTGTCGTTCCCACTCACCGCTGCGGGACAGTCCCGGATTTCCACCGGGTTCCCTGTTGCCTCGACCGCACCGGATGAGCGGCCGAACCAGCTGCGTTCGACACCATATATAGGGACGCAGCCGTTGTCACACCCCACATGTCGGTCTCGGGCGTGTCGGGGACCGGCTCGGTGATCACCGTCACCACTGTGGCCGACCACGCACGCCAGGCATCTGGGACGGGCCTCCGCGCGCGTGTCGACAAGCGACATAGATTTGACCTATCGGAGCAGCAAACATCATACGTATGCGGGCCTGCGGCGATCGATATCGTTGACGTGCCGGAGCCGTCCTCCGTATACTCCCAGTGATCATCTGATCTTTAGCCTAGCTGGGCGAGGAGCGCATGCCGCAGATCACCGCCGTCACCGTCGAAGACGTCCGCTTCCCCACCTCCCTGACCGCTGACGGGTCAGACGCCATGAACAAGGACGGCGACTACTCGGCGGCCTACGTCGTCCTGCACACCGACGGCGTCGACGGAGTGGGTGCGCCACTCGCGGGGCACGGCCTGACCTTCACCATCGGTCGAGGCAACGACATCGTCGCGGCGGCGGCGGTCCACCAGGCACAACTCCTCGTGGGCCTGGACGTGGCGACGATGGCAGCGGACATGGGCGCGGTCTACCGCCTGCTGACCTCCGACTCACAGCTGCGGTGGCTCGGCCCGGAGAAGGGTGTCGTCCACCTGTCCCTCGCCGCCGTGTTGAACGCGTCGTGGGACCTGGTCGCCCGGGTCGCCGACAAGCCGCTGTGGCGGCTGCTCGTCGACATGTCCCCCGAGCAACTCGTCGACATCGCGGACCTGCGCTACCTGTCCGACGCGCTGACCCGGGACGAGGCACTGGCCATCCTGCGGGCCAAGGAGGGCACGAAGGCCGCCCGCCTCGCCGAGCTCGACCGGACCGGCTACCCCGCCTACACCACCTCGGCGGGCTGGCTCGGCTACGGCGACGACAAGCTTCGCCGACTGTGCCAGGAGGCGGTCGACACCGGCTACGGCTACGTCAAGCTCAAGGTGGGCGCCAACCTCGATGACGACATCCGCCGATGCGCGATCGCGCGGGAGATCCTCGGACCGGACCGCAACCTGATGATCGACGCCAACCAGGTGTGGGACGTCGGTCAGGCCATCGAGTGGGTCACGGCCCTCGCCCAGTTCAAGCCACTGTGGATCGAGGAGCCGACCAGCCCCGACGACATCCTGGGCCACGCGGCCGTCCGCCGTGCCGTCGCACCGATCGGCGTCGCCACCGGCGAGCACTGCCACAACCGGGTCATGTTCAAGCAGCTGTTCCAAGCCGAGGCCATCGACTTCTGCCAGCTGGACACCGGCCGGTTGGCCAGCATCAACGAGATCGTCGCCGTGCTGCTGCTCGCCGCGAAGTTCGACGTACCGGTGTGCCCACACGCCGGTGGTGTCGGCCTGTGCGAGATGGTCCAACACGTGTCGGTGCTCGACTACGTCGCGATCTCGGGGGATCTCACCAACCGTGTCACCGAGTTCGTCGATCACCTGCACGAGCACTTCACCGATCCGTGCATCATCCAGGACACCGGCTCAGGCAGCGGTTACGTCCTGCCCAGCCAGCCCGGCTACTCCACCCGGATGCGTCAGGAGTCGGTCGCGCTGTACCGCTTTCCGGACGGCCGCTACTGGGCGTCGACAGACCCGACTACCGTGTCATCTCCGGAGGCGGCGTACGTGATCGCGGGTGGGAAGGCCACCCCCGCCGGCCGCTAGGGGAGTCATGTCTCGCACTGACGAAGTGGTCAACGGCATCAAGCGGATGATCCTCGAAGGGCAGTTCAGGCCCGGGGACCGGCTGCCCATCGAGAAGGACCTCGCCGAGTCGCTCGGCGTCTCGCGAGGCTCGCTGCGCGAGGGGATGTCGGCCCTGTCGATCCTCGGCATCGTCAACATCCGCCAGGGCGACGGCACCTACGTCACCAACCTCGACGCGCCACAACTGCTGGCCCCGATGGGTTTCGTGGTGGACTTCCAGGGTCAGGGCGACCCACGGCACATCCACACCGTTCGGCGACTGCTGGAGTGCGAGGCCGCCTGCCTGGCGGCGACCAGGATCACCGACGAGGCCCTGGCCCAGGCCGGTGACCTGCTCGCCGAGGCGGCCCGGCTGGTCGGCCAGTCACCGCCGGATCACGAGCGGATCATGGAGATCGACATCGCCTTCCACCGGATCATCGCCGCGCACGCCGGAAATCCGGTGCTCGTCGGCCTGATCGAAGCCTTCGCCGGGCGGACCATCCGCGGCCGGCTCTGGCGGAGTCTGCACGAGGAGGGCGCGGACGTGCGTACCCATGACGAACACGTGGCGATCCTGAAGGCCCTCGTGGCGCGCGACCCGGAGCGGTCCCGCACCCGGATGGCCAACCACCTGATCGGCGTGGAGGAGTCGTTGCAGGGGTTACCCGACGACGCGGACGCGGGCATCGAGACGGCCCGGTCGTGACCGCCGGCCCTCACGACTGCACGTCGAGCAGCCCCTCGTCGTACAACGCCGCCCAGAGCTGATCCGGGACGTCGACGTCGGATCGGCGCAGGGTCTCGGTCACCTGGGCCCCGTCCCGCATGCCGACCACCGTCGAGACCACGGCCGGGTGCCGACGGACGAACGCCAACGCCGCCTGGGGCAACGTGACGCCGTACGTCTGACAGACCCGCGCCATCCGGCGGGCGTGGTCGATCACCTCTGCCGGCGCCTGCTGATAGTCGTAGACGGCGTCGGTCGCCGGCATGTCCCGGGCCAGCAGCCCGGAGTTGTAGACCCCGGCGACCACCACACCGACGCGGCGGGCCTGCGCGACGGGCAGCAGGTCGGTCAACGCGCCCTGCTCCAGCAGGGTGTACCGGCCGGCGCACATCACCACGTCCACGTCGGTCTCCGCCACGAAGCGGGCCAGCATCGCGGACTGGTTCATCCCGGCCCCGACCGCACCGATCACGCCCTGCTCCCGCAACTCCACCAACGCCGGGATCGCCTCGCGCGCGGCCTGCTCCCAATGCTCGTCCGGATCATGCAGATACACCACGTCGATCCGGTCCAGGCCGGTGCGCCGAAGGCTCGCCTCCAACGAACGGCGCACGCCGTCGCGGCTGAAGTCCCAGACCCGGCGATGATCGGCGGGAACGTCGTACCCCTCCGGATCCCGCCGGTGCGCCGTCTCCGGTGACGGCACGAGCAGCCGGCCGACCTTCGTCGACACCACGTACTCCTCGCGCGGGCGGGAGCGGAGGGCCGCGCCCAGGCGCGTTTCGGACAGGCCCAGCCCGTAGTGCGGTGCAGTGTCGAAGTATCGGATGCCGCCCGCCCACGCGGTGTCCACCGCGGCGGCGAACTGCTCGTCCGAAGTCGCCCGGTAGAGATTGCCACCCTGTGAGGCGCCGAAGCCCAGTGGGCCCAGCCGCAGCGGCGACCCGGCGGCGCGCCGGGTCGCCTGACGGGCGAGATCGTGCGCGACCCGGTGGGCGGCCACCGTCACCTCTCGTCCCGATCCGCGCTGGTGCTGCCGGTCATCGCTGCGACCAGGTCATCGGTGGTGACCTCGTCAGCGCGTAGTTGGGCCGCGCGTCGGCCGAGGCGCAGCACCTCGACCCGGTCGGCGATCTCGAGCACCTGCGGCATGTTGTGGCTCACCAACACCACCGACATGCCGGCGTCGCGGGCACGCCGGACGACGTCGAGCACCCGTCCGGTCTGGACCACGCCCAACGCCGCCGTGGGCTCGTCGAGGATGACCACGTTTGTCGCCCAGATGATGGCGCGGGCCACCGCGACACACTGCCGCTGCCCACCGGACAGCATCGCGATCGGGGTGGTGACCCGGGGGATGCGTACGCCCAGTTCGTCGAGGGCCGTGGCAGCGCCCTGTCGCATGGCGCGCTTGTCCAACAGCCCGAGCCGGCCGAGTGGTCCGGAGCGGAGGATCTCCCGGCCGAGATACAGGTTGGCGGCCACGCTGAGGTCGTCGGCGACGGCGAGATCCTGGTAGACGGTCTCCACCCCCGCACGCCGGGCATCGACCGGAGTGGAGAACTGGACCGGACGGCCGCCGATCCGGATCTCGCCCTCGTCCGGCGGATGCACGCCGGACAGGGTCTTGATCAGCGTGCTCTTTCCTGCACCGTTGTCACCGATCAGCGCGACGACCTCACCCCGGCGGACCATGAAGTCGGCGCCACGCAACGCCTCGACGTGCCCGAACCGCTTGACGATGCCGCGGGCTTCGAGGGCCGGCGGTTCCGCGTCGGTGGGTTGCTGATCGCTGTCGGCGGTGGCCGTTGGGATGCCGCCCATCACTGCACCGGCGGGTTGGCGCAGCTGGGCTCGAGCACCGCCTTGATCTCCGCCGAGTCGATGTTCTCCTTGGTGACGAACGTGACGCCGGTGTCGGCCGACGCCAGGGGCGCCTTGTCCCGAAGGTGCTTGACCATCTTGTCGACGCCGAAGTAGCCCATCTTGAACGGGTTCTGCACGACCAGCGCCGAGATCTGGCCGTTGCGCACTCCGGCGATCTCGTCCGGGGCCGCGTCCCAGCCGATGATGACCACCTTGCCGGACTTGCCGGCCGCCTGGATGGCCTGCGCGGCACCGAGCACGCTCGGCTCGTTGGCCGCGAAGATGCCGGCGAGCTTGGGGTTGGCGGTGAGGATGTTCTCGGTGACCCGTCGGGCCTCGTTCACATCACTGCGGCTCGGCTGCTGGCCGACCAGCTTCAGGTTGGGGTACTGGGCGAGGCCGGCCTTGAAGCCGTCGACCCGCTCGGTGTTGGTCTGCGATCCGGGCTGGAACTCGACGAGTGCCACCTCGTGGTTTCCGGGGCCGAGTTCGGTGGCGAGCAGCTTCGCCGCCTCGGTCGCCGACGCGCGGTTGTCGGTGGCGAAGAGGGGCACGGTCGACGGCTGCGGGCTGGTGCCAGAGTCGATCATGGCGACCGGGATGTTGGCGCTGAGCGCCTTGTCGGTCGCCGGTGCCAGCGCGCTGGAGTCGGTCGCCGCGTAGACGATGCCGTCGACCTTCTTGGTGACGAAGTTCTGGATCAGGTTGACCTGCCCCTCGACGTCGGTCTCGGCGGTCACCCCGTCCCACTGGACGGTGACGTCCCCCGCGCGCTGCGCGGCGCACTCCGCGCCCGCCTTGACCGTGTTCCAGTAGTCCGCCCCGACCGCCTTGGGTACGACGGCGAGCTTCAACGGGCCGCTCGCGTCCTTTGTCGCGCCGTCGCCGCCGTCCCGGACCTCGACCCCGCCGCAGGCGCTGAGCAGGGCGGTCGCGGCGGCCGCGGCCAGGATCGCCTGCGCACGCAGGAGTCGTCCTCGCGTCCGCCGGCTGGTGGTGGTGTGTGCCATGGTTTGTGTCCTTCCTCGTTCGGACTCTCGGAATGGCATGTCAACCCCGTGATTCCAGCCGCCGGCGGCGGTACTGGTCGAAGTAGACGGCGGCCCAGATGATCACGCCGACGATCACCTGCTGGTAGTGGATGCTGATGTCGAGCAGGACGGCGCCGTTGCGAACCAGGGCGATGAGGAACGCGCCGATGATGGTCCCGACGATCCGGCCCTGCCCGCCGAACAGGCTGGCCCCGCCGATGACCGCGGCGGCGATGACGTCGAGCTCCAGCGAGATCCCATAGTTGGGCTGGCCGGAGTTGACCCGGGAGGCGGCGATCATGCCGCCCAGCCCGACCAGGACGCCGGCCAGCACGTACACCCCGGTCAGGTGGCGCCCCACCCGGATGCCGGAGCGGCGGGCCGCCTCCAGGTTGGAACCCATCGCGTAGGTGTGCTGACCGAAGCGGGTCTGGGAGAGCAGGAAGGCGACCCCGACGGCGACCAGGACGGTGATCACCACGGCGAACGGAATGCCGAGGATCTCCCCGTTGCCGAGCAGTTGGAAGGACCGGGGCAGGCCGTAGACGCCGACCGCGCCGGTGATGATGAAGACGAGGCCGCGGCCCACGGACATCGTCCCCAACGTCGCGATGAACGGTGGGATCCGGGCCACCGTCACCAGCAGCCCGTTCAACAGCCCGGCCAGCGCGCCGACGCCGATCGCCACGGCCGTGGCCGCCCACAGCGAGAAGCCGAGGTCGCGCACGACCATCGCGCCCAACACGCCGGCGAGCGCGGCGACCGACCCCACTGACAGGTCGATGCCCTTCGTGATGATGACCATCGTCTGGGCCGTGGCGATGATGGCGATCACCGCCGTCTGCGCCCCGATGTTGAAGAGGTTGTCCGCGGTCAGGAAGTACGGACTCGCGAAGGTCAAGGCGATGAACAGGACGACCAACGCGGTCGCGGCCGTGAACTCGGAGACGGCGTGGGAGATCCGTTCCCGGAACCAGTCGCTGAGTTCGCCGCGCTGCGTGCCGGCGGTTGCCTCGGCGCTACTCATCGTCGGACCTGACCTCCCCAAGCGTGGCGCTGGCACCCGACGGGGACCCGCCGACGAGCCGAACGCCTGTGCGCGACCGACCCTGCTCGGATGGCAGTGCGGCAACGCGCCCGCACGACCCTCGAGATAGGTCGGATGTTTGCCCCGATCAGGCGTTACCTTCCCACGCATTCACGTATGTTGCCAAGGTCTTACGGGCGTGTTTTGCCATCGTTACCTGCACCGCCGAAGGCATACATCTGACCAAACGCCATCGGCCGCCGTCGCTAGCATGTTATCGATAACATCCTATGTCCCCAGTTCGGAACCCGCTGCCGGGTCAGAAGGGGGCCAGTTGGTACACCCGGCCGGCGGTCTCACGCCAGATCGCCGCCCGCTCGCCCTCCGACAGCGGGTCCAGCAGGTCGCCGAGGACCGTGACCCAGCGGGTGTACGAGGTGGCGAGCAGGCACACCGGCCAGTCCGAGCCGAACATCAGCCGATCCGGCCCGAACACGTCGAGGGCGTGCTCGACAGCGGGCCGCAGGTCGGCCGCCGTCCAGGACGCGCCGTCCACCTCGGTCACCAGGCCGGAGAGCTTCGCCGTCGTGTTGGGCTCGGCCGCGAACGCGCGGAGGTCGCGGCGCCAGTCAGCGAGATCGCCGCGCCCGAGCGGGGGCTTGCCGAGGTGGTCGAGGACGAACCGCACCTGGGGCAGGTCGCGGACGAGCCGGGTCGCCGCCGGCAGCTGACCGTGGCGCACCAGGAGGTCGAAGGCGAGGCCGGCGGCGCCGACCGCGGCGATGCCCCGCCGCACCTCGGGGCGGTCGAGATAGGCCGGGTCGGGCTCGGACTGGACCAGGTGGCGGATCCCGACCAGCCGTTCGCCGCCCCGCCCCTTCCGCAGTCGATTTAGACGACGGCCGACCTCCGCGGCGGTGAGGTCGACCCAGCCGACCACCCCGGCGACGAGAGGATCGTCGGCCGCGACACCGAGCAGCTCGGGCGTCTCCGACCGGACGGCGACGGACTGCACGACCACGGTCTGGGTGACCCCGGCGGCCCGGGTCGCCGGGGCGAGTTCGACAGGGGTGAAGTCGTCGTCGATCGCGGCCATGGTGTGCGGATCAATCCAGGGCTGCGGGTGCCGCGCCCGGACCCAGAGGTGATGATGCGCGTCGACGATTCCCGGCCGTCGCGCGACCTCGCCGGTCGTCATCGGACCCGTCCTGGCGTGTTCACGTTCACCCCACACCCCGCCCCGCCACCGACCGAACCCCTCCGGGTAGACCCGGAGCCACAGAGTCGATCTGGCAGGTTGACCATGTTAGCGGTAACAGGCTGTTCCCGGGCCGCGGAACGCGCGCCGGACCGGATTCCCACCGAGTCGCCTTTTGGTCAGACGAATCCGCCGGCACCGACCGCTGGTCCGGCTCGTAAGAAGCTCCGGTGCGCGGGCGCCCTGCGGGCGCGGGGCCCGGGTTGACCGCCTGAGGTGGCCCCGATACCGTCGACCCACTATCTGCGGCGACGCGAGGGAAGCCGGTGTGAATCCGGCGCGGTCGCGCCACTGTGAGCGGTTCCCCCACCTCAACTGGGGGCCGCGAGCCAGGACGCTCGGTCGTCCGCAGCCTTGCGATGGGGACGCGTCATCCCTGGGGAGGTTCGTGTATTCATGTCTAGTTCCGCTTCCAGCCAACCGGTGGTGCACCCCGCCGGCAGCGCACGTCTCCTGTGGACGGCTCTCGCGACCGTTGCCGTGCTCACCCTGCTGGCCTACCTCGTCGCCTTCGACCAGGGGGCGGTGTCGCGCAGCGGGATGTACCTGCACGAGCTGATGCACGACGGCAGGCACCTGCTGGGTGTCCCGTGCCACTGAACACCACCACCGCTCCCCCGTTCGTCGCCGTCCTCGTCCGCGGGCTGCTCGCCGGTCTGATCGCCGGCCTGCTCGCCGGGGCGTTCGCGTACGTCGCCGGCGAACCCCACGTCGAGGCGGCCATCGCCATCGAGGAGGCGGCGGCGGCACACGCCGAGCCCGCCGCCGGTGCGCACGACCACGAGGACGCCCTGGTCAGCCGGACGGGTCAGCGTGGCGGCCTGTTCCTGGCCACCGGCCTGTTCGGCGCCGCGATGGGTGGTCTGCTGGCCACGGCGTACGTCCTGCTGTCCCGTCGGCGGCGCAGCGACGACGGCGGGCGGTCGGGCCTGCTGCTGGCCGGCGCGGCGCTGCTCGGCGCGGTGATCGTGCCGTTCCTCAAGTACCCGGCGAACCCGCCGGCGGTCGGCGACCCGGCCACCATCAACCAGCGGACCGTCACCTACCTGTTGATGGTGGTGCTCGGGCTGGTGGCCGTGTGGGCCGGCTCGCTGGGCTACCGGTCGGTGGGCGGCCAGGCGCCGACGTGGCAGCGCGCCGCCGCGGCCGTGGGCGGGTTCCTGCTGGTCACGGCAGTGTCGTACGTGGTGATGCCGTCCTTCCAGGAGGTACCGGCGGACTTCCCCGCGACCCTGCTGTGGAACTTCCGGCTGGCCTCGCTCGGCACCCAGGTAGTGCTCTGGACCGGCATCGGCCTGCTGTTCGCGGCCCTGATGCACCACGAGCGGCGTCGCCGGGCCGGCACCGCACTGCCGAGCACGTGACCGGCACCAGCCTCCGGCTGGTCGCCCACGGTCACACCGCCGCTCTGCGTCGGGCCCGCTTCGGCGGCACCGACGACGGCCTGGACGAGGGTGGCCTTCGTGCCGTCCTCGCCCAGGCCCACGCGGGTTCGGACCGGCGTGGGCCCCTCGGCGTGCACGACACCTGCCTGTCCAGCCCGACGGCGGCGGCCCGACAGACCGCCGACGCCCTGGGCCTGCTGCCGACCATCGAGGCGGCGTTGGCCGACTGTGACTACGGCGACTGGTCCGGACTGTCGCTTGAGGAGATCGCCGGTACACACCCGCAGGCGCTGCACGACTGGCTGTCCGACGCGGACTCCGCGCCGCACGGCGGTGAATCGGTCACGGCCGTACGGGATCGGGTCGGTCGCTGGCTGGACGAGCACCGCGGCGCCGGTCGACGCGTCGTCGCGGTCACCCACCCGCTGGTGATCCGGGTCGCGGTCGTGCACGCCCTCGGCCTGCCGACGGCGACCTACCGGCAGGTGGACGTGGAGCCGTTGGCGATCGTCCGGCTCACCAGCCAGGGCACGCGCTGGCAGCTCCGACTGAGCGCGGCGTGAGCACGTAGCTGATGTCTCCGGGCGAGATGCCCCGGCCGGCAACGTCCCGGAGTGGGGCGGGCCGTGAACACGGCCCGCCCCACGCGGCTGCACTATCCCTGGCTTGGCGCTAGCCGGTGACGGTGAACGGCCGGGACACCTTCGTCGCCGACGTGGCGCCGTTCAGCGTGACACTTGTCGCGCCCGCCTTCGCCGCACCCGGAACGCTTACCGTCGCGCCGGAGATGACGCCGTCACCGTTCGCGCGCACGGTGCTGACCGCCAGTCCGGTCCCGAAGGCGATCGTGACCACCTCGTTCGGAGCGAACCCGGAACCGTCGAACATGATCGACGTACCGCGCGGTCCCGAGGTGGTCAACAGCGCCACCCGCGGCTGGTAGGTCCGCGCCTCCGGCTCCCCGGTCACCTGGACGGTGGCCGTGGCCGGCGTACGCGAGGACGCCCCAGTCGCGGTGACGGCGTACCGGCCGGGTTGCGCGTCACCGGAGGTCGGCACCGAGGCGCGGACCGTTCCCGTCGCGGAGGCCGCGACCTTCACGGTCCGGGCCGGGTCGGTGCCGACGCTGACGGTCACCTGCTCGCCGGCGGCGAAGCCGCTGCCGTCGACGGTGATCGCGCCACCGGTGGTGACGGTGCCGGACGCGGACAGCGCGATCGCCGGCTGCGATCCGCCCCGAGCCACGGTCACCGTGAAGGACCCGGTGCTGCTCGACAACGTGTCCCACGCGGTGACGCGCACCGTGTAGGTGCCCTCCCGTGCGTAGGCGTGCCGGCCACTCATCGCACCGGACGCGCCGATCGTCACGTCGTCCGGAACCGTGCCGTCACCCCACTGGACGCGGGCACGGTAGCCCGTCGTACCGGGAACGCCGCCGGTCACCGCTCCGAGGTTCGCCGCGAGGGCCTGCCCGGCGGTGGCCGTCTGGTCCTTCGGGGCGGCGGTCGTCAGCGCCGGGGCGGGCGTGCCGTCGTTGGCCACGGCGAACACGTGGATCCGGCCCGCCGAGCGAGGGTCACCGGTCTGCGTCGGCAGGGTCACCGACACCAGTGTCTTGCCCGCCGGGATCTGGTACGGCGCGGTGGCGAACAGGAACGGCTGGGCGCCGTCGCGGCTCGTGCCCTGCAACCGGTACGCCGTCCGCGCGACGATGATGTTGCCGTAGGACGGGGTGCCGTTGGCGTTGCCGCCCAGCGTCCAGTCGCTCAACTGGATCGGAATGCTGGCCGTGCTGCCGTCGCTGAACGTCGCCGTGCCGGTGGTGCTCTGGTTGCCCTGCGTTCCGGCGCCGATGAACGAGATGCTCTTCGCGTCCTCCGGGAGGTCGAGGACGACAGTCGCCCCGTTGCCGGTGGCGTTGTCCGGCTGCCCGGCCGGGATCACCGGCACTGTGAACCGCAGCTCGGTTCCGGGAACCTGCCGCTGCTGACCCTGGGTCACACCGCCCGCAGCGAGGGCCGCCCGCGAGTACGCCCACGACTTGGCGTCGCAGTCTGCCGCGAGTGTCCCTTCGTCACCGACGCAGACGCTGTCGAACGCGGCGGTGAGACCGGAGGCCGGGGCGTACGCCACCTCGACGCCGACCGTCGCGGAGCTCTGGCTGTCGCCGTCGGTGACCGTGACGTTCGCCTGGTGGTAGCCCGGCGTGGCGTAGGTGTGGGACCCACCGATGCGGTAGACGGCCCGCGAACTCAACGTCACGGTGCCCGCGGTGACCGGCGTGCCGTCACCCCAGTCGATGGTGGCCTGGTAGCCGCTGGCGTCGCCGCCGGTGACGGTGGCCAACGGCACCGAGACGGGTACGCCTGTCGTCGCGTGCACGCCGTCCGCGGCGGTGACCGCGATGTCGCCGCCGCCGAGGTCGAGGTCACCCCCGGCGAGCAGCTCGACCTCGGCGAGGTTGGTCTGCGCGGCGCCGACCGTCTTCGTGACGGCGAGGCGGAACTGCGCGAACCGCCCCGGCTTGTCGATCGAGTACGGGCGGGTCTGGTTGCGCCACGGGAACACCTGGCCGGTGCGGGAGTCCACTGTGGTCCAGGTGAGACCGTCGTTGGAGCCCTGCAGGCGCCAGTCCGCCGGATCGCCCACACCGGCGCCGGACGTGACCGTGTAGTACTTCGGCTTCTGCTTGCCACCACGGAAGGCCCAGGTGATCTGGGGGGTCGCCGAGGTGAAGGTCAGCTGGGTGGTCGACGAGTCGTCGAACAGCTTCGACGCGTCCTGACCGCCGGTCGCGGTCGCGGTGCCGAGACCGGGACCGGTGACGTCCTGCAACGGCTTCGGCGCCTCGTCACCCTTGGTGAGCGACGGCGGCGCGTCATTCTTGCCGGTGCCCCACGACGACGGCTTGGAGCCCATCTGGAAGTCGATGGTGCCGCCCTTGGCGAGCGCCGCCACATCCACTGACAGGCCGCGCTGCTTCTTACCGTTGACCTTGACGTCCTGCACGTAGACGTTCGCCGCGCTGTTGTTCGGCGCGTTGACGACGATGTCGCCGCTGCTGCGGTGCACTGTCATCCTGGTGAACTGCGGCGAGCCGATCGCCCACTCGGACGACCCTGCCTGCAACGGGTAGATGCCCAGCGAGCTGAGGATGTACCAGGACGACATCTCGCCGTTGTCCTCGTCGCCCAGGTAGCCCTGGCCGATCTCACTGCCGACGTAGAGGCGGCGCAGGATCTCCCGTACCTTCTCCTGGGTCTTCGCCGGCGCGCCGGCGACGTTGTACATGTACGGGATGTGGTGCGACGGCTGGTTGCTCATGCCGAGCTGTCCCATCCGCACCGCGCGCGCTTCGAGCATCTCGTGGATGACACCGCCGTACCCACCGGGGCGGTCGGCGTTCTCCGGGGTGGTGAAGAACGCGTCGAGCTTGTCCCGCAGCGCCTTCTGCCCGCCGTACAGGTTGGTCAGGCCTTGGCCGTCCTGCTGGGCGGTGAACGCGAAGTTCCACCCGTTGGTCTCGGTGTAGACGCCGCCCCAGTCCAGCGGGTCACCGGCGAGGAAGTTGCCGGCGGCGTCGCGGCCCTGGAAGAGCTTCGTCTTCGGGTCGAAGAGGTGGACGTAGTTGCGGGCCCGCTCCAGGAAGTACCGCGACTCCTCCTTGAGCCGGGCACGCTCCGACTTCGGCGTGGCCGGGTCCTTGGCGAGCGCCGCACCCATGTTGCCGATGCCGTAGTCGTTGATGTAGCCCTCCAGCGCCCAGGACACCGACTCCCCGGTGGACGTCGGCGTGTAGCCGAGGAACAGGGAGCTCTCGATGCCCTTGCGTCCGACCGCGCTGCGCCCGGACGCGACGGTCGCGTCCTTCACCGCCGCGTCGTACGCCGCGAGCGGGTCGGGCAGCTTGACCCCGGTGAGGTACGCCTGGGCCAGGGCCACGTTCGCGCTGGTGCCGGTCATCAGGTCGGCGTAGCCGGGGGACGACCAGCGGGCGATCCAGCCGCCGTCACGGTAGTGCTGGACGAACCCGTCGGAGATCTTGGCGGCGACGTCCGGGTACAGCAGCGCGTAGGCGGGCCACACGGTGCGGTAGGTGTCCCAGAAGCCGTTGTTGACATAGATCTGGCCGTCGACGACCTTCGCGCCGGTCTGGGTGGCTGTCGACGCGCCGGTCGCCGCCGCGACCGGGCTTGCGTACTGCCAGCGCGGCGCGGCGGCGGTGCCGGTGTTCTCCGACTGCGAGTTCGGGTAGAGGTTCAACCGGTACAGGTTCGAGTACATCGTGACCAGCTGCGCCTCGGTGGCGCCCCGCACCTCGACCCGGCCGAGCCGGTCCTTCCACGAGGCCGTCGCGGCGGCGTGGATCTGGGCGAAGCTCTTTCCGGTGACCTCCAGGTCGAGGTTCCGGCGCGCCTGGTCGACGGAGAGGAACGACGTGGCGAGACGCATCGTCACCTCCCGCGATCCGGAGAGGTCGAAGGTGGCCGAGGTCGCGGCGGACGCCGTCGGCGCCCGGTCGAAGGTGCCGGAGACGAACATCCGGCTACGACCGGCCGACAGGCCGCTTCCGTTGTCGACCCAACCGGTGAACGTGCCGTCCGTGCCGATGGTGAACGTGCCGTTGTGGAAGACGAGACTTCCGGTCGCCTGCCCGGTGGGGAAGGTGAACCGCATGATCCCGGCGTGGTCGGTGGGCGACACCTCCGCGACCAGGCCGTTCTGGAGCGTGACCCGGTAGAGGTCCGGCTGCGCCGTCTCGTCGTCGTGGCGGAAGGCGACCGCACGGCTGGCCGGCTGACCGGTGAGGGGCCCGCCACCGACGACGGGCATCACCGACATCTGGTTGCGGTCACCCATCCAGGGGCTCGGCTCGTGGGAGATCGCCAGGCCCTGGAGCATCGGCAGGTTGGCCTCGTTGTTGACCCGGTGGTACTCGTACTCCCAGGAGTCGGAGGTCGCGTCGGTCACCGGGGTGAAGAAGTTGAACCCGTTCGGCACGGCGGTGATCGGCAGGTTGTTGCCGCGCGAGAAACCGCCGGTCGAGTTGGTGCCCCGTCGGGTGTCGACGTAGTTGGTCAGCTTCGAGCCGTCGATCGACGCCGGCGCGGCCGTCACCTCGACGTCGTCGAGCCAACCCTGGAACCGGGTCTCCCCGGTGGCCTGCGGATTGTCGTACGCCAGCAGGATGCGGTCGATCGTCTTGCCGCGCGCGACGGTGCCGAGGTCGGCCTGCACCAGGTTCCACTGGTCGGCGAAGAGCACCTTCGAGGTCCCCTGCCCGGCGCCGGTGAGCGGGTAGCCGTGCTGGTCGGCGGGCGAGCGTCCACTCAGGTAGCTGCCGTCGGTGAAGTGCAGGTCGACGGCGGTGTAGGTGGACGGGTACCGACCGTCCCCGCCTGTGAACTCGGGGAAGATCTTGTACGACAGTCGGGTCTTCGGCCCCACCGGGATGGTGACGTCGAACAGCTTGTTCGTCGCGTACGACCGGCCGTTGCCCTCGGCGCCGCCGGAGTAGCGCAGCGCGGCCAGTCCGGTGAACCCGACGTCCGGCTTCGTGGTGTAGCCACCGTTCGGCCCGGCGGTCGCCTCGCTGACCATGGGGGTGGCCGGCGGGCGGACGTCCGAGCCGTCGCTGATGTTCCAGTCGGCGAGCTGCACGAGCGAGTCACCGGAGTTCGCTGTGACGTTGAGCCGGTAGAAGCCGTACGCGTTCGTGTTGGTGAAGCTGTACGTCCTGGTGGCGAAGCGCCCGCTGAACTTCTCGCCGGCGCGCTTGTCCAGGTCGGTCCAGGTGCTGCCGTCGTTCGACCCCTGGATGACGAAGTCCCGGGGGTCTCGGCTCGGTGCGTCGTCGGCCGCGGTCAGCGAGTAACGCACCACAGTCGCCGGCTTGGCGAGCTGGTAGGTCACCCAGCCGGTGGACGCGAACACGAGCCACTTGGTCGACGGATCGTCGTCCTTGAGGTTCGCGGCGACCTCCCGCGGCGGGTTCTCGTCGCTCGCGGTCACGGCGCTGACCTGGCCGAGCAGGCTGCCGGGCAGGGAGGCGACAGTGCCGCTCAGGTTGGCCTGGACCGGCTTTCCGTTCGCGCCGACCTCCACGGTGCTGGTGGCGGGCTGCGGGTCGGCGGACTCGAACGAGGAGGTGAAGTTGCCGGGCGTCGCGGGGGTGGGGGCGGCGTTCGCCAGGGGCGCGGCGACGAGCAGGCCCAGCGGTAGCAGGACGGCTGTCGTGGCCGCGATCAGGCGGGGAGAGAGGGGATGCGCAAGGGGGGTGTGCGACATGAGGGACGGAGCCTTTCGACTCGAACCGGGTCGAGTACGTCGAACGTGTGGGCAGTGTGGAGCGGGTGGCGGGTCGGAGCCCTGACATCGTTGTCATTGGAGATCGTGAGCAACGGGAGCCGGGGCCTGTGGACTGCCGCTGATAGTTCCGGGCGCAGCACGGCCGTGTCAACGGGTTGGTCGCGCCGAAACGGCCGCCGCCCCCTCCCGGGCCCCGGCGGCCGAGGTGCCGGGCCTCGACGCCGTCCGACGACGGACGCCGAGGCCCGGCCACGGATCAGCAGTAGAGGTTGGCTCCGGCGGACACGCCGAGGATGCCGACGAACTGCTGGTACCTGGTGACGCGACTCTGCACCTGGGCGGGATTTCCGCCGTTGCACTCGATCGAGCCGTTGATGCTGCGGATCGTCTGACCGAACCCGGCGCCGTTGACCATCGCGTTGTGGGCGGTCATGGTGCCTGGACCGTTCTGGGTCATCCAGTACCAGATACCTGTCTTCCAGGCCACCGACGCGTCGGTCTGCACCAGCCACGGGTTCGTCAACAGCGGCAGGTTGAGCGCGTTACCCGCCGCGTTGTAGTTGAAGTTCCAACTGAGCTGGATCGGGCCCCGCCCGTAGTAGGCGGCCTGCCCGGCAGGGCACCCGTACGGCTGCCCGTAGTCGCAGTAGTGCGGGTAGTTCGCGGTGTTCTGCTCGACCACGTGCACGAGCCCGCCGGTCTCGTGGTAGACGTTCGCCAGGAAGGCCGCGGCCTCCTGCCGTTGGACGGTGGCGCTGCCGCTGCGCGCGAACGCCGGGTAGGCGCTGAGCGCGGCGACAAGTCCGGAGTACGTGTAGAACGAGTTGCGACCTGGGAACATCTGGTTGAACTGGGCCTCGGTGACCACGAAGCCGCCCGGGTTGGTGGGCGGCGGGGTGGTCGGTGGCTGACCGCCACAGGTGTACGGCTCCCAGTACCAGGTGCTGACGACGGGGTCGTACCCCGGGTTGTCGTGCTCGGCGATGTAGTAGGAACCGTTTGTGTACCGCACTATCGCCCCGGTGGCGTACCAGGTCCCGGCGGTCCAGTTCGGGTAGCTGCAGGTCCCCCCGGTGGGCGGCGTGGTGCCCCCGCCACATGCGCCGAGGTCCTCCCAGACACCCGTCGTGCCCGGCGGCGCCTCGTTCTGGGTCCACCACTTCGCCCGGTAGTTACGGCCGTTGTGGGAGACCTGGGCGTCTCCCCAGTAGACGGCCGGTGCCTGCCACGATGCTGAACAGGCCGCCGCCGACGCGGCGGTGGCCGGGATGACCGCCACCAGCCCACCGGCGACGATCAGTGCCGCCAGCGCGACCAGCGCGCGCAGTCTCGTCATGTGATCACTTCCCTCCTGGTACCTCGCTGGCCGAAACCCGGGCGGATATCGACCGAAGTGACTGTAACATCTTCTGTTCACAATCTTTACTATTACGTGCGGCCGGCTCGACGGTCGGCTCGGCGACGGCTGTCGATAATTCCGGCAGCTTTCCGGATCATGTCGGGTACATACGTATCGACGAGCATGATCGAGATCCCCCGGGAGGCCGCAGTGCCTGGCCAGCCCCCAAACAGCCCTCTGCGTTGTTCCGAGGATGTTCCGGAACTTGTTGACGCGTTGGAATTCTCGCTGTAATACTCCGATCCACTGAGGTCAATGCCATCGGCTTCGTTGCGGTCTCGGCTCCACCCCACCACTCATCCACACCTGTCCGGACTGTGCTGCCCGCCCCCCAGGGCGCGTCCGGCCTGCGCGAAGGGGCACCAGATGAGCAGGCTCTTCCCCCGCACCGCCCTGTGGTCGAGGCGGTTGCGCGCGGCGCTCGCCGTCCTGGCCACCGCCGTCGCCATGTGCGGCGTCGTCCTCGCGGCCACCTCGACCCCGTCGAGCGCCGCCACCTGCAACGGCTATGTCGGCCTCACCTTCGACGACGGTCCGACCGGCAGCACCAGCTCGCTGCTGAACGTGCTGCGCACCAACGGCGTACGCGCCACCATGTTCAACGTCGGGCAGAACGTCCAGAACAACCGGTCGGCCGCGCAGGCCCAGGTGTCAGCCGGCATGTGGGTCGCCAACCACAGCTGGAACCACGCACACATGACCTCGATGAGCCAGTCGCAGATGCAGTCGGACCTGTCCCAGACCAGCTCGGCGATCCAGTCGGCGACCGGCAGCCGACCGACGCTGTTCCGGCCGCCCTACGGCGAGACCAACTCCACGTTGCAGTCCGTCGCGTCGTCGCTGGGCATGCGCCAGGTGATCTGGGACGTGGACTCCCAGGACTGGAACGGCGCCAGCGTCAGCCAGATCGTGGCCAACGCGAGCCGACTCCAGGCCGGTCAGGTCATCCTGATGCACGACGGGATCCAGAACACCCGCGACGCGATCCCCCAGATCATGGCCAACCTGACCAGTCGCAACCTGTGCCCCGGCATGATCTCGCCGTCCACCGGCCGCGCGGTAGCGCCCGACGGCACCACCCCGCCGCCCACCACCACCCCGCCGCCCGCCGGCGGCACCTGCACCGCCACCGCCACGACCCCCAACGTCTGGGGCGACAGGTACAACACGTCGGTGACGGTCAGCGGCGCCAGCACGTGGACAGTGGTCGTGGCCATCACCTCGCCCCAGCGGGTCACCACCATCTGGAACGGCACCGCCACCTGGGACAGCAGCGGCACCGTCATGACCATGCGGTCCAACGGCAGCGGCAACACCTTCGGCTTCACCACGATGACCAACGGCAACAGCAGCGCCCGCCCGCAGATCCGTTCCTGCACCTCGGGTTGACATCGCCCGGGTCCGAATCGTGCGCGGTGGGTGCGCCCGGCACCCACCGCGCACCGGGCCACCCGCGGCGCGGACCAGCTGCAACTAGCCTGCACAGATGCGACACACCCTCATCCCGGGGGATGACAGCCTCCACGGTCACTTCTCCCCCGATGTCCCGCCGGTGCTCACCATCGACCCCGGCGACACAGTCACCTATCGCACCCTGGACTGCTGGTGGTCCGCCGGCCCGTACCCGGGCGGACCGAACCGGGACCGGCCCCGGGTCGCGCAGCACCAACCCGACCACGGACACGCGTTGATCGGTCCGGTCGCGGTCCGCGGTGCGCGCGCCGGACAGACCCTCGTGGTACGCATCGACGCGGTCGTCCCGGCCAGTTGGGGAACCACAGTGGCCGGCGGCTGGCCGAGCGGGTTCAACGAGCGCTACGGCGTGCAGGACCAACAGGTGGTGCACGCCTGGACGCTGGACCCGGTGACGATGACCGGCCGCAGCCAGCATGGCCACGCTGTCGCGCTGCGGCCCTTCATGGGAGTGCTCGGCATGCCACCCGCGGAGCCGGGACGGCACTCGACGACCCCACCGCGCCCCTGGGGCGGCAATCTGGACTGCCGGGACCTCACCGCCGGCAGCACTCTCCTGCTGCCGATCCCGGTCGACGACGCGCTGTTCTCCGTCGGGGACGGGCACGCCGCACAGGGTGACGGCGAGGTCGGCGGCACCGCGATCGAGTGTCCGATGGACGAGGTGACGTTGACCTTCGACGTGCGCGACGACTTTCCGGTCACCGGCCCGGTGGCTCGTACCCCCGATGCCTGGCTGACGCTTGGCGTCGGTGCGTCCCTCGACGACGCCACGTTCGCCGCCCTGGACTCGATGCTGACCCTGATGCAGCGGCTGCACTCGCTCAGCCGCGCGGACGCGGTGGCGCTGGCCAGCATCGCTGTCGACGTACGGGTGACGCAGATCGTCAACCAGAGCGTCGGCGCACACGCGGTGCTCCGCGACGACGCGCTGCGCTGGCCGGACGCCGATTCTGTCGGGGGCCGCCGTTAGCGTGTGGGCACTGTCGCCGCGCCGGCCGGATCGCGCCGCTCGCTGACCCTCGGAGGCCCCCATGTCCCAGGAGACGACCTACCTCGAACTGTCCGAAGTGGACGGTGCGCACAAGTTCTACGAGGTCATCGTCGACAACGCCACACTGACGGTGCGCTACGGCCGGATCGGTGACCAGGGGCAGGTCAAGGCGAGTGCCTATCCGGACAACGCCCGGGCCCGGGCCGCCGCGGCGAAGAAGATCGGGGAGAAGGTCCGCAAGGGCTACGCGCCGGCGGTCCCCGGGGTCCGCCAGAAGCGCACCGTGTCGCGGCGGCAGATCGTGAGCACCCGCTCCACCGCCCACACCGCCCCGGTGCTCTGGCGCTACGACTCCGGCGCCCCCGCGTTCGGCATCTTCGTCGACGGGCAGCACTGCATGGTCGGCAACGAGCACGGTGTCATCACGACGCTCGACCACGACGCGCAGGTCCGCGGCCAGGTCCGCCTTCCCGACGGGGTGAAGTGCATCGTCGCCGACGACGCCTGGATCTACGCCGGCTGCGACGACGGCAACGTCTACGACCTGTCCGGCAAGGTGCCCCGGGTGGCGTACGCGATCGCCCCGGAGATCGACATCTACTGGCTGGACATCCACGACGGCGTCCTCGGCGTCTCCGACGCCGACGGCGGCATCACCGCCGTCGACCACGAGGACGAGTTCCTGTGGCGTCGTCCCGGGCGGGGGCGTTCGGCCTGGATGGTGCGGTGCGACAACGACGCCATCTACCACGGCCACTCGCAGGGCGTGACCGGCTACGAGTGGCGTACCGGCGGGGAGCTGTGGCACACCACTACCGGTTCGGTGCTCTTCGGCTGGCAGGAGCACGGCAGCGTGTTCGCCGGGACGGGCACCCGCGAGGTGGTGCGCCTGTCCAAGTCGGGTCGCCTCGAACGCACCTACCGCTGCGACGCCCCGGTCTTCTCCTGCGCCACCGCCGAAGGCGGTCGGTACGTCTTCGCCGGCGACAGCCAGTCTTCGATCTACTGCTTCGACGCGGCGGGCACCCGGCTGTGGAAGCTCGGCACCGGCTGCGGCTCGGCGTACTCCATGCAGTACCACGACGACCGGCTCTACGTCGTCACCACCGGCGGCCATCTGGCCTGCATCGACGCGAGCGAGCCGGCCATCCGCGCGGCGCAGGCCGGTGACGTTCCCCAGGTCCGCGACATCAAGGCCCCCCGCCAGGCGCCCCAGCCGGTGCAACCGACGATCGTCGAGGTGACAAGCGACCTGGGCGCGGGCGTGGTCGTGCAGTGCCTTGACGATCGGGGGCGGCTGCGGGTTCAGGTGCTCTCCGACGGCTACCGGCGCGACTGGTCGGTGCAGTTTCCCAAGGGGATTCGCGAGCCGGGCGCCCGCTATCTGGTGACCGAGGTACGGGAGTCCAGCCGCGGTGGTTACTACCGCGCGTACGGCGACATCCGCCGTCTGCGCTGACCGGCGAGCGCGCCGCTTCCGCTGTCGAGGGCCCCGGTCGCGCACGCTCGTGTCGTAGGGTGCCGGCATGGCGCACCCCGTCCGGGTCAACGGAGACGCCACCGGGGCCTGGTGGGCCGCCCCGCCGACGCGGCGAGTGAGTCACCTACCGGGCGTCGACCCGGAGCTGCTGCGGGTGGCGCTCGACCCGTTGCCACCGGCAGCGCCCGCGATCGTGCACTACCGGCCCACTGTGGTAGGTCCGCTCGGTGACCTCGTGGACGCCCTGCTCGACCAACTGGACACCGCAGCCCTCGCGATGTTCCCCCGCTGGTTGGCGGGGGCCGACCGTTTCGACAGCGCGGGCACGCTCGGTGTGGCGGCGGTGCGCGCCCTCGCGGCCCGTACCGCCGCCCGCTCCCGGCACTTCGGCCCGTTCCTCGCCGACCTCGCCGAGCGTGGGCTGCGCGATCGGCGCCGTGCCGCCGCCCGGTCCCGCTTCGCGCCGGGGGTACGTGCCGCCGGGCTCGCCCGCGTGATCGCCGAGGCGTACGACCGGGAGAGCTGCGTACTCGTCGTGGCCCTGCCCGACCTGGGTGAGGACGCCGAGCGGACGCTGGTGGCCGCCGCCGAGTGGTTCGTGCGGCACGGCGGCTTCACTGTGTGGTTGGCCGGTGGGCCGCTGCGCCACGTCGACCGGGTGCGCTCGGTGCCCCTGCCGGTGCCGGCGCGATTCGCCGAGCTGGCCAGCACGACCGAACCGATTCCGGCCACCGTCGCCGAGCCGGAGTCGACGGTGCTGGCCTGGCCGCCGATCGCGGGCGTGCCGCGCGGTGACAGCGCCGCCGAGCAGGCGTTGGAACGCGCGCTCGCGCCGCACGACTGGGCGCGGGGCCGGCGGTGGAACCAGACCTACGAGTGGCACGTGCTGGGCGCGGCATACCGACTGGATCTGTTTTGGCCCGTGGAGGGTCTTGCGGTCGAGGTGGACGGCCCGGAGCATCGTGGGCGAATCGCTTTCGCCAACGATCGGCGGAGAGACGTGCAGCTGCAACTCCTCGGGCTGGACGTGCTCCGCTTCACCAACGAGCAGGTGCTGACCGACGCTCCGGCGGTGGTCGACGGGATCCGTCGGCTACTGGCCCGGCGGCGCGCGGGCGGCACGTACCCCCATGGAGATGAGACATCATGACGAGCCCGGCGGACGTCCCGCACCTGACGCCGAACCAGATCAACGCCCTCGTGGTGCTGATGGTCGAGGCGCGTCGAGTCACAAACGTCGAGCTGAAGGAGCTGGCCGGTTTCACGCTGACCGGCAAGGACAACACGAAGCTCGTCGACCTGGGCCTGGTGGACACCGACAAGAATCACCGGCCGTTCGCCCACGAGCTGACCGAGGACGGCTGGCGGGTGGCACGTCAGCTGCACACCTCCCCGCCGCCGAAGCAGGGCGGCTCGACCACCCGCTCGCTGTTCGTCGTCCTGTCCAACCTGCACCGTTCGCTGGACCGGCTCCGGGTCAGCCACGGCGACTTCTTCAAGCAGACCGGAGCAACGGCGCCGGCGGCCGGCGAGTCTCGGCCCGACGCACCGGCACCGGCCACGGCGGCGGCACCGACTGCGGCGGCACCCACGGCGGCGGCACCCGTGTCCGCGGCGGAGGTGGAGGCGCTGGTCCGTTCGGCGTACCGGGATCTGGCCACCGCGCCTGGCGCCTGGGTCGGCCTCGCCGACGTCCGCGACCGGCTCGCCGACACCGATCGGGCCGCCCTGGACGCGGCGTTGCGGGCGATGGTCGGCCGGGAGGACGTCCGCATCATCCCGGTGGCGAACACCAAGTCACTGACCGCACGGGACCGGGCCGCGGCCGTCCGCATCGGGAACGAGGACAACCACGCCCTGGCGATCGGCCCGGCATGATCTCCGACGACCAGCGGGCCGCGCTGGACGCGGTGAGTCTCAACCCGGCGGTCACCCCGGACGACGTGTGGCGACCCAGCCCGCACAACGTGCCGGAGCTGCACGAGAAGGTGGCCGCGGAGATCCTGCGCGGGGTGGCGCGGGCCCGCACCGACGACACGAGCATGCCGCTCGGCGTGGCCATGCAGGGCCGCGCGGGCGCCGGCAAGACGCACCTACTCGGAGCGGTCCGGGAACGGATCCAACGCGACGGCGGCTACTTCTTCCTTGTCGACATGGTCAGTGGCAAGACGTTCTGGGAGAGCGTGGCCCTGGCCCTGGTGGAGGGGATGGGTCGGCCCCACGTCGGCTGGGGCACCCAGCTGAAGACCTTCCTGCGTCGACTCACCCCCCAGCTCGGCCTGCCGACTGAGGTCCGTGACGCGGTCGCCGGCGCCCAACCGGTGACCCGTGCGCACCTCGACACCTTCATCTGGGCGCTGCGCGAGCGCGATCGGGAGGTCGGGCGGGACGCCCAGGACACCGCTCGGGCGCTCGTCCTGCACGGCGCCATCGACTTCGAGGCACAGGACGTCGGTTACGCCCACCTGATCTCCGAACCGGGTGACCCGGCCGCGCGGGCGGCGTGGGGGTTGAGCACCGCGATCCGTACCCCGCAGCAGGTCGTGCAGGACATCTCCCGGCTGATGGCCCTGACCCTGGACCCCACGGTCATCGCCGTGGACCAGCTCGACACGCTGTTCGCCCAGACCAGCACCTCACTGCTCAACCAGCATCAGGGGCTGGAGGACGGCCAGGCCAAGGTGCTCGGCCCGATCGCCGACGGCCTGCTCAAGCTCCGCGACATCACCCGCCGCACCCTGGTCGTTGTCTCGTGCCTGCCGGACACCTGGGTGCTGATGACCCGCGCCGCGCCCACCCCGGTCGCCGACCGCTTCCGTACGTCGACCCTGCCCGACCGGATCCCCACCCCGGAGATTGGGCAGGCGATCGTGGCGAAGCGCCTCACCGCCGCGTTCGCGGGAATGTTCTTCGGGCCACCGCACCCCACCTGGCCGATCGCCCCCGCCGCCTTCGCCGACGCTCCCACCCTGACGCCACGCGCCCTGCTGCGCCGGGTGGACCGCCACATCGCCTGGTGCCGTGATCGCGACGATGTGGTCGAGCTGGACCGGCTCATCGACGGCGCCGACTCGACGCCGACGGTGGGCCCCGTCCGTGGCTCTTCCAGTGACCCGACGACGGACGAGCGCCGCCTGCACGAGTTGGACGCGCGGTTCGCCGAGCTGGTCGAGGCCGCGGACGTGTCGGCCGCCGTCGACCCGGCGGGCGAGGACGAACACATGCCACCGCTGCTCGCCGCCGGCCTGGCCGCCTGGATCGCCGAGCAGGCGCCGACCGGTGCCACCTACAAGTACGATCCGCCGCCCGGGCGCAAGCCCGCGCTGCACGGGCGGCTGATCGAGGTGCTCGACGAGGCCACCGAGAACGAGGCGCACTGGTGCTTCCGGGCCATCGCGCACCCCAACGCCGTCGCCGTCACCGCGCGGGTCAAGGCCGCGTGCACCCTCGCCGGGTTGGACCGGGACCTGCCACAACGGCGGCTGATCCTGCTGCGCAACGGTCCGTGGCCGACGGGGAAGCGTACGACCGAGGTGTTGGCCGGCTTCGACGCGGCCGGCGGCCTGCGGTGCGCCGTGCCGGAGGCGGACCTGCGGGTCTTCGCGGCGCTGCGGGTGATGGCGGCCGAGCCGTCCACGGCCCTGCAGGAGTGGCTGGTGACCCGTCGCCCGGCCAGCGGCACCGAGCTGTTCCGCGCGGTCCTGCCCGGGCCCGACGGGACGCGCGGCGCTGCTCCGCCGACGACGCCGGACGACGGCGAGCCACCGTCGGACGGCAGCGACTCCGACCCGACGAACGCGCCGGTCGCCGACGTGGCAGGTGGTCCGGCGGCCGGTTCGGCGGCCGGGCCGGCCACTGCCCCGGTCGACCCCGTTGTCGGCGCCGGCGGTCTGGCGGTCGGGCTGGGGCGGACCGTCGACGGTGGTCAACCGTTCACGGTGCCCCTGGAGTCGCTGCGCCGCCACGCCGTCGTGTTCGCCGGGTCCGGCTCGGGCAAGACCGTGCTCATCCGTCGGCTGGTCGAGGAGTGCGCCCGCGAGGGAGTCTCGGCGATCGTGCTCGACCCCAACAACGACCTCGCCCGGCTCGGCGACGCGTGGCCCGATCCACCGAGCGGCTGGGGCCCCGGCGACGCCGAACGGGCCGCCGACTACCTCGCGCACACCGAGGTGGTGGTGTGGACGCCCCGGGTCACCGCCGGTCGGCCGCTGAGCTTCCAGCCGCTGCCCGACTTCACCTCCCTGCGGGACTGGCCCGACGAGTTCGACCAGGCCGTCCGCTCCGCCGTGGAGGCGCTCGCGCCCCGAGCCGGCGTGGACAGGTCGAGCCGGCTCGCCCAGCAGGGCAAGGCCGTGCTCACCGAGGCCCTCCAGGCGTACGCGCGAAGCGGGATGGTGGGCCTGCCCGGCTTCACCGACTTCCTCACCGACCTGCCCGAGGGGGTCAGTCGGCTGGCCCGCGCCGGTAAGCTCGCCGAGGAGTTGGCCGAGGCGCTCAAGGCGGCGATGGTCACCGATCCGCTCTTCGGCGGGGTCGGCGCGCCGGCCGACCCGGGACTGTTGCTGACGCCGTCGCCGGGGCGGCGGGCCCGGGTGTCGGTGATCAGCTTCGTCGGCCTCACCTCCGACCAGGAGCGGCAGAGCTTCGTCAACCAGTTGCAGATGGCGCTCTTCGCGTGGATCAAGCGGCACCCCGCCGGTGACCGACCGTTGGGTGGGCTGTTTGTGATGGACGAGGCGCAGACACTGGCGCCCTCGACCGGCACCACGGCCTGCACGGCCAGTTCGATCGCGCTGGCCTCGCAGGCCCGCAAGTACGGGCTCGGGCTGGTCTTCGCCACCCAGGCGCCCAAGGGTCTGCACAACCAGATCTCCGGCAACGCGACGACGCAGTTCTTCGGGCTGCTCAACGCGCCGGCGCAGATCGACGCGGCCCGGCAACTCGCCGAGGCCAAGGGCGGGCGGCTGCCGGACATCGGCCTGCTCAACAGCGGTGAGTTCTACGCCGCCGGGGAGGGATTCTCGTTCGTCAAGGTCCGCACCCCGTTGTGCCTGACGCACCACCCGAAGGCGCCGTTGACCCCCGAGGAGGTCGTCGCCCGCGCCCGCCCGGCTGGGTAGCCTGGGTCCATGATCTTCATTACCGCCAAGTTCCGGATCTTGGCCGAGCACGCCGACCAGTGGCCGCAGATCGCCGCCGAGTTCACCGAGGCGACCCGGGCGGAGCCGGGTTGCCTGTGGTTCGACTGGTCCCGCAGCGTGGACGACCCGACCGAGTACGTGCTGGTCGAGGCGTTCCGCGACGACCAGGCCGGCGCGGCCCACGTCCAGTCCGCTCATTTCCGCGCGGCCCGGGAGACCCTGCCGCCGCACCTGGCCGAGACGCCGCGCATCGTGAACGCCACAGTGCCGCAGGAGGACTGGTCGCTGCTCGGCGAGATGGCCGTCCCCGAGGGCCGCTGACCAGCGCCGTTTCACCGACCGCCGTCAGCGCTGACGGTTCGGCGACCCGCCGCCCGCCCGTCAGCGCAGTCGGCGGGCGGTAAAACGGGTCGGCGGGTCGGCGATCACGTCCTGCGCCGCGATCAGTTGGATCTCCCGGGTGCCGGCCGCGAGAGTCGCCTCCAGCACGGCGTAGACGGAGGCGATGGTGCGTTCCAGCGCGGTCGCTGGTGAGCCGGTCGTCCACAGGTGCGCGAGGTACAGCGCCGCGGTGACGTCGCCCCCACCGTTCGGGTTGATCGGCAGCAGCGGCGTGGTCACCGCCCAGGCGCCTTCGTCGGAGACCGCCACCACCTCCAGCGAGTCCGGCGGCAGGTCGCCGTGCAGGACGCTGGTCACCAGGACGTGCCGCGGCCCGGTCGCGCGCACCACGTCGACCGCGTCGAGCACCTCGGCCAGCGAGTTCGTCGTACGGCCGGCGAGGAAGTCCAACTCGAAGTGGTTCGGCGTGATGATGTCCGCGCGTGGCACGACGGTGTCCCGTAGGTACTCCGGAATTCCCGGCCGGACGAACATGCCCCGACCGGCGTCGCCCATCACCGGGTCGCAGCAGTACACGGCGGCCGGGTTTGTCGCCTTCACCCTCGCCACCGCGTCCAGGATCACCGCGCCCATGGCCGGGTCGCCCTGGTAGCCGGAGAGCACCGCGTCGGCGGTGCCGAGGACCCCGCGGTCCTCGATGCCCGCGATCACCTCCGCCACGTCCGCCGCCGGGAGCAGCGGGCCCCGCCAGGCGCCGTACCCGGTGTGGTTGGAGAAGTGCACAGTCAGGACCGGCCAGACCTCGTGCCCGAGCCGTTGCAGAGGAAAGGCCGCCGCCGAGTTGCCGACGTGACCGTAGGCGACCGACGACTGGATGGACAGGATCTTCACCGGCCCATCATCGCCGTTGCGCCCGGCGCCGCACGGTCGGCCCGCCGAATCTGTCGGGTGGCCCACTCGCCGCCCGTTCCGTCGGACGGCACGAACGGGCGGCCCGGACCGTGTCGTCCGGGCCGCCCGCGCGGGCGTACGGTCAGCCGCCCAGGCTCGCCGCGGCCGAGGCGATCGACGAGGCGAAGTAGCTCACCTGGGTGTAGACGCCCGGGTAGTTGGGCCGGGCGCAGCCGTTGCCCCAGCTCACGATGCCGACCTGGATCCAGGCGTTGCTGGCGTCGCGGCGGAACATCGGGCCACCCGAGTCACCCTGGCAGGTGTCCGTGCCGCCGCTGGCGTAGCCGGCGCAGATCTCCTGGGCCGGGATGAGGTCCCCGCCGTAGTTGGCGTTGCAGGTGGAGTCGCTGACGAACGGCACCGTCGCCTTGAGCAGGTACCGCTGCTGGCCGCCGCCCTCGCGCGCGGCGCCCCAACCGGCGACGGTGAAGGTGCCGCTGTCGTACGCGGTAGTGCTGGCGATCGGCAGCGTGCTCAGCCCGGTGACGGGACTGGCCAATCGGATCAGCGCCCAGTCTCGCCCGGCGCCGTTGTAGCCGGGGGCGCGGTAGACGTAGTTGGACCGGACGGTGATCCGGCTGGACGACTGGAGGTCGACAGTCCCGAGCGTCGCGGTGATGCTGGTGTTGGTGCCGGTCGAGCCCACGCAGTGTGCCGCGGTGAGCACCAGCCGGGAGCTGTACAGCGCCCCGCCGCAGCCCATCGAGAGACGCACCATGAACGGGAACTCGCCCTGAGCGGCGCGGGTACCACCGACGACGTTCGGCGTCACGGGACTGTCGGCCGCGGCGGCCGGCGCGGTGAGGGTGAGGCTGGCCGCGGTCACCGCGGCCAACGCGGTGGCCAGCAGGCCAGTGAGGGTACGCCAGCGAACCATGCATTCCTCCGCATCAGGATGGCGCGCCTCGTGAGCGCACCCCGTTTCGAGATAGCGGTCATCATATTGAGGTGCGTGGATGTTGCGGGTCATCCTCTCTGGGTCGTACCACCGAGGCTATGGATCTCGGTCTCACCCGCCCGGCGTGCCGGTGCTCTCCCGGCGGATGAGCCGGAAGGGCGTCTGCACGGTCAGCGGCCCCGCGACCTCCGTGCCCTCGATGCGAGCGACGAGACGGCGTACCGCGAGACGGCCGATCTCCCTCTTGTCCGGGGCGATCGTGGTGAGGGTCGGGGCACTGAACCGGCCCTCCTCGATGTCGTCGATCCCGACCACCGCGACGTCCTCGGGCACCCGGTGACCGGCCTCGGCCAGCGCCCGCAGCGCGCCGATGGCGACCAGGTCGTTGTAGCCGAACACCGCGTCCGGCGGGTCACCGAGCGCGAGCAGGTCACGCATGGCCCGCTTGCCGTCGAGCCGGCCGAACGCGTCGGTGCGGGCGACCAGCCGCAGTCGGTACGGCAGGCCGGCGGCCGTCAGGGCCTCCCGGTAACCCCGGAACCGCAGGTGCGCCGACTGCCGGTCACCGCCCGGGGTGGCGCCGATAAACGCTATCCGGCGGCGCCCGATCGCCACGAGATGCCGGATCGCCGCGTGACTGGCGGCCACGTTGTCGATGGCGATGTGGTCGTGCGGCACGTCGAAGACGCCCTCGCCGATCAGCACGAGTGGGCTGCCGGCGGACCGGGCCAGCACCTCCTCCCGGCCGATGCGCACCGGGCTGAGGATCAGGCCGTCGATGACGCGCTGCCGGGAACCGTCGAGGAGCGCCAGCTCCGCCCCCCGGTCCGCCGCGGTGTTCTCCATGACGAGCGTGTAGCCGAGCGCGGCGGCCTCGGAGATGGCGATCTCGGCGAGCTCGGCGAAGTAGGGGTTGGTCAGTTCCGGGACGGCCAGGGCGATCAGGCCGGTACGCCCCCGGCGGAGATGTCGGGCGCCGAGGTTGGGGCTGTAGCCGAGTTCGTCGATCGCCTGCTGCACCCGCTGTCGGGTCCGCTCCCCCACCGGCCGGTACCCGTTCACCACGTTCGAGACCGTGGCCAGCGAGACACCGGCGCGCTGGGCGATGTCCTTCAGGTTGACGCCCATCCACCAACCTTTCGCGAATTCGGCAGGCGGGCCGACAAGGCATTGATGAACAAGCATTGACGGGACGCCCGGCGCGGCTCTATAACGTTATACAGGTGATGATGGATGTCAATATGCCGGTCACCGTTGGCGTGTGGAGATCCCACCGACATCCGTCGCTGACGCCCGTCCCCCGTCAATGACCACCCGATGCCCACCACCCACGCGCTTCGGGCCTGGCTGCACAGCCCGCGGCGACTCGCCCCCTCGGAGACGGCATGACACGTCACGTCCCCATCCGCCCCGCCCTGCCCCTACTGCTCATCCTCGCCCTGGTGGCCGGCATTCTCGCCGCGCCCTCCTCGTCGGCGTACGCCGCGCCGGCGAAGACGCCACCACTGACCACCCCCTGGACCAGCCAGGCCCTGGCCGGCACACCACTGCCCGAGTACCCGCGACCCCAGATGACGCGGCCGGACTGGCTCAATCTCAACGGCGAGTGGCAGCTACGCCAGTCGACGACCGACGACGCCCCACAGTTCGGCGCCAACCTGCCCGAGCGGGTCAACGTGCCCTTCCCGGTGGAGAGCGCCCTGTCCGGCATCCAGCGGGCCGCCAACGACAACCGCAACTACCTGTTCTACCGACGCACCGTCACCATCCCGGCCAACTGGTCGGGTCGACGGACCCTGCTGCACTTCGGCGCCGTCGACTGGCAGAGCACGGTCTGGGTGAACGGTGTCCGGGTCGGCGCGCACACCGGCGGCTACGACGCCTTCACCTTCGACGTGACTCCCCAGCTCACCGCCGGGACGAACGAGATCGTCGTCAAGGTCTGGGATCCCACCGACACCCGGCAGAACGGCAGCATGCCCGCCATCGGCAAGCAGACCAAGACACCCAGCGGGATCTTCTACACCCCCAGCTCCGGCATCTGGCAGACGGTGTGGCTGGAGCCGGTGCCCGCCGCCTCGATCAGCAGCGTGGACGTCTACCCGAACCTGAGCAACAACACACTGCGGGTCCGGGTCTTCACCCGGGGCGACGTGAGCGGCCACAGCGTGCTCGCCGAGGCGCTGAACGGCGGCACCGTTGTCGGCTCGGCCACCGGCGGCTTCACCGACTTCAGCGTGCCGGTGCCCAACGCCCGCCGCTGGTCACCCGACGACCCGTTCCTCTACAACCTCCGGGTGACAGTGCGCAACGCCACAGGCACCACAGTGGACCGAACCACGCACTACTTCGGCATGCGGGAGATCACCACCGGCATGGTCAACGGTGTGCTGCGCCCCAAGCTCAACGGCCAGTTCGTCTTCCAGGTCGGCACCCTGGACCAGGGCTTCTGGCCGGACGGGCTCTACACCGCGCCGACCGACGCAGCCCTCGCCTTCGACCTGCAGAAGCACAAGGATCTGGGCTTCAACATGGTGCGCAAGCACATCAAGGTGGAACCGCAGCGCTGGTTCTACCACGCCGACCGGCTCGGCCTGCTCGTCTGGCAGGACATCCCCTCGCTGACCGCGCAGGACGTCGACCCGACCGACGCCCAGCAGGCGCAGTTCGAGGCCGAGGCACGGGAAATCGTCGACGAGCACCGCAGCTCACCCGCCGTGATCGCGTACACGCCCTACAACGAGGGCTGGGGCGAGCGGTCCCTCACCGACACCCGGCGGGTCGCGCAGAACATCAAGAACCAGGACCCGACCCGTCTGGTCAACCCGCACAGCGGCCACAACTGCTGCCAGTCCCTCGGCAACCCCGGCAACGGCGACATCGACGACTGGCACGTCTACCTCGGACCGGACTCCCCCGTACCGTCGAACAGCCGGATCGCGGTTCTCGGTGAGTTCGGCGGTCTGGGTCTGCACACGCCGGGTCACGAGTACAGCCCGAACGGCAGCTTCTTCGCGTACGAGTGGCAGTCCAGTTCGAGCGCCCTCACCGACCGGTACGTCGGGCTGGTGCAGGGCACCCAGAACCTGATGCTCGGCAAGGGGCTCAGCGCCTCGATCTACACCGAGATCACCGACCTGGAGGGTGAGCTGAACGGCTTCGTCACCTACGACCGGCAGGTGATCAAGATGGACCAGGCGCGGGTGCGCGCCGCCAACACCGCCCTGATCAACGCCTCGAAGACCATCGGCAGTTCGGCGCCCGTCGCCCTGCCGGTCAACACCCGCCGGTCGTTGCAGGTGACCACGCCCGGCTTCACCAACCGCTACCTACGCCACCAGGACAGCCTGGCCTACACGGAGGTGGTCGACGCCGCGAGTTCCAGCCTGCTCAAGGCCGACGCCACGTACACCGTCCGACCCGGCCTGGCCGGCACCGGTTGCTACTCGTTCGAGTCGGTCAACTTTCCCGGGCAGTACCTGCGCCACCAGAACTCCCGGGTCCGCAACTCACCGGACGACGGCTCCGCGCTGCTGCGCGCCGACGCCACCTGGTGCGCCCGCACCGGGCTGACCGGCACCGGCGTGTCGCTGGAGTCGTACAACTTCCGGGGCAAGTACCTGCGGCACTACAACGCGGAGGTCTGGCTCAGCAACGGCACCGGCGGCGACGCGTACAACACCCCGACGTCGTGGACCGCCGACAGCACCTGGAGCATCGCCGCCCCGTGGGCGCCCTGACGGCTGCGCGCTGAGCGGGTCGTCACGACACGACGACGCGCGGGGGGTTCCGGCAATGGCTGGAGCCCCCCGCTTCTGCCGGGGGTCGGTGGACTCCGGCGTCACCCGTCGTCGCCGGGGTCGTTTCCCGGTCGGGAGGGAAAGCAGCGAGTCGAATGCATCGACCGGCTGGGTCGACTTCACGGCAAGGGCCGCGCCGCAACTTGCATCTGGCCAGGTTCGCCCGGCGGTTGCAACACGCAATTATGCCGACCAATAAATAGACGAAACCCAATCTTGACTTGTGCGGCCGGCCAGCGCACCGTAAAGAGCCAGAGGCAGATGCGCGCCATTATCGGCCCGGCTGAAGTGGATCGCCAAATGGGGGCGCTGCCGGTCTCGCGCCGCGTGCATCAGGAGGCTTTCCATGCGGTTGAATCCGTTCACCGGGGTTTATCTCACCGACCCGGCAAGCATGTGGCGGCGTATTCTCGACGATCCCGACGGGGTGCACTACGCCGAGGATCTGGGCCTGTGGTTGATCAGCAGGCACGCACACGTCCGACGGGCCCTCGCCGACACCGCGACATTCGCCAACGCCCTCACCCTCGCCCCGGTCTACGAGGTGTGCCCCCCGGCACTGAACGTCATCATGCAGATCGACGCGCCGCCCACGACGGCCGCGGCGGACCCACCGGCGCACCCGCGCACCCGCCGGGCCCTACGGGCGACCTTCGCGAACACCGCCGAGCGGGTCGAGGCCGAGTACGGTGCGATCGTCCGGCGCCGGGTCGACCAACTCGTGTCCCGGCTCGCCGCCCGTCGGGGCGACCAGGTCGACCTGATACCGGAATTCGCCACCGAGCTTCCGCTGCTGGTGGTCCTGGACATCCTCGGGGTGCCCGACGCCGACATCGGGCGGATCCGGAGTTGGGCAGACGGCCAGATCGCCCTCATCTGGGGGCAGCCGGACCCGGCCGAACAGGTGCGCCTGGCGCAGGGCCTGCTGGAGTTCTGGCACTACTGCGAAGATCTGGTCCGCCAGCGGGTGGACAGCGGACACCTGGGTGACGACTTCATCAGTCGCGCGTTGGCCTACCGGGACGACGACGACACCGTGCTGACGGTGCCCGAGGTGGCGAGCCTGGCCTTCAATCTCCTGGTAGCGGGCCACGAGACGACCGCCGGATTGCTCGCGCACGCCCTCGACCAGGCTCTGTCCACTCCCCAGCGCTGGTCGGCGATCGCCAAGGACCCGGGGCTCGTTCCCGCCTTCGTGGGCGAGACGCTGCGCTTCGCGCCGGCCATCGACGGCTGGCTCCGGGTGACCACCCGGGATGTCACAGTGGGGGCGGTGACGATCCCCGCCGGGGCGCGTTGCCTGCTGTTGATCGGAGCGGCGAACCGGGACCCCGCGGCGTTCCATGACCCGGACCGGTTCGACCCACACCGGGCCGATGTGGGCAATCACCTGTCGTTCGGGCACGGTCCGCATTTCTGCATCGGTGCGGGGTTGGCGCGACTTGAGGCCGGGATCGCCCTCAGCCGGCTCGCCGAAACCATTCCCGACCTACGGTTGTCACCGGAGCAGCATCGCTCGTACAAACCCAATGTCGCGTTTCGTGCGCACCGCACACTGCTCGCGATAATCGATATCCCGACGCCCGCGGACGCGCCGGTGGCACGGGGTGGGGTGGCGGCCGAAGTGCACGCCGCCTGAGTGGGCGCGAGCCCCAGCGGTGCTGACCTGCGGACGGGTCGAGGGTGGGCGGGGCGGTGTTGCCCGCTCCACCGGGCGCACCTCGGTGCCGGCAACGGGCCCGGCGCGCACCTTTCGCGCTTTGCCCGACGATTCATACCGGTGAACGTCTTCACACCCATCGCGTGTTGGGTTAAGAATTGCCCTCTGTGAATGTCCTGCTCATCGGCCAATCTCGATCCGGTGTCCGCCGCCGAATGTCCGTTCCACGAAGGTGAGCGCATGGAGCACACGTCCCCGTCGAGCTCGGCTCCCTCCGCGGCCAGTCAGCGGTTCCGATGGGAGTTGCGCAACTGTCGCGTCCAACGGGGCCTGACCCAACGGGCCCTGGCGGATCTGGTGCGGTTCAGCCGGGAGACGGTGGCGGCGGTCGAGTCGGGTCGCCGGTTCGGCAGTCACGAGTTCGCGTTGCGCTGCGACGACGTGCTCGGCACCGACGGCCGACTGGCCGCCCTGTGGCCGCAGGTCGCGGCCGAGCAGTTGGCGGCCGACGGTCGCCGGGGCCCGCGCGCTCCGGAACCGGCTCGGCTGGATCGGCGGGTGCCGCGTCAGCGTGGGCGGCGTGACGCGCGCGACCCGGGCGCCGTCGTGGACGCGATCGACGAGCTGCGTGAACTGATCGGCCAGGTGCTCAACGGCCAGCCCGAGACGGATGATCCGGAGCGGCGGCACCCGCCGGCCGAACCCCTCGACAATCAGCGCTGACCCGACCGATCCGGCACGACCTCGCGGCGTCACCGGTCGCTGACGTTGGGTACAGATGCTGGTACGGGCAGTTTGTACCACGGCCAGGTCTGGTCTACGAGCGCGGCGTCCGGCCGAATGGGACTTGCATTCGGCAAGGTGCGGATAGACCGTCATCGACGAGTCGTGGGAGTCAATCTTGGCGTCGAGCACCCGGTCCCACGCGGCCAGACCCTACCCGACCCGCCGACGCGGTTGGAAGATAGCCGGCCGGATGCGCCTCATCGTCGCGGCCCCCCTCGTCGCCGTGATCGGCTTCGCCGGTCTCGCACTGACCGAGAGCGCACGCCAGACGGCCCGTGCCAGCGACCTGCAGATCCTGGCCCAGATCGGTGCCGAGGCCGGCGACCTGGCCTACCGGCTGCAACGCGAACGCATCGCCGCCGCCGACCTGCTCACCTACGCCCGGCCGGAGCAGCAGGACGCCTTCGGCGCGGAGATGGCCGCCACCGACCACGCCGTCGCCCGCTACCGCGGGCAGCGTGACCGGCTGTCCACCGACAACGACGCCAACCCGTCTCTCCTGCGGCGCATCGACGCGGCTCTGGACGGCCTCGCCCCTCTGCGCACCCAGGTGCGCACCGCCACGCACGCCTCGGTGTCGGCGATGACCTTCAGCTACCGCATCGCGATCGCCGACCTCATCAACTTCCGGGAGAACGTCTCACACGGCGTGGTGGACGCCCAACTCGCCGACGGGATCCGGGCCTCGGCGGCGCTGTCGAAGACGGCCGAGGCCATCGGTCAGCAGCAGGTCGCCGTGCTGCGCGCCGTCGCGGGCGGCGAGCTGACCCCGGCCATGCAGCAGGACATCACAGCGGCCCGCACCAGCTACACCGAGTCGAGCCTGTCGTTCCTGGCCCTGGCCCCACCCGAGTGGGGCATCTGGTGGGAGCAGGCCGGCACCGGCAAGGAGGCGCTCGCCCTGCAACGGATGCAGGACGAGGTGTCCCGGGCCCAGCCGGGGTCGCAGCTGCAACTGGAGACCGGCGCGTGGGTGACCACCACCCAGACGCGCGCCGCCCGCCTGGCCGACCTGCGCGCCCGGGTCGACAACGCGGTCCGCGACGACGTTCGGGCCGCGCACGCCGACCAGCGCCGCCGGGCCGTGGCCGAGGCCGCCAGCGTCCTCCTGGCCCTCATCCTGACCACGTTGGTGACCTGGGCCGTCGCGCGGCAGATCACCCGACGGCTACGTCGCCTCCGGGACGCGGCCAACGCCGTGGCGTTCGAACAGCTCCCCGCCGTGGTGGCCCAGCTCCAACAGCCCGGCAGCGCCACCGTCGACCCGCAGAAGCTGGCCCACCAGCAGTCCAGCGCCGCCCTCGAACCGTCCAGCGACGACGAGATCGGCGAACTGGGTCAGGCGTTCAGCGCCGTGCACCAGGCCGCCGTGCGGACCGCCGCCGAACAGGCAGTCATGCGCGCCAACACCGCCGACATCTTCATCCACCTGAGCCGCCGCGAACAGCGACTGGTCGACGCCGTCCTGGCCCAGGTGGACCTGGTCGAGCGGGACGAGACCGACCCCGACCGGCTCGACCAGCTCTACACACTGGACAACCTGGCGACCCGGATGGGCCGGATCAACGCCAGCCTGCTGGTGCTCGGCGGCGTCGGCGTGGGTCGCGTACGCCAGCGGGACGTCCCTCTGCAACAGGTGCTCCAGGCTGCGCTGTCCCAGATCGAGCACTACGCGCGGGTCCGGCTCGGCATGATCGACGGCGACGTGGCAGTGGCCGCCAAGACCGTCGACGAGGTCGTGCACCTGCTCGCCGAACTCATGGACAACGCCACGACGTACTCGCCGCCGGGCAGTGAGACCTGGGTGAGCGGCCGGAGCCTGGGTGACCGCGTCATCGTCCAGATCAGCGACGAGGGTGTGGGGCTGTCCGCGCAGCGGATGCAACAGCTCAACGAGCTGCTGGCCCGCCCGCCGGCCATCGACGTGGCCGCCGTGCGGGCGATGGGGCTGGTCGTCGTGGGCCAACTCGCCGCTCGGCTGGGCGCCACCGTCCAACTGCGACGCGGCCCCCGACGCGGCATCCTCGCCGAGGCGACACTGCCCGCGGCGATCATCCGGTCCCTGCCGCCGGAGGAGTACCTGCTCGCACCCGGCCGGCTGTCGCGGCGGGCAGCGCGGACGCCCAGCACTCCGCCGCCGTACCAGCCGCGCCCCGAACCCACCGCCGGACGCCCTACGGCCGAACGGACGCTGCCGGCGGCGCCGGTCTTCCGACCGGCTCCCCAACCCCCGGACCGGGGTGACGCGCCCACCGAGGAGCTCCTCATCTTCGAACAGGTCAACCACTGGTTCCAGAACGACGTCGTCGACGGCCAGAACGGTCAGAACGGTCAGCAGTGGTCCACCCCCGCCGACGACGCCTGGCGTACGGCCGCCCAGGCGCACACCCCCGAGGTCGCCACGACCACCAACTCCGGTCTGCCCAAACGGCAGCCGCAACGGCACCTCGTGCCCGGCGGGGTGACGGTGCCCCAGCAGCAGCAACGCTCCGAGTACCGCGACCCGGCGCAGGTGGCGACGGCGATGGCCGCGTACGCGAGGGGTGTGGCGAACCGACGGCGCACCCCGATCAACCTCGGCAACAAATGACGGGACAGGAGAGCACGTGACCGACCAACAGGATCTCGGCTGGCTGCTGGACAACTTCGCCGCGCGGGCGACCGAGGTCAGCCACGCGATTGCCATTTCCAGCGACGGTCTGATGGTGGCCGCCACCCGCGACCTGCCACCGGACCGGGCCGACCAGTTGGCCGCCACGGGTAGCGGGCTCGTCAGCCTGCTGCGGGGGGCGGCGGCCTTCTTCGACGCCGGCGCGGTGATCTCCAACGTCACGCAGCTCGAGGGCGGGTTCATGTTCTCGATGGCCTTCAACGACGGCGCCTCGCTGCTGGTGCTCGCCGCCCCCGAGTGCGACGTGGGCAAGGTCTCCTACGAGATGACCGAGCTGGCCAACCGCATCGGGGACGCCCTGACCCCCGCTGCCCGAGCGGCTCTCGCCCGCAGCCGCTGACAACCCCGGCGCCCCCACACGCCGGAGACCCCTTCCCCTTCCCCTGGAGTTAGACATGCCTCTCACCACCCCTTGGCGCAGCCGTGCCCTGACCGCCGCGCTGCTCGCGGCCGTGCTGACCACCAGCACGGCCTGCGGTGACGACGCGCCGGGCACGAGCGCCGGCGGCTCGATAAAGATCGGTCTGCTCGCGTCGCTGTCCGGGACGTACCAGGCGGTCGGCACCGAGATCCGCGACGGCTTCCAGCTCTACCTGGACACCCACGACGGCAAGTTGGGCGGCCGGCAGGTCGACCTCGTCGTCGCGGACGAGGGAAACGGCGCCCAGACCGCGGTCCCGGCGGCGACCAAACTGCTCAAACAGGACCGGGTGTCCGCGCTGACCGGCATCGTCGGCGGCGGCTCGGTCGCCGGAGTCACGCCGCTGCTCAACGAGACCAAGGTGCCACTGGTCGGCTCCAACGGCCGACCGGAACTCAAGGACGTCTCCCGGGTCTGGCACACCTCGTACCTCTCCGACGAGCCCGGGGCGGCGATCGCCCAGCACGTCCGTGACAACGTGAAGGGCTCCGTCTACGCGATCGGCCCGGACTACCAGGGCGGTTGGGACGAGCTGCGCGGTTTCACCGACGCGTTCGGGAAGATCGGCGGGAAGCTCGCGAACACCGACGGCAAGACGACGTTCACGCCGTTCCCGGCCACCACCAACTTCCTCCCGTACTTCGCCCGCATCAAGGCCTCCGGCGCGGCGGCGGTCTACACCTTCTACGCCGGCAGCGCCGCCGTCGACTTCGTGAAGCAGTACGCGCAGTCGGAGATCAAGGACGTCCCGTTGTACGCGGCCGGGTTCCTCACCGAGGGCGGCGTGCTCAACGCGCAGGGCGAGGCCGCCCGGGACATCTACTCGGTGCTCAACTACTCGCCTGACCTCGACAACGCGGAGAACCGCGCCTTCGTGGCCGCGTGGAAGGCGAAGCACGACGGTTCACCGACGACCTACGCGCTCGCCTCGTACGACGCGGCGGCGGTGCTGGACCGGGCGATCGGCGCCGCCGGAAGCGACCCGACCCCCGAGGCCATCAACGCGGCCATCGGCCAACTCGGTCAGATCGCCAGCCCCCGCGGTACCTGGCAGTTCTCCACCACCACACATTCCCCAGTGCAGAAGTGGTACCTGCGGCAGGTTCGCCAGGACGGCCGGGCGCTGTCCAACACCGTCGTGGGTGACCTCGCGACCGTCGGCCGGTGATAGCGGTGGCGGCCGGCACGAACCGGATCGACCCGTACCTGATCCCGGCGTTGGACGGGGTCGCCTACGGGCTGCTCGTGTTCGTCGCCGCGTCGGGCCTGGTCTTCTGTTTCGGCGTCGCCAACATCCTCAACCTGGCGCACGGCCTGCTCTACGCGATCGGCGGGTACACCGCCGCGGCGGTGCTCGACGGCGGCTGGGCGAGCCTGGCGTTGGCCCTCGCCGTCGGTGTGCTGGCCGCCGCCGCGGCGGGGGTGCTCCTGGCCGGCCTGCTCACACCGGTCGCCACCGGCAATCACCTGAGTCAGGCGCTGCTGACGTTCGGGGTGGCGCTGGCCGGCGGCAGCCTGCTCGTCGCCGGCTTCGGGCCCGACAACCCGCAGGTCCAGGTTCCCGCAGCCCTGGAGGGGTCGGTGATGGTCGCCGGTCACCGCTACGCCGCGTACCGGTTGGTGTTCATCGTCGTCGCGGCGGTGCTCGCCGCCGGGCTCTACCTGGTGGTGCGGCGCACCAGGGCCGGAATGCTGGTCCGGGCGGCCGTCGACGACCCGGAGATGGTCGCCTGTCTGGGCGTGAGTCCGGCGCGGATCCGGGCCGGTGTGCTCGCCGCCGCCGGTGCGCTGGCCGGCGCGGCCGGGGTCCTGGGCGCGCCCATCATCGGCCCCGGCACGGGCACCGCCGACACGGTGCTGCTGCTCTCCCTGGTGGTCGTCGTCCTCGGTGGTCTCGGGTCGATGGCGGGCACCCTGCTGGCCGCGCTCGCGATCGGTGAGATCCAGACGCTGGGAGTGGCACTGCTGCCGTCCGCCGCGCCGTTTCTGCTCTTCGCGGCCATGGCGGCGGTGCTGGCCGTGCGGGCGCGTGGCCTGGCCGGCAGGTGGAGGACGGCATGAGGGGCGAGGTGATCCGACGGGTTCGGGGCGGCATCGCGGCGCTCGTCCTGGTCGGCCTGGTCGTGGCGCCCTGGGTGGTCGACGACTACACCACGTCGATCCTGGCCCGGACGCTGGCGCTGGCCCTGGTCGGGGTGAGCGTCGCGCTGCTCACCGGCGTCGCCGGCATGCCCACCCTCGGCCAGACCGCACCGTACGCGGCGGGCGCCTACGCCTGCGCGGTGGTCGGCAGCCGAATCTCCGACGTCGGCGTCGTGCAGCTCGTCGTCGCGGCGGCCGCCGGGGCGCTGCTGGCCGCGCTCACCGTGCCGCTCGTCGTACACGCCCGAGGGGTGATCGTCCTGATGATCACCCTGGCCATCGGCGAACTCGTCGTCGTGGTCCTCGGGCGGTGGCGGTCGGTGACCGGTGGCACGGACGGGCTGGCCGGCATCCCCGCGGTCCGCCCGTTCTGGGGGCTCCCCGCCCTGGCCAGCGATCAGGCCCGTTACCTGTACGCCCTGGTCGTCGTGGCGACGCTGATCGGCGCGGTGTTGGTGTTGCTGCGTACCCGGGCCGGGTTGGTGTTGCGGGCCGGCCGCGACGACGAGACGCGGCTGCGCGCCAGCGGCCACCGGGTGGCGCTGCACCTGTCCGGCGCGCATATCGCCGCCGGGGCGATAGCCGGTGCCGCCGGCTCGCTCCTGGTCGTCGCCCAGCAGTACATCTCCCCCGCCGATTTCGGCTTCGACACGTCAGCCCTGCTGTTGCTCGGTGTCGTCATCGGTGGCACCGCCTCGGTGGGCGGCGCCCTGGTGGGCGCGGCGTTGGTCATCGCCGTCCGGGACTGGCTGTTCGGGGTGCTGCCCGGCCACGCGCCGTTGGTGTTGGGCGCGCTGTTCGTGGCGACGGTCTACCTGCTGCCCACCGGCGTCAGCCGGGCCCGGGTCCGGCTGCGCCCGCCGGGCGCCCCGGCGCTACGGCCGGACCAGCCGGCCACCCATGATCAGGCCACCGTTGCGGAGCTGCACCGATGACCGGCCTGCTGGAAGCCCAGAAGATCAGCGTGCGGTACGGCTCGCTCGCCGCGCTCGACGGTGTGGACCTGTGCGTCCACGACGGCCAGCGGCACGCCCTGATCGGCCCGAACGGGGCCGGCAAGACCACGCTGCTCAACGTGATCGGCGGTTCCACCAGGCCGCAGCGCGGCACTGTGCGGTTCGACGGACGCGACGTCGGTCGGCTCGGGCCGGCGGGCCGGGCGCGGAGGGGCATCAACCGCATCCACCAACGACCCGCGGTCTTTCCGACGCTCACCGCGACGGAGAACGTCGTGGTGGCCGCGCTGCCACGGGTCATCCCACGCCGTCGGTGGTGGCCGGGCGGACGCCGACGCGCCGCGCAACACCTGGCGGGTCCGCTGCTGGACCAGATGGGGCTCACCGCCGTCGCGGCGGTGCCCGCCGGGCACCTCGCGCACGGGCAACGACGCCAGTTGGAGATCGCGATGGCCCTGGCCGGTCGCCCCCGCCTGCTGCTCCTCGACGAACCGGCGGCCGGGCTGTCCGCCGTCGAGGTCGGCCGGCTGGTCGAGTTGCTCCAGGCGCTGCCCAGGGCCGTCGCCGTGTTACTTGTCGAACACCGACTGGACCTGGTGTACGCCCTCTCCGACACGGTCACGGTGCTGCGCGACGGTCAGACGTTGGCCGCCGGCACACCGGACGAGATCCGTACCTCGCCGCTGGTGCGGCAGGCCTACGCCGACGGGGTGGCCTGATGCTCACCGTGGATCGCCTCAGCGCCGGCTACGGCGGGGGAATCGTCCTGCACGAGGTCAGCCTGCGGGTACGCCCGGGCAGCATCCAGGCCGTGGTGGGCCGCAACGGGGCGGGCAAGAGCACGCTCGTGCACACCATCGCCGGGCTGGTTCGGGCGTCCAGCGGTCGCATCGAGATCGGCGGCGTGCACGTCGCCGGCCGACAACCGCATCGCATCGCCCAGTCCGGCGTCGGTCTCGTCCCGCAGGGCCGACGGGTCTTCTCCCGGTTGACAGTGGCCGAGCACCTGCACCTGGCGGCCGCGCCGTGGCGGGCCCCCACCTCCGGCGGTGAGGGCTGGACGGTCGCCCGGACCCTGGAACTGCTGCCGAGGCTCGCGGTGCGGTTACGACACCGCGGCTGCGAACTCTCCGGCGGCGAGCAGCAGATGTTGGCGATAGCCCGTGCGCTACTCGGCCAACCCCGGGTGCTGTTGCTCGACGAACCGTGCGAGGGCCTGTCGCCCGATCTGGCGGCGCGGGTCCGCGAACTCGTCAACGGTCTCGCCGCCGACGGCCTGACCGTGCTGCTCGTGGAGCAGCAACTCCAGCACGCCATCGAGGTCGCGGACCGGGTGGCGGTGCTGGAGTACGGCCGGGTGGTCTACGACCGGCCGACCGCGGAGGCCCGCCGCGACCCGGCCCCGCTGGCGGCGATGTTGAGCGTCGCCGCCGTTGCGCCGCCCCCGGCCAACCGATCGACCCCTCGGCTCTGGGCCGACACCCCGTAGTCAAACCGACCCTTCTCGAGTCACCCGACCCTTCACGGAGAGGTAGACACCGATGACAACCGCTACGAGCGATGACACGTACACGTTCGACAACGGCGCACCGGACGCCGTTCCCCAGATGCACGCGCTGGAGTCCTTTCTGGATCCGATCACGACGCGTCGGCTGGCCCGCCCGGTGCTGGAACCGGGCGCGACCTGCTGGGAGGTCGGGGCCGGTGGCGGCTCGATGGCCCGGCGGATGGCCCGCGCGGTCGGCGACGACGGGCACGTGCTGGCCACCGACATCGACCCCACCCACCTCGTGGCCGAGGCCAACCTGCAGGTACGCCAGCACGACGTGCGCACCGAACCGCCACCCGGGGACGCGTTCGACCTGATCCACGCCCGGCTGGTGCTGCTGCACCTCCCCGATCGACGGCGGGTCCTGCGCACCCTCACCGGCGCGCTGGCGCCCGGCGGGTGGCTGGTGGTCGAGGAGTTCGACTGCACCGCGCCGCAGCGGGTGCTCACCGCGCCCACCGACGACGCCGCGAAGCTCTTCGCGCAGGTCATGGACGCCATGATGGGCGTCCTGGAGGACCACGGCGCGGACCTGGGATGGGCGCAGGACGTGCACACCGAGATGGCCCTCGCCGGTCTGACCGACCTGGACACCATCACCCACTCGCAGAGCTGGGCCGGCGGGTCGACCGGAACGTCGCTCTACGAGACCAACTCCCGCCAGTTGGAACCGGACCTGCTGGCGGCGGGGCTGTCGTCCCAGCAACTGGACGCCTTCCGGCGGCTGCTCCGTGATCCCGGGTTCGCCGTCATGTCGTACCACTTCGTCTCCACGCGGGGCCGCCTGCCGAGCTGAGCAGGCGGACCACCGCGCGGAGCGCGGTCGCGCCGTCCGTACCTCGCCCGCGCGCAGCACCTCCCCCCGCTGCGCTCCGGCAGCGCCACGACGGCGTCGACCGCACCGGCCGGGCTCCCCGCAAGGGAGCCCGGCCGGCCCGCGCCCGTGGGCCAGGCCCCGTCCCGCGATCTTGCGCTTACTGTCCCGGCAAAGGGCTCATTACGGCGCTTTTCGGCAACCGAAACTACAAGATCGGCGCAGGCGAGGCTGTCTTCCTCCCGGCCCCGATGTCAGCCCGTGTCGGCCGGTGTCGGTGGCGTGTCAGGGCGGTGTCAGCGGGCCCGCGCAGACTGTCCGCATGACAGCTGACCTGGTGATCGAGGCCGAGGGCCTCGTCAAGACATTTGGGAAGACGAGGGCGCTGCAGGGCGTGGACCTCGCCGTACCCCGCGGAACGGTGCTCGGGGTGCTCGGCCCCAACGGCGCCGGCAAGACCACCGCCGTGCGGATCCTCTCCACCCTGCTCACCCCCGACGCCGGGACCGCCCGAATCAGCGGTTTCGACGTGGTACGGGACGCCGAGCGCGTTCGGCAGAGTATCGGTCTCACCGGCCAGTACGCCTCGGTCGACGAGGACCTGACCGGGCGGCAGAACCTGGAGCTCTTCGGCACCCTGCTGGAGCTGGGGCGCGCCGGCGCCCGGCGACGGGCCGCCGAGTTGCTCGACTGGTTCGACCTGACCGATGCTGCGAACCGTCAGGCCAAGACCTACTCCGGGGGCATGCGGCGACGGCTGGACCTGGCCGCCAGCCTCGTCGGCTCCCCCGACGTGATCTTCCTGGACGAGCCGACGACCGGGCTCGACCCGGCCAAGCGCGAGGACATGTGGGACGTGGTCCGTTCGCTTGTCAACAACGGTTCGACGGTGCTGCTGACCACCCAGTACCTGGAGGAGGCCGACGCGCTCGCCGACGCGATCACGGTGATCGACCACGGCCGGGTCATCGCGCACGACACCCCGGAGGGGCTCAAGCGGGTGGTCGGCGGTCAGACCCTGGAGGTCCGGCCGTCCGATCCGGCTCAGCTGCCCCGCACCGCGGAGATCCTGACCCAGGTCGGCTCCGGCGGGCAGGCCGACGAGATCCGCAAGGGCGTGCTCGCGGTGCCGGTCACCGACGACGCGGCCCTGACCGAGAGCGTCGCGCGATTCGCCACGGCCGGCATCGCGGTCACCGAACTCTCCCTGCACCTGCCGAGCCTCGACGAGGTGTTCTTCACCCTCACCGGGCGTACGGCATCGGAAGACGACACCACCCGCCCCACGGAGGTCGCGGCATGAGCACTCTGACCGACACCGCGCCGACGCGAAGCCGCGCGCTCTCGACAACCGCGCCGAACCCTCGGCCTTTCCGGCTGGTCCGGCACTCGTTGGCGCTCGCCAAGCGCAGCCTCATCAAGACCTGGCGTACGCCCGAAGCGCTCATCGACGTCACCCTGCAGCCAGTCCTGTTCCTCATCATCTTCGTGTACGTCTTCGGCGGCGCCGTCGCCGGATCGACCCACGACTACCTGCAGTTCCTGCTGCCCGGCATCCTGGCGCAGACGATCGCGACCGGCGCCATCGCAATCGGCGTCAACCTGAACACCGACATCGCCAAGGGCATCTTCGACAGGTTCCGGTCGTTGCCCATCCCCCGTTCCGCACCACTTGTCGGCGCGGTCCTCGGCGACGTCGTCCGGTACGTCATCGTCACCGTGTCGACCCTCGCGATCGGCTACGTGATGGGTTTCCGGATCGACACCGACCCGTTCCGGGCGATCGCCGGGTGTCTGCTCGCGGTACTGTTCGCGCTCTGCCTGAGCTGGCTGCCGGTGCTGGTGTCGATGAAGGTGCGGACCGCGGGCGCCGTGCAGGGTGTGATGTTCGCGTTGATCATGCCGCTGAGCTTCGCGTCCAACGTGTTCGTCGGCGCCGACACCCTGCCGGGCTGGATGCAGGCGTTCGTGGACGTCAACCCGATGACCCACCTGGTGGCGTCGGTACGCGGGTTGTTCCTCGGCACCCCACTGGGCAACCACGTGTGGTGGACGCTCGCCTGGTGCGCCGGCTTCGTTGCGGTGTTCATGCCGCTGGCGCTGCGGGCGTACCGCAAGAAGATCTGAGTCAGGCGAGCAGGTCGTCCATCAGCTCGCGGATCCGGCTGACGGCCGCGGCGGGTGGCCGCTCGCGCCACGCGGCCAGCAACGGCTCACGCTGCTCCTCGTTCCCGAGGATGGCGTTGAGCCGTTCGCCGTTTTCGAAGGGGAAGAACATCTCGATCTGGGTGCCGATCCGCTTCGCGAGTACGGCCAGTTCGCGGGCGCTGTCGACGTCACCCCGGTACGCCGCGAGTTCCGCGCCGCCCGACGCCCACGCCCCGATCACCGGCAGGTCCCGCGAGGTCAGCGCATCGTCACGGGCGAGCGACAGCATCGCGGCCGCCTGGACTGTGGCGTCGTTGCCCGACACCCGCCCAACCTGGGCCACCCGCAGGTAGATGATCGCCGCCGTGGCCCGCAGCATCACGCGCGGCTGCGGCTGCGGCCCGACCCAGCCGGCGAGGACGCGGGTCACCTCGTCGGCGTGGGCGAGCGCCTCGTCGTACCGCTCGCGCAGCCAGGCCAGGTGCGCCAGGCCGAGGAGCGCCTGCGCGGCGTCCATCTGTTCGGCCTGCCCCAGCGCGGCCGTCTCGCCCAGTCGCCGCTCCGCCTCCGCGTCGCCGCTCAGGGCGAGTTGCACGTCCAGCCGGACCCGGATGGACCGCGCGTCCTGCGTGGCGCCGACCAACTCCATGTGCCGAACGCTGCGGGTCAGCCACTCGGCCGACCGGGAATCCCCGCCCGGGACGAGGAACTGCCCGACCGCGCCCGCCGCCATCGCCATGCCCCAGTGGTCGCCGGCGGCCTCGAAGCGGTGGTACGCCTGCTCGGCGTCGCTGACCGACGCCTCCGGCAGCCCGCCGTTCTCCCGTACCGCCGCGCGCGCGAACAGCCCCAGCCCCTGTACGTACGGGTCCGGGTGCGCGACCATCTCGGTAGCGCTCTTCAGGCTCTGCTCCACATCGGACGCGTCGAAGCCGGGCAGCGCCGACGCGAGAGCTGTCAGCCGGGACGACACCTCGGCGGGACGTTCGGCCTGGAGCGTCCGCAGGGCCCGCCGGGCGAGCACGGCGGGCCGCAGGTCGGCGCTGACGCCGGCGTTGACGCTGATCACCACGCACGTCCAGGCCAGCCGGTCGGCATTGGGCAGTGGCCGGCCGCTGGCCGCGCCGCTCACGATCGCCGACCGCAGCCGTCGCTGCGGGTCGTCGATGTGCAGCAGCCCGCGTGCCCAGGCGAGAACCTCAAGGTGCAGGCCCCGCACCGACCAGAGGTGGAACAGCGCGGTGGCGACGTCGACGGCGGCCGGCTCGTCGTCCGCTGCCATCGCCCATCGCAGGCCCGCGACCAGGTTGTCCTGCTCGGCGGCGCAACGGTGCAGCGCCTCCACCTGGCCGGGGCCGATGAAGCGGCCGGCCAGCGCGACCGCCTGCTCCCGCGCCCAGCTGACCAGGCCGGCCATGGCCTGGTCCCGCTCGCCGACGGCGTCCAGCCGGGCCTCGCCGTACTCACGGACCGTTTCGAGCATGCGGTAGCGCGGCGGACCGTCCCCCTCGACCAGTGTCAACAGGGACTGTTCGACGAGGGTCGCCAGACCGCGGCGGACGTCCGGGGCCTGCGCGACGGCGGCGGCGAGGTCCGCGGTGAACGGCGCGGGAATGACCGCGACCCGCTGGAGCAGGTCGCGGTCGTCCTCGGCGAGCAGTTCCCTGCTCCAGTCGACAAGCGCCCACAGGCTCGCGTGCCGCTCGGGCAGGCCGCGTAGGGCGTCGTCGAGCAGCGCGAACCGGTCGGTCAGCCCGGCGAGCACGTCGTCGATCGGCATGTGCCGCAGTCGCGCGGCGGCCAGTTCGAGCGCCAACGGCAGGTTGTCGAGCCGGTGGCACAGGGCGAGCGCCCGCTCGGTGTCCCAGGTCGGCACGGCGCCACCGGCCCGGGCTCGGGACTCGACAAGTGCGAGCGCGTCGGCGTCCGGCAACGCGGTCAGCCGGTGCACCAGCTCGCCGACCAGGCCCAGTGGGGCGCGGCTCGTCGCGAGCACCGCGACCTCGGGCGAGGCCGCCGCGACCAGGTCCGCGACGACGACGGCGACCGCGTCGAGCACGTGCTCGCAGTTGTCCAGCACCACCAGCCCGTCGAGGTCCGGCGCGACGGCGCGCAGCCGCTCCTCGGGGGTGAGGACCCGCCGTTCCAGACCCAGGTTGCCGCCGGTCGCCGTGGTGTCCGCGCCGCCGAGCGCGGCGAGCACCGTGGGCAGCACCTCGTCGGGTGAGCGCAGGCCGGCGAGTTCGATCACGCGTACCGCCCGACCGGCCGCCGCCGTACGCCTCGCCACCTCGGCGGCGAGCCGGGTCTTGCCCGCCCCGCCGGTCGCAACGATCGTCACGACGGGTGTCTCGGCGAGCGCGCCGGTGACGGCCTCGACGTCCCGCTCCCGCCCCACGAGGGCGGCCATGGGACGACGCCACGCGGCGGGCAGCGTGATCCGCGCCGGTTGCCGGGGCGGCGCCGCGACGGGCGGGGCGGCGAGTTCACCGCGCAGCAGCGCCAGATGGACGTCCGTGATCACGGGCGACGGGTCGGTGCCGTACCGGTCGGCCAGGTCGGCGCGCAGCCGCTCGACCAGCTCCAGCGCCTCCGCCTCCCGCCCCTGCGCGGCGAGCACCCGGACGAGCAGGGCGGCGGACGGCTCGTCCGGCGGCGTACGCGCGATGAGTCGACCCAGGTCGACCTCGTCGAACGAGCCCACGCCGGCGAGTGCCGCCTGCGCGCGTAGCGCGGCGACCTCCGCGAACAGGCGGGTGTCCTCGGCGCTGACCAGCTCCGGCACCTCGGGGAACAGGGCACGCGCCTGATCGGCCAAGCCACGGGCGGCGCGGAGGTCACCGCACCGGAGCACGGTGCGCGCCTGGTCGACGAACGCGCGCGCCTCGACCGCGTCGACGGTGATCTCCTCGGCGGGCAGCCGGTATCCGCCCGGCACCGCGACCACGGGCAGCCCGAGACGGCGCACCCTGGACACGAGCGCCTGGACGGCGCCTGTCGCGTCGTCGGGTGGCGTGCCGTCCCAGACGGCGTCCACGAGCAGGCTCACGGAGACCACCCGCCCACGCGCGTCGACGAGCGCGCGGAGCACCGCCGCGAGCCGTTCACCCCGAACGGGCTGGCCGTCGACGGCGAGTGGGCCAAGGGTCGCGATGTGCACGGAACCAGCATCCCCCACGCGCGCACGGACCCGACGACCGCCGGTCCGCCAGGCTGGTCACGGCCCGCGTCCGGCTTGACAGGCCGTCATTCCGTTAGGTTAGCCTACCCTCATGCAGAACGAGTTGGCGTCGGCCAACAGGGAGCGTAGAGGCACCATGACCGAGACCCTGCCCATCGCCCCGTGGCGCGTGTTCGACGTCGCCGTCCGCGCGGTACGCCGACTCAGCCCGTCCTTCACCCGGGTGACCTTCACCGGCACGGACCTGGACCGTTTCGCCGACAACGGTTACGACCAGCGGATCAAGCTGGCGCTGCCGCTGCCCGGTCAGCGCCGGGGGACCCTGCCGGACGGAGCGGACTGGTACGCGGCGTGGCGGGCCCTGCCGGAGCACCTGCGCAACCCGATACGGACGTACACGGTGCGGGCGGTCCGGCCGCACCTGGCCGAGGTCGACGTCGACCTGGTGCTGCACGGCGACAGTGGTCCGGCGACGCGCTGGGCTCGGCGGGCCAGCGTCGGCGACGAGATCGCCCTCGTCGGGCCGGACGCCGGCTACGACGGCAACCACGGCGGGGTCGAGTTTCGACAGTCGACCGGCGGCATGCTGCTGCTGGCCGGGGACGAGACCGCGGTGCCGGCGATCAGCAGCATCTGCGAGCGACTCCCCCTCGATGCCCGGGGCACCGTCGTGCTGGAGGTGCCCGACGCCGCCGACGTGTTGCCGCTGGTCGCGCCCCCCGGCGTCGAGGTCCGCTGGCTGTCCCGGGGCGCCGACGGGTACGGCAGCCGGCTGGTGCCCGCCGTCGTCGCCGCGGCCGGGGAACTGTTGACCCCCGGTGCGTCGAAGGCCGACCAGCCGGCGCCGGACGTGGACGTGGACACCGAGATCCTGTGGGAGGTGCCCGAGGAGGTGGCCTCCGTGCCGCTGTACGCGTGGCTGGCCGGGGAGGCCGGTGTCATCCGTAACCTGCGCCGGCACCTGGTCACCGAGCGAGGTCTGGACCGGCGGGCGGTCGCCTTCATGGGCTACTGGCGCCTCGGCCACGTCGACGCGGACTGACCGCGCCGCGAGGCGCGCCGCCTCGGGCAGCCGCGAGGTGCGTGGGAGGCCGTGAGGCGCGTACCGTTTCGGGTCGGACGTGGGGGGACCGGCTGGAGCCGGCACGGGATACGGGACGAGACAAGACGCATGACGGTGGACAACATTACCGAAAACGGTCAAGAGGGCATTGACCGAAGCCGGCTGGAGGCCTGCCTCAGCGTCTTCGAGGCGTTGGAGGAGCTGCCCTCCGACCACCCCGACGTGGTGCGGGTGCAGCGGGCCACCGCCCGGCTCTACAAGGTGATCAAGCAGCGGCGGCGGGAGGAGCGGCGGGACGCCATCCTCGCCGCCGACCGGGCGGTGACGGAGGCCACCGCCACCGGCGCTCCGGGGCGGATCGACGACGAGACGCAGGGCATTCCGCTCGCGTCCTCCGCCCCGGGCGAGACGGCGGGCTTCCTGCACAACCCCCGCGGCTGCTACGTCTGCAAGCAGCGCTACCGCGAGGTGGACGCCTTCTACCACCAGCTCTGCCCGTCCTGCGCCGCGCTCAACCGGGAGCGCCGTGACGCCCGTACCGACCTGACCGGCCGGCGCGCGCTGCTCACCGGCGGCCGGGCCAAGATCGGCATGTACATCGCGCTGCGCCTACTGCGCGACGGCGCGCACACGACGGTGACCACCCGGTTCCCGCACGACGCGGTCCGCCGCTTCGCCGCGATGCCCGACAGCGGGGACTGGCTGCACCGGCTGCGCGTCGTCGGCATCGACCTGCGCGACCCCGCCCAGGTGATCGCCCTCGCCGACGACGTCAGCGGCCAGGGCTCCCTCGACATCCTGATCAACAACGCGGCACAGACCGTCCGCCGGTCCCCCGGGGCGTACGCGCAGCTCATCGCCGCGGAGGCCGCGGCCCTGCCGGACGGCCCACTGCCGGAGCTGATCACGTTCGCCAAGCCGGACGGGCAGGGCGGCCCGGTGGGCAGCCTGACCGCCGGGCCACAGTCGACCGCGCTCACCCCGCACGCGCTCACCGCACTGGCACTGACCAGCGGCTCGGCCTCACCGGAGCGGATCGCGGCGTCCACGGCCATCGACGCCGGGGGTCTCGTGCCCGACCTCGACTCGGTCAACAGCTGGGTCCAGCGCGTGCAGGAGGTGGACCCGGTCGAGCTGCTCGAAGTGCAGCTGTGCAACGTCACCGCACCGTTCGTGCTGGTCAGCCGACTGCGCCCGGCGATGGCCGCCGCGTCGGCCCGCCGCAAGTACGTGGTGAACGTGTCGGCGATGGAGGGCCAGTTCGGCCGCGGTTACAAGGGGCCAGGGCACCCGCACACCAACATGGCCAAGGCTGCGCTGAACATGCTGACCCGCACCAGCGCCGAGGAGATGCTGACCGACGGCATCCTGATGACGAGCGTCGACACCGGCTGGATCACCGACGAACGCCCCCACCCGACGAAGATGCGGCTGGCCGACGAGGGCTTCCACGCCCCACTGGACCTGGTCGACGGCGCGGCCCGGGTGTACGACCCGATCGTCCGCGGCGAGCTGGGCGAGGACCTGTACGGCTGTTTCCTGAAGGACTACGCGCCCTGCGCCTGGTGATCGAGGTCGCCACCGTTGAACGAGGAGAAACACATGTCAGCTGACCGTGAATCGTGGCCAACGCTGGACGAGCTGCTGCGCGAGGAGAGCGAGCTGGAGCTCGCGGGCCTGTCCGAGACCGACGCGTACGAGCTGGGGATGCTCGCCGTCGCCGCGGCGACCGAGCAGCGGCTGCCGGTCTCGGTGGGTGTGTGGCGGGCCGGGCGGCAGCTGTTCCACTGTGGCCTGCCGGGGTCGACGGCCGACAACGACGCGTGGCTGCGCCGCAAGGGCCGGGTCGTGATGCGGTTCGAGCACTCCTCGCTCTACATGGCCCGACTGTGCCAGGACAAGCAGGTGACGCTGGCCGAGAGGTTCGGCCTGCCGGCCTCGCGGTACGCGGCGGCCGGAGGCGCGGTGCCGCTGCGGGTGCGCGGCACCGGTGTGGTGGGCTGGGTCGGTGTCTCCGGGCTGCCGCAGCTGGACGACCACCGTTTCGTGGTCGACATTCTCCGCAAGCTCCCCCGGTAGGGCTGACCCGGCGGCCTCTCCACGAGGCCGCCGGGTCGCCCGCTCAGTGTGCGCGTCGGTTGGCGCGCAGGGCGTCGAGGAGCACGCCGGGCCGGGCCAGTGAACGCGGGTGCGCGCGCATGGAGACGACCTCGTTGAACCGCCGCGCGGTCGTCACGTCCGTGACGGTCGCGGCGATGACCTGCCCGCTGGCCCAGCTGGCGAGCCGGTAGCCGCGCGGGTAGGGCCCGTCGACGTGGGGCAACGCCAGGTCCGCCGAGGTCGAGAGCGACCAGGCGGCGTCGACCACGACCTTCTGAAGCTCGAGGTAGTGGCGCGCGGGCGCCCGCAGATCCGGGCCGGACCGGAGGTACGTCGACAGGCAGGCCGCGTGTAGGGCCGCCGCCGTCATGCCCTGCCCGTAGACCGGGTTGAACGACGCGACGGCGTCACCGACGCTGATCAGGCCGGCTGGGAACCGCTTGAGCGCGTGGAAGTCCCGTCGCCGGCTGTCGGCATGGTGGTAGGTCTGGACGTCGCCGATCATCTCCTGGTCGGCGACTTCGCCGAACTCCGGCGGGAACTGTTCCCGCAGGCGGCGGACGAAGTCCTCCGCGGTGCGCCCCGGGCGGTCGTCGCCGTAACCGGCCATCATGGCCATCCACCGGCCGTCCTCAATGGCGAAGAACGCGGCCCCGGCCACGTCCGTCGCCATCCTCGGAGTGTTCAGCGCCAGCACGACCGTCGAGGCCGGGGTGACCTCCGGACGGCGGAACAGGGCTGTCGCGTAGTTGAGATGCACGGTCATCCGCCGGGTGACCGGCCGGTCCCAGTCGGCCTGCTCCAGCCAGTCCGACAGTTTGCTGGACCGCCCCATCGCGTCCACCACGAGGTCGGCGCGCTCGACACCGGGCACCCCGCCGACCTCGCAGCGGACCCCGCTGACCGCGGTGCCGTCGAACACGAGGCCGGTGGCGCGGGCGGTGATCGTCTTGACGTTGGGCAGGCGAAGCACCTGCTGGCGGATCAGGCCCTCCAGGAGCGGCCGGCTGCCCGCCAGACTGTCGGCGTCGTCGGGGACGACGACCTTCAGACGCCCGTCGAGGTAGTTGCGCCGGGCCGCGGGCGGCGCCTCGACCGCTCCGCGCGCCAGTGCCTCCTCGCGGAATCCGGGAAACAGCCGCTCCAGCTGGAAGAGGCCGCCGGGCAGCAGCGCGTGCAGCTGAGTCCCCTGGGGTACGCCGGGCCGTGCGCCGGGCACCTGTGGGTCGTCTCGGTCGATGATGACGACGGTGTCGGCGTGGTCGGACAGCACCCGCGCGGCCAACAGACCGGCGACACTGCCGCCGACCACCACGGCCGTTCCCATCGTCGGGGACGGCTGGTCAGGGGGTCGAGTCGCATTCAGCTCTGCGAAGACCCGGGACGGGGAGAGGGACATCGTGCTCTCCAAGGGGGTAACGAGGTGTGTGCCCTCCACGGTTATTGTCCGCGACCGTGCGCTGACAGACCGGTGGACGGTCGTTCGACGTAATGCCCGCCGATCGTCGCACAACCGCCGGAACGTCAACCGAGAGTGTCCGTCAGATGACCACCTGTTGACCGACGGGCCGGGTGTGGACCATCGCGCCGCACCCTGACACGATACTTGCGCTAGTAGTGCAAATACTTCGTCCGTCCAGGTGGAGGACCGATGCACGCATCTCGCCGGAGGCTGCTCTCCGTGGTGGCCGGGGTCGCTCTCGCGGCCAGCCTGTCCGCCGTCGCCGTTCCACGCGCCGCCGAAGCCGCCACCACACCGACGTACCGTCCGGTGATCTTCGTGCACGGCAGCGCGGGATCGGCGGCGCAGTTCGAGACCCAGGCCAAACGGCTGGCCAGCAACGGGTATCCGATCGACATCATCGAAGCCCACGAGTACGACTCCCCGAACGTCGCGACGATCCTGCCCCAGGTGTACGCGGGCCTCGACGCACGAATCTCCCGCCTGCTGGCGGCCACCGGCGCGGACCGGGTCGACCTGCTCGCGCACTCACTGGGCACCTTCGTCTCGCAGGCTTACCTCACCAGCTCGACGGAGCGTGCCGCCCGGGTCGCGCACTACGTCAACCTGGACGGACGCACCGCGACCTCCCCGCCGGGTGGTGTGCCCACGCTGGCGATCTGGGGTGAGGGAGACCCGGCCCGCGCCGTCGTCGGGGCGACAAACGTGCACCTGCCGGACCAGTCGCACACCCAGACCGTGTCGTCGGCGGAGTCGTTCACCGAGATCTTCGGTTTCCTCCGGGGCCGCGCGCCCCACACGACTCGGATCGTGCCGCAACTCTTCGGCGCCACCCGGGTCTCCGGCCGCGCCGTGCTCTTCCCGAGCAACGTCGGCGTCACCGGCGCGACCCTCGAGGTCTACCCGGTCAACCCGCTGACCGGCGGCCGGCTGTCACACCGGCCCGCGCATCGGCTGCCGCTCGGTGGCGACGGCTCGTTCGGCCCCCTCCCGGTGCTCGCCACGGCCCGTTACGAGTTCGCCATCGTGCGCCCCGGCGCCGCGACGCACCACTTCTACTTCCAGCCGTTCCTCCGCTCGGATTCGTTCCTCCGCCTCGCGACCAGCGAGCCGGGCGAGGGCCTCAGCGGCCTGGTCGAGACCAGCGACCGGCACACGGCCCTGACGATCCAACGGCAGAAGGAGTGGTGGGGCGACCAGGGCGACGCCGGCGACCACCTCTGGATCAACGGCAGGGATGTCCTGAACGCGGCGAACACACCGCGCGTCAAGCGGACGATCGGCATCTTCGCCTTCGACGACGGCAGCGATGGCGTCACGGACCTGACGGCCCCGTTGCCGGAGTTCTTCGGTCAGACCTTCATCACCGGCATGGACGTCTTCATCCCGGCGACGCCGGCCCACCTCGGGCTGGCACGGATCACCGTGGGCCAACGCGGCGGCGGCTACCAGGTGATCAACGTGCCCAACTGGAAATCGAGCACCGACCGGGTGACGGTCAGCGTGGACGACTTCTGACCGCGTCTCGCACGTCAGACGGTGGCCGGGACCCGCTCGCGCACTCGTCGCCCGACGGCGAAGCTGACCAGTCCCAGGATCAACCCGACGACCGCCAGGGCGACGCCCACCCGGGCCGGCGCGAGGTAACCGAGTCCGGCGGCGATGGCGACGCTGCCCAGGGCGGCGCCCAGGCTGTTCGCGATGTTCATGGCGGACTGGTTGAGCGCCGCGCCCATCAGTTGCGCTCCCGGGGCGACGGTGATCAGACGCGCCTGCAGGACCGGGCCGAGATAGAGGCTTGTCGCACCGACCAGGAACGCGCCCACGAACAGGCCGACGTGTGTCGACGCCACGAGGCTGAACACGGCGATGCTCACGATCATCGCCACGAAGCCGATGACCATGCTCCGCTGCAGGTCGCGGTCCGCCAGCCAGCCGCCCAGGGCGTTCCCGACGGTCATCCCGAGACCCACCGCGACCAACGCCCACGGCACCGTCGCGGCGGAGAGGCCGGTGACGTCGGTGGTGACCGGAGCGATGTAGGTGTTCACCGCGAAGAACCCCGCGAAGCCGACCGCGCCGGTGGCGGCGACCAACCAGACCTGCGACGTCCGCAACGCCCGCAACTCGGCGGCCGGCGAGCCGTCGACCGCCGCGGCGACCTCCGGCACGACCGCCAGCACCGCCAGCAGGGTGAGCACAAAGAAGCCGGCGATGACGAGGTACGCGACACGCCAGTCGACCGTCTGCCCGAGCCGCGTGATGAGGGGTACGCCCACCAGGTTGCTCACGGTCAGACCGCCGAGCACGGTGGCGAAACCACGGGCCTCGTTACCGGGGCCCATCAGGGTCGCCGCGAGCAGACCGGCCGCACCGAAGTACGCCCCGTGCGGCAGCGCCGCCGCGAACCGGGCCACCAGCACCAGGTCGAAGGTGGGGGCGAGCGCGGAGGCGACAGTACCGAGGGCGAACAACACGAGCAGCCCGAGGACGAGCTTCTTGCGGGGCAGGCGCGCGCTCAACGCGGCGATCAGCGGCGCGCCGACGACCACGCCGAGCGCGTACGCGGTGATCATCCAGCCCGCACGGGCGACCGCGCCCGACGACGATTGCGCGTACTCGTGCGGGAGCAGACCACGGGCGATGTCGGGCAGGAGGCCCATCGCCACGAACTCGGTCAGGCCGACAGCGACGCCGCCCAGTGCCAGAGCGGCAAGCGCCGCCAACCGTCGACCTCTACTCAACTCGATCACCGAAAAAATTTAGCAACAGCGTTGCGTAATAGGGTGGTGAGATGACTCGCGTCACTGCCGACGTCACCTTCCTCCGCGACTACAACCAGGCACTGGTCATGGCGGTGGGGCGCACTGCTCGCACGTTCGAGCGCTCGACGGTGGTCGAGGCCACCGGCCTGACACCACAGGCGGTCTCCAAGGTCATCGCCCGGCTGACCGCCGACGGGCTGATCCGCCCCGCCGGCGTGCGACGTCCGGGCATCGGCAAGCCCGCGGTCGTCTACGAACTCGTCCCGGACAGCCGGTACGCGATCGGCGCCCACGTGGCCCGGCGCACGCTGCGGCTCGTCCTGGTCGACCTGGCCGGCACCGTGCACCAGTCGGCGGTCAGCCCGCTGCCCCGCGACTTCACCCCGGAGCAACTCCTCGACGCCCTGAGCGCCGGCATCGACACACTGGCCGGCATCGGCGACCTGCGGGGCCGGCTCACCGGGCTGGGCATCGGCATGATCGGCCCACTCGACCACGCCAACGGCCTTGTCCGGGACGCCCACGGCCTGCGGCACTGGCACGACGTACCCCTGCGCGAGGTCGCCGAGAAGCACCTGGGCCTCGCCGTCCACCTCGACAAGGACGTCACCGCGGGGATCACGGCGGAGGCCTGGCGGCACGGCGCGACGTTCGGCGACGCGGCCCTCATCATGGTCGAGTCCGGCATCGGCGGCGGCTTCTGGCTCGGCGGCGCGGCCCACCGGGGAGCGCACACCAACGCGGGCGAATTCGGCCACACGGTCGTCGACCTGACCGGGCCTCTCTGCGTCTGCGGCCGGCACGGGTGCCTGGAGATCGTGCACCATCACGCCGCCGAGGCCGGGGACATCGCGCACGCCGCCCGCGTGCTGGCCGTGGGCGTCGTCAACCTGCTCCAGACCCTCGACCTCGCCCACGTCGTGCTGGCGGGCGCGGATCTCCTCCGGCACCCGCAGACCTACCTCACGGCGGTCACCGAGGCCGTCCAGGCCGACGCGCGGCGCGCGGCCTGGCTCAGCACGAGGGTGGCCCTGTCCAGCCTCGGCGCGGACGTGATCGCCGCGGGCGCCGCCATGCAGGTCCTCGACCAGCACTACGGCATCCCCGAGTTGGCCCCGATCTAGTCTCCATCCCCAGCGCCGCGACGCCGCAGCGCCGACCCACGTCGATCATGGAGGCGTGGTGCCCGTCTTGGGGCCTAGCGGCTATTTTGTCCCCCACCACAACTCCATGATCGACGGGGGTGCGGGTGCCGCGTGGCGGGGCCGGGTCAGATGGTGGCGGGTGGTGACAGTGCCATCTTCTGCCAGTTGCGGAACACGAAGCGGTGCACCGATTTCAGCCCGACCCAGAGTGCCGGCTCCAGCGCGAGGCGACCGTACCCACGGACCGTCACCGTCGTGGTCCGGGTGACCCGCGTGCCGCCGTTCACCTCGGTCACATCGGCAGACTGGTCGTGATGCGCCCCGGCAACGCCGGTTCCGCCACCGACGGGGACGAACTCGCCCGCGTCGCTAGGCCACCAGGACGTCGGCGTTCGTCCGGGTGCAACCGCTGGCCGGGCTCTCGCTGAGCGCGATGACCGCGTCGAGCCGGTCGCGTGCCTGCCGGAGTTGATTGATCTGGCGATCGATGCGCTCGCGTTCGGCGCGGAGCATGGCCCGCGACTGCGGTGTGTTGACCTTCGCGTCGACGCAGGGAAGCAGGTCCAGGATGGTGCGGCTGGACAGGCCTGCGGCGTACAGCATCTGGATGAGGTGCACCCGGTCGACCGCGTCGTCGAGGTAGTGGCGCTGGCCGCCACTGCTTCGCGCGGCACCCAGGAGGCCCTGCTCCTCGTAGTAGCGCAGTGCTCGTACCGAGACCCCGGTCTTCGTGGCGAGTTCCCCGATCCGCACAGACCCTCCCCCGGCCGGTGACCGCAGTCACACAGCCTTGCCTCTCACGTGAACGTCAGGTTTTACCGTAGCTCGCGTACCGCTCGTCCTGAACCTGCCAGGAGGCAATCATGCGGATCTCTGGTTCGATCGCTCTGGTCACCGGTGCCAACCGTGGCATCGGTCGGCACTTCGCCGGACAACTGTTGGAACGTGGAGCGGCCAAGGTGTACGCCACGGCCCGCAACCCGGAGCAGATCGACATCCCCGGCGTCGAGAGGCTCCGGTTGGACATCACCGACCCACGATCCGTCGAGGAGGCAGCCGCGGTCGCGTCCGACGTCACTCTGCTGGTCAACAACGCCGGGATCTCCACCTCCACCAACCTGGTCACCGGCGATCTCGGCACGATCAGGTCCGAGCTGGACACCCACTTCTACGGCACCCTCAGCATGGTCCGGGCATTCGCACCGGTGCTCGGCACGAATGGCGGCGGGGGGATTCTCAACGTCCTGTCGGCGATGTCGTGGTTCTCCTACGACGGGGACAACGCCTACGGCGTCGCGAAGGCAGCCGAGTGGAGCCTGACCAACGGGATCCGACTGGAACTCGCCGGCCAGGGGACCCTCGTGACGGGCCTGCACCTGGGCGCCGCCGACACCGACATGTCGGCCAACTACGACGGCGACAAAATCGACCCCGCCGACGCCGTACGCGCCGCACTGGACGGCATCGAGGCCGACCGGGTCGAGGTCGTCGCCGACGAGTGGAGCGCGTACGTCAAGGCGTCCGTGGCCAAGGACCCGAGCGAGTTCTATGCCGCGACGGCGCGGTGACTCACTGGCAGACGCGCCACTCGGTGGTTCAGCCGCCAGAGGCGGACGGCCCCGGCGTCGGCACGCCACCGGCGACCGCACGCGCGGGTGGCGCCGACGCCGGGGCCGGGCGAAGATCCGCGGGTACGGGCAGCGCGCTGCCCTTGACGAACTGGCTCCAACTGGTGTTCCAGGCCGTCCAGCCGTTGCCCGCCTGGAGCCGGACCTCGGTGCCGGTGAAGGTGACCAGGTCGCCTACCTGGGTGACGCCCATCAGCCAGTCCGCGTTGGCCGCCGAGATGTTCGTGCAGCCGTGCGAGACGTTGCGGTGTCCCTGGTCCGACACCGACCAGGGTGCCCCGTGGATGAACTCGCCGCCCCAGGTGAGCCGTTGCGCGTCCTCGACGTTCACCACGTAGCCGCCGTTCGGCTCGCCGCGCGTGTCGAACGTCGTGTACTGGTGCTTCTCCATGATCACCATCTTGCCGCTGGACGTGGGGGTGCCGCGCTTGCCGAGGCTGACCGGGATCCTGCGGATCAGCTTGCCGTCCCGCAGCACGCGCATCTGCTTGGTGGCGTTGTCGACCTCGAGCGCCACCTGCCGTCCGATCCGGGATGTCGCGGTGCGATCGGCGTCGCCGATGTGGTTCGCGCCGATCGGCAGCCCCTCCAGGCCAGCCCGGACACTGATTGTCGTGCCCGGCCGCCAGAAGTCGGGTGCCCGGTAGTAGACCTGACTGCCGTCGTCCACCCAGGACCAGGCACCGGGCTGCGGTGGGTTCGTGGTGACGAACAAACGACGCTGCACGTCGGCGCGGGCGGCCCTGGCGATGGGCGGATCGAAGCCGATGGTCACCGGCATCGCGGTGCCGTACGTCTGCCTGTCGGCGAAGTACAGGGTGCTGCTCACCTGCGGCTTCGTCGAGGCCGCCGCGGTGGTGAAGGTGGTGGTGCGGGTGGTCTGCCCGGAGTCGCCGGTGGCGGTCACCGCCACGGTGTAGGTGTGCTGCGGGCGCAACGGGACGCTCGGCACCCAGGCCGAACCGTCCTCGCGTGGTTCCGCCCGGACCAGCGTGCCCGCGTCGTCGACGATGCGCACGGCGGTGATCTTTCCGCCCGTGACGAGCGGAACCACCTCGGCGCTGAGCGGCACTTCCCGGGAGAGATCGGCGGGCGTGACGGTCAGTTCGGGCGACGGCACCACCTGCTCGGCGGGACGCACGGCGGCCTTCCGCTCGGTGGTGCACCCACCGAGGACCAGCGGTGTCGCCGCGACGGTCACCGCAACGAGCGCCATACGCCTTCGTAAACCCATCGAACGTCCCCCGGCTTCCGCGTGCTCCGTGGCGGCAATTCTCTCCGCGTCGGCGGCGCCCTGCGCTGTTTCCGGAAATCACGCAACGAAGGTGGGAACGGTCGTCAGGGCACCCGGTCCGGGCCCCTCGGTTGCGCTTCCCTTTCGTGATCCTCGGGGCATCGAAGTGTGACGCCGCCGTGGAATGCTGGCCGACATGCGCGGAAGACGACGTCCATGGATTCTGCTCCCGCTCCCCCTCCTTCTCCTGACCGCCTGCTCACCAGCGGAGGAGCCGATTGTCGCTCTCGCCGTGCAGGACGGCCGGCCGGTCGGCGTCTTGGTCACCTGCGACGACCGTGACGCCAATATCCGCGTGTTCGAAAACGGTGATCATCAGGGTGAGCCGAGCAAAAGGTCCCTGATCAGGTGGCGCATCGGCGGCCCGCCGGCGAGCGAGGTCGTGGAGGTGGCGCTGTTGGGTCAGCCGCCGGAGGGCTGGGTGGTTGCCGACGCTGTCGACAGCCCAGGGACCGAGGTGGAGGTGGAGCTGCTCACCGAATTTCGGGCCGGGGTCACCTACACCCTCGACGGGTCAAGCCGCCGCGAGGCCCGGTCGGTGGACTTCACCCTCGCGGACCTCCCACGCATCGGCCCGGACCAGGTGTTGGCGCCGGGCGGACACAACTCGACGACTGTCGTGTCGCGGGAGACCTTCCTGCGCAAGGCACGCGACCGCTGCTGACCCGACGCGGCAGACCACTCAAGAAAGTGGAGTGCCGCCACAGTCGCTGATTACGGTTTTTGGAGAGAAATCAGAGAATTGAGATTGAGTCGACATCGCGGCGGCTCCGCAGAGCTGAACAGGCAATCGCTGAGCGCTATTTAAGGGAGAATTAATCGTTTCAGTTGGAAACGAGCAGGGGGCCGACTCGTATTCTTCGTGCTCGGAAGAAAGGTGCTCCCCCGTTGATAGATTTCCGATCCACCCCTCGACACCGTCGTGCCGTCACCGCCCTGCTGCTGGTGAGCGTGGCGCTCGCCGGCGGATGCAAGGAGGCGCCGGGCACTCCCGGCGCGTCCGGCCCGTCCAGCGACACCGGCATCGGCTCGTCCGGCCCGGACGCGCCGACGGCCACCGCCCCGGGCGACGCCTCGGCCACGCCGAGCGCGCCGGGCACGTCGGCCACCCCGTCCGTGCCGGGCAAGCCGGCGACCCCGGCCACCAGCGCCGTCCCGCCCACCGCGTCCGGCGGCTGGATCACCATCGACGCTGCCGCGCAGGCCGCCGCGACGAAGGCGTTCTTCGCGCGCAAGCCCAAGCCGGTGACCGGCAACCCGGTCAAGGTGCCCGAGTTCAACGTCGGCTGTACGACCAGTCACCACAACAGCGACGACCCGATCGTGCTGCCCAAGCTGGTAGGCGGTTCGCACAACCACACGTTCTGGGGCAACAAGTCGACCGACGCCAACTCGACAGCCGAATCGCTGCGGGCGTCCAAGGCGACCACCTGCAACTCGCCGGACGACCAGTCCGCCTACTGGGTGCCGACGATGTACCAGAACGGCAAGGTCGTGGACCCGAAGGAGGTGACCGTCTACTACGGTTCCCGGCTGAAGGACCCGAGCAGGACGCAGCCCTTCCCGTTCGGCCTGCGAATGATCACCGGTGACGCCAAGAACCAGGTCGACACTCCGGACAAGCAGGGCAACCACTTCTGGTGCGCCGGCATCGGCGGCGAGATCGGCCGCAGCGCCGACAAGACGTTCCCGGTCTGCGCCAAGACCGCGAACATCGTCCGGCAGATCACCTTCCCGGACTGCTGGGACGGCAAGCACCTGGACAGCCCGGACCACAAGGCGCACATGGCCAACGGGGACCACACCGGGGCGTGCCCGAAGAGCCACCCGGTGCCCGTCCCCTCGGTGTCCTTCGTGATCTCGTACCCGTTGAGCGCGAACACGGACGGCATCACCCTCGCGTCCGGCACGTCGTTCTCCATGCACGCGGACTTCTTCAACGCGTGGAAGGACGAGGCGCTCGCCGCGCGGGTGCGCAACTGCCTCGACCAGGGCGTGAAGTGCAACTCGGCCGGTAACTTCTAGCGTGATCGTCAACCCGGGGCCGGTGTCTGTCGGCCCCGGGCTGACGATCAACTAGGCATGCAGGAGTAGGCGCGGGCCGCGCTGTCTCCCTATTGAGTACGACCGCCCCCGTCAGCCCCAGGCGAACCAGCGCGACTTCGGCAGGCTGGCGATGTTCGCTTGAGCGGTACGCGTGTACGGGTGCTCTGGCCCGAGGACGCGGGTGTAGTCCGAGACGACGGCACTGAGGATCGCTTGGGCCCACCGACGCCGCCCGATGGCTGCCAGAGCCAGGCCGAAGTTGCGCCTCGCGTTGAGTGACCCCGGGTGGTCGACGCCGAGGACGCGCTCCCGATCCGCGACCGTGCGCTCGAACAGCGCTAGCGCCTCGGTGTGGCGTCGACCAGCGAGCAGCGCTCGCGCCAGGAACAAGCGGAGTCGAATCGCCTGCGGGTTGTCATGTGGCAGAACGTCGTCCACGCGCTGCACAAGAGCACGAAGTTGGCCGATCGCTTCGTCGTGCCGACCTGCGGCGGAGTAGGCGGCCGCGCGGTACTGAGGCCACCAGGTGAGGTGGATGTCGGCCCGTTGCTGGTCGGTTCCGAGTGCCGCGTTCTCCTCATGCAGCCGGACCCCTTCGGCGGCCCGTCCCGTCCGCACATAAATGCGCGCCAGCTCGCCGCGCGCGTTGATCGTCGAGCCGTGGTCAGGGCCGTAGACCCGCACGTTCTCCGCGAGGTTCTCTTCGAACAAGGGGACGGCCCTGGCGAGGTCACCCATCGAGCGGTAGGTGCTGGCAAGATTGATCCTCGCGCCCATGGTGGAAGGCGCGTCCGGGCCGCAGACACGAACACTCTCGACGAGGTTGTAGCGGTGGATGGTCAAGGCGCGGTCCAGTTGACCCCCGCACTCACAGCAGTAGCCCAGGAGGTTGCGGGCGCCTACCGTGCTCGGATGATCGAGACCGGCCAGGCGTACACGATCGGCCAGGGCCTGTTCGGCGTAGGGGATGGCCTCATTGTCACGGTCGGCGGTCATATAGGCATCGATCAGTGCCCGTCGCGCCAGGGCAACGGCTTCGTGGTCAGACGGCGCGAGCGCTCGGTGCTCGGTGAGCACCGTGCGGCCCACTGCCACCGCACGATTGAACTCCCCCATGGCGGTGAGCCGTCCGACACTCCACCGCCGCAGCCGTAACAGCTCAGCGGCGATCTCGTCGTCGCTCACCAGAACCGTCTGCGTCTCGGCCCAGACCTCAGCGATGTGGTCCACAACGTCGACGCCGGGCGCAGGCTGCGCCTCCGTGACACGGGTCAACAGCATCAGAGCATCCCGGACCGTGTCGCGGATTCGCCCTTCCGTTCGGGCCCGCGCCAACACCACTTGGCGGGTAAGCCGATGCATCGCCACCCGTGTGCCGGTGACGTCGAAGCCAACAACGGAGGCATTCGCCAACCCGCCCAATGCCTCGTCGACGCGCCTCGGTTCATCAAGCAGATTACGCAGCAGGTCGCGACGAACTCCCGCGTCCGACAGCACGGCCAAGAGATCGATGAGACGTCGGACCAACCCGTTCGGATCGCTGTCTTCGACCTCGCTGACCGACAGCAGCGTGGCTTCCTCCAGCGTGCGTGGATAGTTGTCACCGGGCACGCGGGGAAGCAGTGACCTCAGTGGCATTGATCGAAACCCGGCCAGGTACTCGGCGAACGACCACCGATGACGGCGGATCACGGCGCCCGCCTGCGCGAGTGCGAGCGGCAGTTGACCTAACTCTCGCGCGACCAGCGCGGCGGCCCTCGGGTCGTCGAGGCCCGCTCGCGAGCAGAGAAAGGTCACCGCCTGCGCGGGCGTAAGGACGTCGACGTGCACAGTGGCGCCGAAGACAGTGAACTCTTGGTTCGTTGTCGTGATAAGGACGTGGACGTTTCCGCGCTGCGGCATCCATCGGGCGATCGCGTCGGCATCGAGCGCATTGTCGAACACGATTACGGATCGCTCCGATTCGTTTTCAAGCCAGCGGAGTGCGGTGCGCGCGGCCGGCTCAGTGTCGACAACCTCGTCCACTGCCCCCGCCTGCCGCGCGAAGTCAGCAAACGATGTGACCACCGCCGCGACGTCATCCGCGACGATCCAGAGCACCCGCGCGACGTCAGCGCACAGTTGGTCACGCACGTGCGTGGCCGCGAGATGCGTCTTTCCGACCCCCCGCCCGCCCATCAGCACACATACCTCGCTGTTCGCCAACACCGTCGCGACCTCAGCCAGCAACTCCTCGCGGCGCATGTGCGACACCGGCTCACGCGGGACGTCACCGACGACGAGTGGGCCGCCTAAGCCCCGATTGCCCGTCACCGCCGCAGCGGGCGGGGTCGACACAGACGCTGAGGGTGTCCGTCGTAGTTGCAGGAAGGCGGCCACGGTCCCCAGAACAGCGAGGACCGCGCTCAAGGCCCCGATGGCTACCTCCGCCGCATCCACGGCATCCACGGAACCACAACCGGTAGCGACCCGGTACATCCGATCGATCACCGTCGTGTCGGTTGACGTGGCGCTGCTGGCCGCTTCCCTCCGCCCAATCCCTCGGCTTGCTGCTGGGCCGGGCGCCTGGATGGCGTCCGGCCCAGCGTCAGGGGTCGATCGGCTAGAGCCGGGCGGCGCCCGCCTCGGTGGCCTCCTGCACCGCCGAGGTACGGCGGACCTCGGCCCGCTCGTCGCCGGCGTCCTCGCGGTCCGGGGCGGCCACCCGAGCCGACCGGTTGGTGGTCGCCGCCGCCTGGTCACCGGTCACGCCGCCACGGATCCGGTTGTTCGCGGCCACCTGGGCGGCCGGGTCGTTGGACGTCACCGCCAACTGGCCGTTGATGATGTTGTCGTCGACGGTGACGCCACCGGTGGTGCTGGTGACGCTCACGTCCCCACCCCAGTAGCCGCCGGAGGCGCAGCTGTCGAGGGTGCCGTTCGGGCCGAGCTGCACACCGCCCAGGTTGCCGGCGAAGGTGGCCCGACCCTGGACCGCGCTGCCACACACCACACTGCCGGTGGCGCTGTTGAGCACCGACAGCGTGCCGTCGACGAACGAGTCGTGCACGTCGGTGTAGTAGGTGCCGGTGCTGCTGAGGTTGCGCACCTGGGTGCCCCGGTCGAGCCGGACCTCACCGGCGCCGACGTTGACGTGCCCGGTGACCGTCGACGCCTCGGCGAACAGGAAGCTGTCGATGGTCGTGGAGCCCTTCGGCCGTACGGTCAGGGTGCCGGTGCGGGCGTCCTTCAGGAAGATGCCGTACCCCCCGGCCGCGAGCACGACCTGGCCGTCGACTGTCGTCTCGGTCGCGTCGAGGTACCCGTCGGCGGCGACGCGTACCTCACCGCTGACCCGGCCACCGGTCACCACCAGGTTGCCGCCGGCCGCGACTGTGACGTTGCCGGTGATCGTGGTGCCGGTGAGCGCGCAGGACTCGCCGGCGGGCACGAGCAGGTCGTTGGGCACGGTCACCGCGCCGCCGGTGCCGATGCAGTGGGTGACCAGGTCGGCGTGTGCGCTGGGTGCCACGGCCAGCACCGAGGCCGCGATGACGGCGCTCACGGTGGCCAGCTTGGCGACGGTACGTCCGGGCATCGTGGTACTCCCTGTCGGTGAGGTTCGAGGACTCATGCGCCGACGTCCGATCGGGCCGCGGCCCGGACGATGGCGCCCTGCTGCCGCCGGTCGAGCGTGCCGCCGGTCACGAGCGCGGCGGTGACCGCCTCGACGTGCCGGACGAATTCGGCGTGGCCGGGGTAGTTGGCGTGTTCGTCGATCAGATCGTTGATGGTGCAGCCGTCGCCGGTGTCCACGTTGGCCACACCTGTGTCGCCGCCGTCGATGATCACGGTGGCCCGGCTGTCCGAGTCGGGGCACTTGTCGGTGCCGTCCGCCACCACTGTGAACGTCGTCGACTGCTCGGTGGAGGCGTTCCCCGCCGTGTCGGTCGCCCGGTACCGCACTGTGTGCGCACCGGGTGCGCGGACGGCGACCGGGGCGGCGTACGCCGTCCAGCCTCCGGTGTCGAGCGCGTACTCGATCGTGGCCACACCCGACTCGGCGTCGGTGGCCGTGACGGTCACTGTCGCGCCGCCGACGTACGCGCCGTCGTCGTTGCGCTCACCGGCCACCGTGGCGGCGACAGTGGGTGCGGTGGTGTCCTCGGCCTGCGGCTCGACGACCGTGAAGTGGGACATCTGCTCCGCCGACGTGTTGCCGGCGGCGTCGGTCGCCCGGAAGTGCAGCATGTGCATCCCGGCCGCGTTCACCACGATCGGATTCGTGTACGCGGTGAAGGCCGCCCCGTCCAGCGCGTACTCGATGGTGGCGACGCCGGATCCGCTGTCGGTGGCGGTCAACGTGGCGGTGGCCGTACCGACGTAGTTGCCCTCGTCGTCAAGGTCGCCGGCCAGTGCGACCGCGACCACCGGCGCGGTGGTGTCCTCCTCCCCCGGCTCGACGATCCGGAACGACACCGAGCCGACGGCGCTGGTGTTGCCGGCCTGGTCGGTGGCGCGGAACTGCACCGCGTGGTCGCCGATCGCTGTCACCCGCACCGGCTCGGTGTACGGCAGGAAGCTGGTGTCGTCGACCTGGTACTCGACGGTCTGGACTCCCGAGCCGGCGTCGGTGGCCGTCACGGTCACCGTGGCCGCGCCGAGGTAGTTGCCGTCCTCGTCCTGGTCGCCCGACACCGCGCCGGTCACTGTCGGCGCTGTGGTGTCGCCACCGCCGCCGCCGTCGGTGACCACCAGCTCACCGACCATCGAGCTGTGGCCGGGGATCGAGCAGAAGTACCGGTACCGGCCCGGGGTCAGCGTCACTGTCGCCTGGTGGCGGCCGTTGTTGGCGTCGAACGGGCTGGCCAGGATGTTGACTGTGACGTCGTGGTTGTAGCCCTCGGCACTGGTGTCGAACGTCAGCGTGTGCGGCATCCCGATGGTGTTGCCGGTGGCCTCGCTGTTCTCCCAGATGATCGTGGTCTCGCCGGCCACCGCCGTGGTGGGCGCGGACTTGTAGCGGGTGATGTCGCCGTCGGCGGTCCAGGTCAGCACCTGGTCGGCGGCGACTCGGGGGGCGGCGGAGGCGGGCGCCACTGCCCACGGGATCACCGTGAGCAGAAGCGCCGCCAGCGCGGCCGTCAGTCGTCGGGTCATCGTCACTCCTAGAGTTCCCGCGCGCGGATGTTGCGGAACTCGGCCAGGTCGTTGTCACCGTGGTTCTGCAGACCGATGAAGCCGCGCAGGAACTGCCGCAGATCGGTCGGCGGATCGCCGGCACGCGAGGACTGCTTGCCGGGCGTGTTGTCGAACTCGTTGATCACCACGCCGTTGCGGATCATCGTGTAGTGCTGCCCCACGGCGCGGATCTCGTAGTCGTTCCACTCGTTCTTCGGCGTCACGCCGGCCTGGGCCAGCGGCACCGGGTCGAAGTTGTAGACCGAGCCGGTCTTCTGCGGCTCACCGGTGTCACCGTCGTAGATCTGGATCTCGTGTCCGCAGTAGATCGCCATCCACGCCGTCGAGGTCCGGGCCGACCCGACAGTGCCGCAGCTGTCCGGCGGACGCTGGTCGAGGGGCGTTCGCAGGTCCGGGAACCGGATGAAGACTCCGGTGTTGGCCCGGCCGGTGCCCGGCGCGATGTCCCGGAACTGCAGCTTCAGCGAGAAGTCGCCCAGCTCCTTGGTGTGCCAGAGCATGCCCAGGCCACCGCTGGAGCGCAGCGACCCGTCCGGCTGGATGCCGAACTGTCCCGACGGCGCCTGCTGCCACCCGCGCAGCGACTCGGCGGTGCCGTCGAAGAGCGGCTCGTACCCGGTGTGACCGTCGCGGCCGATCTCCGACGCGGCGGCCAGGCGGGTGATGGTGCCCGCCTCACGGGAGCTGAGCAGGTCGTCGTCCTGCAACGCGCGGGCCACGGCGGTCACGTGCCTGACGAAACCGTTGTGGTCGGCCCAGGTGCTCTCGTCGTCGATCAGGTCGTTGGCCGTGCAGCCCTGCCCGACAGTGCGACTGGGTACCCCGGTGTCGGTGTCGCCGAGCCACACCGTCGACCGGTCGTCGGGCACCGCGCAGCCCACCGTCACGGTGGTCTGCGTCGTCGCCTTCTGACCGTCGGCGTACGTGACGGTGAGCTTCGCGGTGTAGGTGCCGACAGTGGCGTACGTGTGCCGGGGGTCCGCCTCGGTCGACGTGGCGCCGTCGCCGAACTCCCACCGGTGGCTGACGCCGCCGGAGCGGGAACCGGTGAAGGCGATGGTCAGCGGCTTGTTCTGCACGGCGACCGAGGTCGCCGCCGGTGCCGGGGTGGGCGCCCCGCCGGTGTAGGTGATCCGGATCAGCTTCTGGTTCGCGTGCAGGCTGAAGAACCCGCCGCCGTAGTCGAGCACGTAGAGCGCGCCGTCCGGGCCGAACTTAGCGTCCATCCAGCTCTGCAGTTTGGTGTCGCCATTCCCGCCCGGGATGATGGCCCGCAGCGACTCGGCGTACACCGGTGGGGCGGCCTGCGGCACGCCGGCCGGGTCGACGGTGACCGCGACCCGGTTGGCGGCGTTCGACTGGTCGCCGATGAACCACTTGCCGTCCCAGTGCTCCGGCCACGCCACGCCGCTCGTGGTGTCGACGAGGCTCCGGTGGTACGTCGGACCGGACATGATGGCCTGTCCGCCGCCGCGCAGGTACGGCTGCGTGTAGGTGGCGTCGGCCGCGACGTAGGTCGGCAGGTCGCTGCCGTCGGTCCGCTTCGGGAACACCGGCCCGCCGCCGTCCGGCGAGTACCAGATCATGTTGTCCCGGGCTGCAGGGATGTCCACCAGTCCGGTGTTGCGCGGCGACTCGTTCTTCAGGTTGTCGCAGTCGTACCAGCCGGTCAGCACCGTCGCGTCGGTGGTGCTGCGGTCGCGGTACGGCTGCCGGTTGCCCATGCAGTACGGCCAACCCTGGTTACCGGCCGAGGTGATGATGGTGGCCGTCTCGTACTTCGCCGGCCCGAGGGTGGGGCTGGGCGACGAGGCGTCCGGGCCGACCCAGCCGGCGGTCAGCCACTGGTGCACCGGGTCGATCTGGAGGCGGGCGATGTTGCGCACGCCCATCACGTAGATCTCCGGCCGGGTCTTCTCGGTGCCCGGTGGGAACAGGTTGCCCTCGGGGATGGTGTACGTGCCGTCCGGCTCCGGGTGAATCCGGATGATCTTGCCGGCGAGGTCGTTGGTGTTACCCGACGTGCGGCGGGCGTCCTGGAACGAGATCCCCTGGTACTCCTGGGTCCAGTTGTTGCCGGCGTAGCCCTGCGACCCCTCCGAGGAGTTGTTGTCGCCGGAACCGACGTAGAGGTTGCCCTTGGCGTCGAACGCCATGCCGCCGCCGGCGTGGCAGCAGCTGTGGACCTGCACGGGGAACTGCAACAGGTCCTTGCGGGTGGCCTGGTCGATGGTCTGCGCCTGCCGGTCGTAGGTGAACCGCGAGACGGTCCGCTGACCGACCCGCTTCACCCGGTCGACCGAGTCGTGTGGCATCCAGTAGACGTAGAGCCACCCGTTGTCGGCGAACGCGGGGTCGGGCTCGATGCCGAGCAGGCCCTCCTCGTTCTTCACCAGCTCGGAGCCGCTGCCCCGGTTGCCCATCACCTCCAGGGTGGTGAGCAGCTTGACCTGCTTGGTGCGCGGGTCCCAGGAGTGGATGGTGCCGCAGCCCAGGCCGACCTTCGGGTTGTTCCAGTCCGCGATCGGGCCGCTCGGGCAGGCGGCCTTGCCGACGTAGAAGACAGTGCCGTCCGGCGCGATGGTGAGCCCGTGCGGCTCGCCGATCTGGTCCAGTTGCCCGGTCTGGTTGGCGGCGGTGAGTCGCTCCACCTTGTAGTTCGCGGCGATGGTGGCCTGGCAGTCGCCGCGTACGCGACCCGTGGTCCAGTTGAGAGCGCCGGCGAGGTGCGTGCGGAACGCCTCCTCACCGTAGCTGCCCTCGGTGTGACCCATGCCGGTGTAGAACGACCGGCCGCCGTCGTAGTCCCGGCACCAGGACACCGGGTGGAAGGCGCCGTTGGCGGCCGCCCCCGGGTTGTAGTGCCGCTCCTCGACCTGGGCGAGCGTGTGCACGGCGCCGATCGGGTTCGGATCCCAGTTCTCCCAGCGGTCGGACCGGGTGATGGTCATCGGCAGCGACGCGGTGGCCGGGTGCTTGCGGTCCAGGATGTTCACCACCGCGCGGTTCACCGCGGGCGGCTCCGGGGCTGTGGTGCTGCCGGTGAACAGGCGCAGGTCGGCGAGCTGGACCAGCGGCTCACCGCTGTTCGCTGTGACGTTCAGCCGGTAGCGCGTGAACTCCTGCGGCGCGGCGATGTCGAACCGGCGGGTCTGGTACCGGTCCGGGAAGGTCTGCCCGGTGCGGCGGTCCAGGTCCGTCCAGCTCTGACCGTCAGTGGAGCCCTGCAGGGTCCAGTCCTTCGGGTCCCGACCGGCCGAGTCGTTGGCCGACGTGAGCGCGTACCCGGTGATCTTCTTCGGCGCGCTCAACTCGTAGGCCACCCAGGCGGTCGGGGTGCGGACCAGCCACTTCGTGTTGGCGTCGCCGTCGGTCAGCTTCTCCTTGGTCTCGTTGGGGGCGTTCTCGCCGCTGGCGGTCACCTTGGCCACCGGCTCGGCCACCGGGATGGCGCCGGCCGGGCGGGTGCCGATCAGCCCGGTGAACCAGGTGGAGTCGACCTGGGCGCGGGCGGCGTCGGCGATGCCGACGAAACCGCCGCCGGCCTTGACGTAGCTCTGTAGCGCCGACTCCTGGTCGCGGTTGAGCGCGGCGCCCGTCGCGGAGAGAAAGACCACGCTGCGGTACGCGGACAGCCCGGCCGCGGTGAAGGTACCCGGGTCCGTGGTGGCCGTGACATCGATGTCATGGACGGCACCAAGCTGTTTGATGGTGTCCACGGCGCGTGAAACCGGGTCCTGCTGCTCGGCCACCGGTCCGTGGAACACCAGGACCGCGGTCTTCTGCGGCTGCGCCGCCTGCGGGGCGGCCGCCGTTCGTGGTGCGGCCGCGGCCGCCGTCGTTGCCGGGATCAGTGTCGCGAAGGCCGCTACCGCGGCGAGGGTTCGTCGTAGTTTTCTGGTCATGCCCGTCCCCACTTTCGGTTCGGTCAGCTTCCGTGCGTGTGGGTGTGTCCCTGGAACCGGTGGATCGCCTCCTCGGCGCCCGGCGGCATGCTGCCGTCGGCGTTGCGCACCAGGAAGATCCCGGCCATGCCGCCGTCGGAGTGCGTCTGCACGTGGCAGTGGTACATCCACGCGCCAGGTCCGACGCCCTCCCCGGCCAGCACCTGGAAACCGAACGAGCTACCGGGGTTGAGGTCCTTGTTGTCGACCACCAGGCTCGGGTCGCTCGGCCCCTCCAACATCCCGGTGCGGTTGTCCGCCCAGCGATGCGCGTGCAGGTGGAAGGTGTGGAACAGGTTGCCGTGGCCGATGGCGATCCACTCGACGCGCTCGCCCAGGTTCGCCTCGAACATCGGGGTCGCCGGGGCCATCCTGTTGTTGATCATCATGTCGTGGAACACCGCCGTGGACTGCTTCGACGGCAGGATGTCGCCGCGCCGCCGGACGATCAGCGCGCCGTACAGTCCCTTCGCGACACCGCCGGTGCCGTGGTCGGTGCCCATCGCGTGATCGTGGTAGTGCCAGTAGCCGGCGCTGCCGGGCATGTAGCGCCGGCCCGCCGCGGCCACCATCTCGTGCGAGCGCCAGACGTACGTCCGCGTCTCGCCGGGGTTGTTGAACGAGGCGTTGAAGGGGCTGCCGTCGGACTCGGTGCTGTAGTCCACCCCGTGCGGATGGATGGACAGCCGCTGGGTGGTGGTGTTGACCAGGGTGATCTCCAGGGTGTCACCCTCGTACATCTCCAGGATGGGGCCCGGAACGGTGGCCTGACCGGGTGCCAGGCCGTACCCGAACAGGTTGCCGGGCAACTGTTCGGCGTAGATGGTGATCTTCTTGGTGACACCGGCGGCGGCCCGGGCGGGGCTGCCTCCGAAGGCGGTGCCGATCGTTGGGGCGGACGCGCCCAACGCCCCGGCGGCGAGCGCGCCGGTGGCGATCAGCGATCTGCGGGACAGGTGGCGGTGAGGGCCACCAGCGTGATCGTCCATGGGTCTCCGTTCCCGACCGGGCGAAGACGCGACGAGGGCAGGGTGCATCGACCGCCGAGCACGAGGGCGGTGGCATGGCACGACTGAGGGTGAGGCTCGTCGCGGACTTTGCTCGGAAGACTCAGAACTTTCGATGGATAACAGCAACTTATGTAATCCATCGACGAAAGTACAGGTCTGATTGCAAAAAGATTACCTTGACATCACGACGTCCGTCGATTGACATAGTCCTGACACACAAACAGCCGCCGGGCTGCCGTCGATGCGGCAACCCGGCGGGTAGGACGTACGGGAGCTGTGAGTCAGAGCTGGTGGCGGTCGTCTGCCGGCAGGGCGGCGGCCGCTGGCGGCTCCGGCGGCTGGTCAGGCCCACCGAGCTGCGCGACGTGGGTCGGGTCGAGGACCCGGGAGAGGAACGCGCGGGTCCGTTCGTGCTTCGGCGCGCCGAGCACCTCCTGCGGCGGCCCCTGCTCGACCACCACGCCACCGTCCATGAACACGACCCGGTCGGCGACGTCGCGGGCGAACGCCATCTCGTGGGTGACCACCATCATCGTCATGCCGTCCTCGGCCAGCTTGCGCATGACGGTGAGAACGTCGCCGACGAGTTCCGGGTCGAGCGCGGAGGTCGGCTCGTCGAAGAGCATCAACTTCGGCTCCATCGACAGCGACCGGGCGATCGCCGCCCGCTGCTGCTGGCCACCGGAGAGCTGCGCCGGGAAGGCGTCGGCCTTGTCGGTCAGCCCGACGCGCTCCAGGTTGGCCCGGGCGATCCGTTCGGCCTCGGCCCGACTCCGCCGGAGCACCCGGCGCTGGGCGATGGTGAGGTTGTTCAGGACGGTCAGGTGCGGAAACAGGTTGAACGACTGGAAGACCATGCCGATGCCGCGGCGGACCTCGTCGATCTCGACGTCCGGGTCGGTCATCTCGACCCCGTTCACCCAGATCTTGCCTGCGGTCGGCTCCTCCAGCAAGTCGACGCAGCGCAGCAGCGTCGACTTGCCGGAACCGGACGGCCCGATGACGCAGACCACCTCGCCCTGGCCGACCTCGAAGTCGATTCCCTTGAGCACCTTGAGCGGCCCGAAGGACTTGTGCAGGTCGCGGATCTCCACGGCGGGGCGGGATGGGTTGGTCGTCATGGGGTCACCGGGCCTTGGCGTAGCGGAGTTCGAGGCGTCGTACCACCTGCGACAGCGGCAGGGTGATCACCAGGTAGGCGAGGCCGGCCACCAGCAGCGGAGTCGCGTTCACCCGGTCGTTGAGCATGTCCCGACCGAACTTGGTGATCTCGATGGTCTGCGCCGTCACCCCCAGCACGTAGGCCAGCGACGAGTCCTTGGTGAGCAGGATGAGCTCGTTCGTCAGCGGTGGAATCACGATCCGGAACGCCTGCGGGATGACGATCGTGCGCATGGCGGTGAAGTGCGACATGCCGAGGGTCCGCGCCGCCTCCATCTGCCCCTTCGGCACGGCCTGGATGCCGGCCCGGATCGTCTCCGCCATGTACGCCGCGGCGGTCAACCCGAGGCCGATCGCGATCGAACCGAACACCCCGCCCGGAATCTCGCGCTCCGGGAAGGCGATCGGGATGCCGTACCCGACGAGGAAGAGCACCAGCAGCGCGGGCAGACCCCGGAACAACTCGATGTACGCCGTCGCCACCCAGCGGTACGGCGCCACCCGGGACAGCCGCATCAGCGCCAGGACGGTGCCGAACACGAGGCCGAAGGCGAACGCGCCAAGCGTGTAGAGGACCGTGTTGCGCAGCGCGACAGTGATGATGGTCGGGAACATCGACTTGATGATGTCGACGCGGAAGAACGCGTCGGCCAGCCTGTCCCAGTCCGCGGCGACGAGCACCGTGGCGATGATGGCGATGAAGACCAGGTACTGGAGCCCGAGGGACAGCCGCTCCCGCTGGCGGCGTCGCAGCTTCACGTTCGCTCGTTGCCTTCCCGGAGGTTACCGACGTCGGAGGGCGCGCGGGACGCGCGCCCTCCGGTACTGCGCGGTGCTCAGGCGCTCGGCCGCTACGCGGCTCAGGCGCTGGGCCGCTACGCGGCTCAGGCGCTCGGCTTCTTGCCGATCCACTTCTCGTAGATCGTGTTGTACGTGCCGTCCTGCTTGGCCTTGGCCAGCGCCTCGTTGATCTTCTTGAGCAGCTCCGGGTTGGCGTCCTTCTTCACGGGGAAGCCGTACTGCTCGCCGGTGTCGAACTCGGCGGCCACCTCGAACCCACCCGGGTTCTTCTTCAGGTACTCGGTCCAGACCGGCAGGTCGTTGATGGCGGCCTCGACCTGGCCGTTGGCGACGGCCTGCTGCAGGGCGGCAAGGTCCTCGAACTCGACCAGCTTCAGGCCCTTCTCCGACTCGAGCTTCTTGGCGTAGTCACGACCGGTGGTGGCCGCCTGGACGCCGAGCTTCTTGCCCTTGAGGTCGTCGAGCGACTTGTACGTCTTGCCGGTCTTCACCAGCATCGCCTGGGTGGCGTCGAAGTAGGGATCGGAGAAGTCGATCACCTTCCGCCGCTCCTCGGTGATCGTCATGCCGGCGGCGGCCGCGTCGCACTTGCCGGTGTTGAGGTCCTGGCCGGACTTGATCCCCTCGAACGGGGTGTCGATGATCGTCTGCTCGACGCCGAGGTCCTTGGCGACCAGGTCCATGATCTCGACGTCGAAGCCGGTCACCTTGCCGCTGGCGTCCTTGGACTGGAACGGCGGGTACGGCAGGTGGGTGCAGACGGTCAGCTTGCCCGCCGCGACCAGCTTGACACCGCTCGCCTGGACCTCACTGTCGTCCTTCTTCGCGCAGCCCGCGCTCAGCGCGAGGGCGGCGACGGCCACGACGAGGCCGGCCTGACGGACGGCGCTTGGGAACCTCACGGCTGTGTCCCTCCGATTCGGCTTCCATCGCACGGAAAGCCTGTCTGGTTCATAGACTTTGCGAAAGCGACCGTACCCGATCCGTCCCGTCGCCCCCAGATCCCGCCGCAGCCACTCGGCCGGGGTGGCACGCCGACCCACGCCGGCAAACCGGACACCGGGGCAGCAAAGCGCCTCAGCCGCCGGTTCCCTCCTCCGCCCCGTCCGGGGTGAGGGCCCCTCCGTGCGGGTCTGTGTCCAGGAACACGTGCTGGTGGCCCTGGCCGGCATCGACGCTGACCTGGTCGAGCTGGGTCGCCGCGACCGACCAGATCGTCGCGGCCTCGGCCGCCTGCCGCGCGGTGACGTCCAGCAGGGCCGCACGCTGCGCGGCCGGAACGCCGGCGGCCAGAGCGTAGGCGTCGACGGCCAGCGACGCCTGCTGGACAGCTCCGCGCAACCCTCCGCGCGCCACGTTGGTGGCGGTGGACCCCGACGGCGGGTCGGCGAACGGCGCGGCCGCCTGGCGCATGACCTCCTGCCACTGGCGCGCCTTCGCCGCGTCCGGCGCCCCGGCGCCGGTCGTCTCCGTCTTGATGGCGGCCAGGACCGGGGCGACCAGGTCGCGAACACGCCGGGCCGTCTCGATCAGCTCCGTGATCTGCTGGGCGTCCCGCTTCGCCTCGTCCTGCTTGATGCTCGCGATGGCCGCCTCGGTGGCGTCCGGACGGCCCACCTGGTAGCCGACCAAGCCACCCAGCAACGCGGTGACCAGCGCGATCACGCCCGCGACGGCGGCGTAGCGCGCTGTGCGGCGACGACCGACACTGGCCTTGTCCAACTGGTAGGAGGGTCGGCCGGTACGGCGCGCCATCGCATCTCCTCACATCGATGGTGTGGGGCCAAAGATTAACCGCCCCCGTGACGTCCGTCGATAGCGCGGACGGCGCTAGACCGGGTAGCCCCACTCGGCCAGCGGTTTCTCCAGCACCCGTTCGATCGCGACGAGCTGCGCCGGGCTGAGTTCCTCCCGGTACGCCTCCGCCCGGCCCACAGTGAAGTCGTACCGGGAGAAGCCCTTCTCGAAGGCGGGCGACCAGCTCAGGCCGAGGAAGTCGAGCATCCGGCCCACCTGCTCGCGCGGCTGCTCGACCAGGTCCTCGTAGCGCACGTCCAGCCACTGGTCGGCCGGGTGACGCAACCGAGCCTGCGCGAAGGCGTCCATCAGCATCTTCCAGCCGAGCGCGGCGAGCACCTGGAAGGAGCGAGCGGACTCGGCCCACTCCTCCCGCAGGTCGGACGGGAGCGGGCCGTAGATCCAGTTGTCCGGCCCGCGCCAGCCGTCCCACCAGCCCATCTGGAGCCACGAGTTGGCCACCGCCCGGCCGTCGCGCACCACGTTGACCACCCGCAGTTCCGGGTACGCGGCGTGCAGCAGGCCGGTGCGCGGCCACCCGGTGACGTGCTGCACCAGCTGCTGACAGCCCTGCCGTGCGATCCGCTCGTCGAAGAAGGCCCGCAGCCGCCGGGCCACGAACGGCGTCAGGTCCTCGGCCACCAGGTCCCGGCACGGTCGGGAGAAGCCGGCCAGCACCTGCCTGTCGAGCAGGTGGTACGCCTCCGACGGCGCCACCCGGAGCCGGCCCCGCTCCAGCAACCGTCGACTGTGTCGCAGCGAGGTCATCCCCGCCGGGCGCGGCGCCGAGCGCCGGTAGAGCGCGCCGTTGAACCTGCCCTTGGGGTTGAGCCGGGCGAGCTTGTCGTCCAGGCCGGAGACGAAGCCGACCGCGGGATGCCGGGAGAGCAACTCCTGGACCAGTGTCGAACCGCAGCGACCGGTGCCCACCACCAGTGAGAGCATCGTTCAGCCTTCCTGCCGGGTGGCGGGTGAAATAGCCGTCGGGCGGCGTAACGGGTAGCCGAACCGGGTCAGGGCCACGGCGGTCAGCCCGGTCACCACGGCGTACGCGCGGGTGGGGAGCCTGCCCACCCACTCCGTGTCGGCGACCACGTCGACCAGCCCGGTGCGGTGCCGCGAGGGGTTGCCGGCCACCGAGTGGGTGGGGGTGAGCCGCACCGTGGCCGGTGTCGGGAACGGAAGCTCGGCGGGGTTCGCGCCGACGAAGCCGGCGATCCGGGCGGTGACGCCGGCCGGGTCGGCCACGAAGTCCTCGTACCGCACCCGCAGGTAGCGGCCCGGCGCGCGGCGGCGGCCACCCCACAGTCGTACGGTCGCGGTGTTCCAGACCAGCCAGAGCAGCGCGGCCTTGCCGACGGGTGGTCGGCTCATCAACTGGTCGTCGGCGGGCCCGTCCAACGGCCGTCGGCGACGCCAGGAGTACGCGGTCGCGCGCGGGTCGCGCACCACGTGCAGGACGTACAGGTCGATGCCGGGCAGGCTGCCGAGCAGCGCGCCGTACGGCGGCAGTTTGGAGGAGTCGACGATGACGCCGTCCGACCGGCCGGCCAGGGCGTGCTCGGCGATCGAGGCGTAGAGCCGGGCCAGGTGCGTGTCGTCGGGGTGGCCCGCGACCGGCGGCTGCCCCCGACGCTCACGGCGCAGCAGTGCGGGCAGTCCGCGCAGCCGCAACCGTTGGGCCAGCCGGGCGGCGATCCCCGCCGGGTCGGCGTCGGTCAGATCGGCGCGCACGCGGGCCCAGAGCGGGCAGTCGGTCACCGGGGAACCACAGCCGCAGGGCCGGTTCTCCAGGATGCCGCGCCGCCACAGGTACCGCAGCTCGCCCGCCGCGAAGAACCCCGGCACCTGTCCCAGGACCGTGGTCACCAGCGTGCTGCCACTGCGACCGCTGCCGGCGAGGTAGAGCACCCGCACCGGGCTCACCGGGCCACTCCCCCACCGGCGGCGGCACGGCCGGCCCCCCGCCGCGACGCCAGCGCCTCGGCGGCCTCCGCGTACAGCCCACGGATCCGGTCCAGGTGCCGGTCCGGAGTGAACCGCGCGGCGATCTTCGCCCGGCCGGCCCGGCCCATCCGGTACGCCCGCTGGGGGTCGGCCAGGATGTCGGTCAGCGCGTCACCGAGGGCGGTGGGATCGTCGGCGGCGACGATGCGGCCGTCCACCTCGGACTCCACCAGCTCGGGCAGCCCACCCAGGTCGGTGGCGACCACCGGCACACCGCAGGCGAACGCCTCCAGCACCGCCATCGGTTGGTTCTCGTGCCACCGGGACGGGACGGCGACCACCGCCGCCGACCGGATCAGCTCGTGCAGGCGTGGCTTGTCGAGACGGCCGTGGAACCGGACCCGGCCGGGCGCCCGCCGCGCGGCGAGCGCCTCCAGCTCCGGCCGGGCCGGGCCGTCTCCGGCGACGTCCACGCCGACCCCGTCCGGCAGCGCGGCCGCCGCCTCGATCAACACGTCGACGCCCTTCTCCGGCGACAGCCGGCCGGCGAAGACGACACCGCCGCCGGGTGTCTGCTTCGCCGCGACGCCGGTCAGGTCGACGAAGTGGTTGACCACCCGCAGCCGGTCCGGGTAGACGCCCGCGCGACGCATCACGTCGGCCAGGAACCCACTCGGGCTGACGAAGAGCTGCACCGGGTCGTACGCGTCGAACTGCCTGTGCAACCACGACTCGACCGCGAGCAGTCCACTGCGCGACAGCGACCCGTCCTTGCAGCGGCGACGGGCCGCCTGCAACGGGCCACCGGTGACGCACGCCTGGCAGGGGCGGCCCCGGTCCAGCAGTTGGTAGCTCGGGCAGGCGAGCTTGTAGTCGTGCATGGTCAGCACGCACGGCACACCGGCCGAGCGGGCCGCGGCGAGCACCGACGGGGACAGCTGGTGGTAGATGTTGTGCAGGTGCAGCACGTCCGGCCGGAAGTCGTCGATCACCCGGGCCAGCCCGCGACGGCTCGTCGGTGACCACAGCATCCGGCCGACGGCCACCGCGCGGGGCCGCACCCCGCTCGGCGCCGGCTCCAACTCCACTTCGGACGGGAACCGCGCGGCGTACGGCAGCGAGGGCTCGTTCTCCGGGTGGCTCATGCCGAAGTAGGCGACCGTGTCACCCGCGGCCCGTTGCAGGTCGGCGAGATCGAGCAGGTACCCCTCGGCGCCGCCACGGCGGTAGAGGAACTTGTTCACATGTAGCACGCGCATCGACTCGGCCTGCTCACGTCGATCGGGCGGTCCGGGCCCGGGGGTGATGACCGGGGTCTGCCCGCCCCGGCCAGCGCCCACGGTATGCAGGGCGGGTCGGCGAGTCCAGCTCACGTTTGGCATGGTGGCTGAACGGGTGATCTTCGTCTGCCCGTGCGGTCCGCAGCCTGGCCTCCCGCCATGATCTCCCGATAGCCTGGCTGCCGCCGGTCGCACCCGCTTCCCGATGGGCCGGGCCGGTGCCCGACGAGGAGGACCCGTGGCAGCCGACGACGAGGTCTCCGCGCTCGCGTACACCGCCCGGAGGGTCCGGCGGCATCTGCGCTGGGCGCGTACCGAGGGGATCGGACGGCTGATCGAGGAGGACCGCCTCGACCCGGTCGACCGGATCGGCACGGCCCTGGCCAAGTGGCGCTGGCGACGGCAGACCGGCCGGACGCCCGGCTCGGCGATGCCGGTCTACCTGGTCGGTCTGCAACGCTCCGGCACGAACATGCTGGTCCGGGGCCTGGACGCCGCCGCAGAGGTCGAGGTCCGCAACGAGAACGACAGCACCCTCTTCCACCGCTTCCAACTGCGCCCGGACGCGGTGCTGACCGCCGCCATCCAGCGCAGCCGGCACGCGTACGTCCTGGTCAAGCCGCTCTGCGAGAGCCACCGGGTGGACGAGTTGCTGGCCCTGCCGGGGCTGACGCCCGGACGCGCGCTCTGGGTCTACCGCGACGTCGACGACCGGGCCCGCTCCGAGGTCGCCAAGTTCGGTGACGCCAACCTGCGGGCCCTGCGGGCGATCGCCGACGGCAGCATCGGCCGACGGTGGCAGGGGCAGCGCCTCGACGCCGACACCGTCGACCTGATCCGGGCCCACGACCCGCAGCTGTTGGATCCGCACAGCGGCGCGGCGCTGTTCTGGTACGTCCGCAACTCGCTCGTCTTCCAGCTCGGCCTGGACCAGCGGGCCGACGTGCTGCTCTGCCGCTACGACAGCCTGGTCGCGGAGCCCGCCGCGCAGATCCGGCGGCTCTGCGCCTTCCTCGACTTCCCCTACCATTCCCGGCTGCACGCGCACATCGCCCCACGCGAGTCGCACGGCGCGGCGGGTCAGCGGCGGCTACCGATCGACAGGCGCGTCCGGGCTCGCTGCGACGAGTTGACCGACCGGCTCGACCGCGCCGCGGCCGACGCCCGATCCGAGACGACGAAGGCGGTCGACAGTGTCTGAAACCGGAACCCGCACCGCGCCGATCTTCCTGGTCGGGTGCCAACGGTCGGGCACCACGATGGTGCGCCTCGTCCTGGACTCGCACTCGCGGATCAGCTGCGGCCCGGAGACCCGGTTCCTGCCGGACCTGCGGCGGATCGTCGGCCGGGACTGGGACCGGCTGGCCCGCTTCGGCTTTCCGCGCGAGGACTGGCTGCGCCGCATCCGGGACTTCTTCGGCGGCGTGCACGCCGACTACGCCGCCGCGCGGGGCAAGACCCGGTGGGCCGACAAGACCCCGCTGTACGCGATGTCGCTCGACTTCGTCACCGAGGTCTTCCCGGACGCCCAGATCGTGCACCTCATCCGGGACGGACGCGACGTGGTGGTCTCGCACCGCAAACGGTTCGGCTACTGGTCGGCGGTGAAGTGCGTGGTGAAGTGGCCGCGCTACATCCGCGCCGCGCGTGCGGTCGGCGCCACCCTGCCGGCGGACCGCTACTACGAGCTGCGGTACGAGCAGGCGGTCAGCGAGCCGGAGAAGGCGATGCGTGGCCTCTTCGAGTTCCTCGGCGAACCGTGGGAGGACGGCATCCTCGACTACGACAGCAAGCAGCACGACGTGGCCCAGAAGTACACCACCGAGGCGGAGAAGCGGCGGGCTGCGGCCAGCGTCACCGCGCCGATCTACGGCTCCCGGGTGGGCAGCTACCGCCGCGAGCTCGACCCGTTCCTGCGCCTGCTGGTCTGGGTTTTCTCCGGTCCGACCCTGCGCGCGCTGGGCTACCGGTGACCCGCCCGTTCCGGCTGCGGACGGTCGCCGCCGCCGTCGCCGCCACGCTCCTGCTCACCGCCGGCTGCACCGCCCGCGACGACGCGCCGCCGCCGGCCGCCACCCCCTCGGTGACGGCGGCCCCCGGAGCCACGAGCACCGTGGACGGGGTGCCCAACCCGTTCGGCGCGCACTGGGACTGGTCGCGGTACCAGCAGTTCGGGCCGTACCTGCGCCGGCTCGCCGGTTCGGCGACGTACGAGGAGATCTCCTGGTGCGAGATCGAACGGACCTCGGGGCAGGCGGACTGGGCCGGGTTGGACGAGATCGCCACGCGCAGCCGGGAGTTGGGCATCACCCTGCACCTGAAGATCCGTACCGGCGTGTGCTGGGCGACCGGCGGCACCGCCCGCCACACCCGGGGCACGGCGAACAAGACCGAGTCGGCCATGCCCACCGACCTCGGCGCGTACCAGCGGTTCGTCCGCTCGGTGGTCCAGCGCTACGGCCCGTACGGTGTGCGGGAGTACGCGATCGAGAACGAGGTCAACGCGCCGAGCTACTGGGCCGGCAGCCCCGAGGACTACGCGCGGCTGGTCCGGGCCGCCGCCGAGACGATCCGCGCGACCGACCCGAAGGCGCGGGTGGTCGACTCCGGTATCAGCAGCGTCGCGTACGGCATGGGTGTCGCCGACCGGCTGGTGCGCGCCGGTCGGGTGCCCGAGGCCATCACCGCCTACCAGGCGTACTTCCAACGCCGGGTCGGCACCCGGGGGCAGCAGATCCCGGCGGTGACCGGGGAGGCGCAGCTACGTCGGGCGCTCGGCACCGAGACCAACAGCCGCAGCCTGCGTTTTCTGGCGGTGACCGAGTCGCTGCTGACCGACCGCACCGTCGACGTCCGGCAGGTGCACTTCTACGAGCACTTCAGCGGGGTGGCCCCGCTGCTGGACTACCTGCGCGCCACCACACCGGCGGGTACTCCGCTTCAGGCGTGGGAGGTCGGGCAGTTCTGGCGTGACGGCGACGGTGACCCGGCCAGCCGGGCGGCGGAGATGGTCAAGACGGTCACCCTGCTGGCCGCCGGCGGGATCGGCGAGATCAGTTGGTTGCCGTTGGCGTACAACCCGAACAACGCGGCCGGCAGCGAGGTCCGCTACGGCCTGCTCGACCCGGACGGCACCGAACGCGAGTCCGGCCGGATGCTGGCGGCCCTGGCCGACGCGGCCCGGGGCACCACCGTCACCCCGTTGCCCGCCTCGGTGGCCGGCAGGCTGAACGGGGTCGCGTTCGTCCGGGGTGGATCGAGCACGCTGGTGCTCTGGTCAGCGTCGAACACGCCGGTGACCGTGCCGGCGGCGCCGGGCGGGCGAGCCGGGGCTGTGGGTTCCCCGTTGGGCGCGGCCGGCGGCGGCACCACAGTGACCGACGTTCCCGTCCTGCTCCGCGCCGACCAGCCGGTGGAGCGGATCCTCGCCACCGTCCGCTAATGGCTCCTGCCCCTGCCCCTGCAAGCTGACCAACGTCAACTCAGAACGCCCCGCCCGCGCCGACCTTGCAGTTTCTGTCGTCGATATGGTCGGGATGCCCGCTTATGTCGCGACAGAAGGTGCAAGATCGCGGAGGAGGGTCAGCTCGCCCCTGTCGGGTGGCCGTTACGCGGCGGGCCAGGGGTCGGGCCAGTCGAGCAGGGCGGCCAGGCGGGCGTTGTGCGGCGCGAAGTGCTCGCCCAGCCGGTCCCGCAGGGCCGGGGTCAGCTGGGAGACGCCCGGGTCGACGCGACGGGTGTGCCGGGTGAACGCCTCGGGAGTGAAGGCCGGCAGGCCGAGGAAGCGCAGGATGTCGCCGTACGTGCCGGCCGGGTCGGCGTGCAGGTCCTCGGTCCGTGCGACGTGGATCCGCTCCCGCGGGACCGCCGCGAACCACAGGTCCAACTGCTCGGCGTAGCGACCCCGGGCCGCGTACGAGTGATTGCGCAACGCCCGGTGCGCGGCGGGGCTGTCCGGGCCACCCCGTGTCGCCAGCGCCAGCCGCTCCTCCTCCGCGTCCAGCGCGTCGGCGAAGGAGAGCGGCTCGGCCCCGTACGAGCGGGTGTGCAGGTAGTGCGAGTACGCCCGCTCAACCGGGTCACGCAGCAGTGCGACGAAACGGGCCTCCGGCAGGGTCGCCGCGACCCGGGACGGCACGCTCGGATGGAACAGGTAGTAGGGGCTCGCCTCGAACGTGCGCTCGCCCGGGGCCAGGCGTGGGAAGTGCCCCCGGTACCACCGCTCCCCCCGACCGTGGTGGACGCTGAAGTACTGCAACTCCTTGCCGCTGGCCACCCGGACCCGGGGATGCGCGGCGAGGTGGTGGTACAGCGACGTGGTGCCGCAACGCTGCCCACCGATCACCAGGAAGTCGGGCAGCGGACCGGGCTCTCCCGGTCGCGCCGCGCGTCCCCAGGCCCGCGCCGCGCGTACCCCCCGGCGCAGCCGGTCAGTGACCTGACGCCGCGCGCCGCCGGTCACGAGCGGACCTCGGCGGGGGTGGGGTTGGCGGCGCGACGTCGACCGCCTCGGCGGGTCACCGAGCGCAGCACCATGACGTCCTCCCGGCTGAGCCCGAGGGCGAGCACCACGGCGAGGTACGCCGCCACGATCCCGGCCAGACCGACAGCGAGCTGCGCGGTCCAGCCCTCGACCAGCCACCGCACACCGAACCCGACGCCCATCGCGACCAGCGCCGCGACCAGGCCCTTGACCATGCCCGCCGTCACCGGCACGGTGTGCACCTGCGCGCGTACCTGCCAGACCCGGGCGATGTTCACCGCCGCCAGCGAGACCGCCCAGGCCACCGCCGCGCCGATAATGCCGTACGCCGGGATGAGCCAGAGGTTGAGCAGGACGTTGAGCAGCAGGGCGGCGAGGTTGTCCGCCATGTTGACCGACACCCGGCCGGACATGTTCAGCAACGTCCCGCAGGGCCCGGTCGCGGCGTTGACGAGTTGGCCGAGCGCCAGCACGACAGTCACCGCCGCGCCGCCGGCCAGACCCGGCCCGCCGACCAGGCGCAGCAACTGCTCCGGGAAGACCAGCAACGCCACGAAGGCCGGCAGCGACAGCCGCAGCACCCAACCCGTGGCGACCCGGTAGATCCGGCGTACCTCGTCCAGTCGGCCCTGGTGGTAGAGGTGCGCCAGGTGCGGACCGAACGAGGCGTTGACCGGCGCCAGCACGAACACCGCGATCGTGACCAGCCGGGTCGCCACGTGGTAGACGCCGATCGCGTCGGGACCGTAGTCGAAGAAGCCGAGCAGCAACGCGTCCACCCAGATCAGCCCGGTGGACGACAGCGAGGAGACCCAGCTGACCGTGGAGAACCGGAACAGCTCGCCCGGCCGGTACGCGGGCCGGGCGGCGGGCACCCGGCGCACCATCCGGGCGAGCGCCACGAGGGCGAACGCGGCGGCGCTCCAGCTCGCCGCCACCAGCGCCCAGAACGCGCCGGTCAGGCCCGCCCCGAGGGCGAGCGCCAGCGCGGTGAGCACCAGCCGGGCGGCCGGCTCGTAGACCTGGCCGATGAGCGCGTAGGCCCGTTGCGTGCGCCAACCCCTGGTGGCCGCGAGCGCGGCCTCGCAGACGGTGGCGGCGGGCAGGCACAGCGCCACCAACCGCAGCCCGGTGGTGAGCTGCGGGTCGTGCAGGGCGTCGGCGAGCCACGGCGCGCCGACCGCCAGACCGAGGGCGATCACCGTGGACGCCACGGCCGAGATGCCGATCCCGAGCCGGATCGCGCCCCGGAGGGCGGCCGGCTCGTCGTCGGCGAGATGCACCGCCACGAACCGGGTCAGCCCGGCCCGGAAACCGGAGAGCGAGAGCAGCCCCAGCAGCGACAGCACGGCGTAGACCTGGGCGTACCTGCCGAGTTCTCGTACACCCAGGGCCCGGGCCAGCAACAGCATGACCAGGAAGAGCGCCACCTGGCTGAGCACGGCGCTGCCCAGGTTGAGCACACCGCCGCGAGCCATGCCGCGTACCTGCTGGTCGCCGGCCTCCGGCGCGGCCGGCGGCCGGCCGGTCACCTTGCGCACCCGGCGGCCCGTTCTTCGACGGTCACGGCCGTGCCGCGGTCACGGTCTCCGCCGGCGCCGAGGGAGCCGCAGCGGTCGCCGCCGGGGCCGCCGGGCGGGCGGCGACACGACCCCGCGAGAGCAGTTCGAGTACGCCCACCAGCAGCACCCCGAGCAGCAGACCGGCGCCGCCCACCGGCAGGGCGGTGCGCACCAGCTCCGCCATCCGGCTCACCTCGTGCGCCTCGCCGATGCTTGTCACCTGCTTCGGATCGGCGGCCTGGGCCTGCGCCCGCGCCGCCTGCAACCCCTCCCGCGCCTGGGACAGGGCGTTGGTCGCCGCGTCGCGCTGGGCGAGCAGGGCCTGGTAGTCGGGGAGCTTCGGCCCCAGCTCGTCGAGCTTCTTCTGGGCGGCGGTGATCGCGGCGGTCGCCGCGTCGACACCTCGGCCGTTGCCGACCGCCTGCATGGAGAGCTGCTGCTGACGCAGACTGGTCAGCTCGCCCAGCGTCGCCTGGTAGATCCGGTCCGGCTGGGAGACCTTGTTCGTCTTCTCCCACTCGCTGATCGCCCTGGTCGCCGCGGTGACGTCGGCGTTGGCCGCCTCGACCTCGCCGGTGGCGATGCCGACCTGGGAGGAGAAGAGGAACGCCAGCGCCCGGGTGGTGGTCGCGGTCAGCACCGGCGCGATCTTCGCCCGGTCGCCGGCGGTGTACGTCACCTCCAGCTGACTGCTCGCGCCGACCTGGGTGATGGCGAGCCCGTCGCGCAGCCGCTCCGGCGCCACCCCGGTGTCACCGGCCACGTCGGCGAGGACCCGGGGCGAGGTGACCGCCGCGCCGAACGCCGCGACGAACTGGTTCGCCGCCTGCGTACCGCTGTACTGCGTCCCGGCCGCACCGCCGCCCACCAGGGCCGGCGCCGCCACGTACGCGGTCCCGCCGAACTGCTGTGGCGCGAACAGGACGATGGCGGCCGCGGCGCCGGTGGCGAGCACCGGCACCCCCACGAGTACCCAGAGGCGCCGCCGGGCGACCCGCAGGTAGTCGACGATCTCCACTTTTTCCCCAATGCTGTCGTTCAGTCAAACCGGGACGGACGTGCGTCGTGGCTGCTCGCCGGTCAGGTTCGGAGCCGGTGGGCGGGCGATCACACTGGCCGCCGCGGCGAACGCCACGAAGTACCAGAGGGTGACCACGTTGGAAATGACGTTGGAGGCGGCGCTGACCGCCACGAACGCGGCGGCGCAGCCGGCGAACCCGACCGCGACGCCACGCTCGAAGCTGCCCGGAGGCGCCCGCCGCAGCGCGGTCCGCGCGGTGCGCAGAAAGGCGAACAGCATCAGCAGGTACGCCCCGAGACCGAGCAGTCCGGTCTCCACGTACGCCCGCAGGAAGTCGTTGTGCGGCTTCTTCGCCTCATCGGTCTCGCGCTGGGTCATGTTCGGCCCGATGCCGGTCACCGGGTTCCGGTCGGCGAGCGTGACGATCTCGGTCCAGTAGCCCATTCGCCACGCCAGGGTGTTTCCGGTCGGGTCTCCGCCGACCGAGCGCGACGTGCCGAGTTGGGCGAACCGCTCGCCGACGGCGGGCACCAGCGCCACCCCGGCGACCGCCACCACGCAGAGGGTCACCAGCATCCGTTTGCTGCGATGCAGCGCCGCGACCACCATCAGGCCGATCGCCGCGCCGAGCAGAGCACTGCGGGTGTTGGTGAGCAGCAGGAACAGCAGCGAGAGCGCGAGCAACACCCCGAGCGCCACCCGCAGTCGACGATCCAGGAAGCGGTACACCGCGAACCCGAAGATCACCATGAACATCAGGTAGCGGCCGAACGTGGTCGACTGGCTGAACGTGCCGCTGATCCGGGTGAAGTCCCCCTTCACCTCGGCCGGCGGGTTGCCGAGCAGCGACAGGACGACTGTATAGCCCAGCGCCAGCACCAGGGAGGCGTAGCAGGCGAGCAGGACCCGACGGATCGCCGCGGTGTCCGGCATGAGCTGTTCCAGCACCACGAACATCACCACCACGGTGAGGATCCGCAACGCCTCCAACAGGCTGTTCGCCGGCCGGCTGGCACCGAGGGCGCTGACCACGCTGCTGGCGCCGACGAGCAGCATGGCCCAGCTGAGCGGGGAGCCACGCAACCTCCCGCGCCGGCTGAGCTGTGCGGCCAGCCAGAGCCCGGCGGCGAGCAGGAACAGCACCGCGAGCAGGGTGGACGGGTCCATCGCCCGGGCCGTCCCGGCGGAGTCGGCCCGGCCGGCGCTCGGGCCGGTCAGCTTGAACAGGTCGACGCAGGAACGCACCGCGAGCATCAGCAGCACGTACCCGGCGAACCGGGTCAGCGCGAGGACCGCCACCGCGATCCCCACGACCGCCGCGAGCGGCAGCACCATGCCCCTACGGTCACCGGCCGCCATGGAGACACCCGCGACCACCGCCACGACGGCGGCGGCCAACGCCGCGCCGCCGGTGAGGAGGCGGGTCGGGTCGAGCCGCTTGGTCATGAGCGGAGTGACCTGCTGCGTGTGTTGTTCCACTGGTCCCACTGAACTGAATCGGCGCTGTCCGGCCGCTGCCGGGCGCGGCCAACCGATGTCCTCCCGGCACAAGATCGGTTCAATCTAGCCCTGTCACCCCGGCGGCAGAAGGGGCCGTTGCGCCGACTGTTCCGTCGTCCGCGGGGCCGATCCGCCGCTCCCCCCGGCGGACGCCGCACGGTCAGTCGGCAGCCCTCGCGAGTCGCGCCCTGGCCCGTCGAGCCGGCTCCGGAGCGAGGCGGAGATAGAGCCGCTCCAACTCCCGGGCGGCGGTGTCCCAGCTGTATCTCCCGGTGACCCGCTCGCCCAGCGCCACGGCACCGGCCCGTTCCGCCGGCAGGTCGGCGAGCAGCGACGTCAGCGCCCGGACCAGGTCGTCCTCGTCGCCGTCGCGGAACAACCGCCCTCCGGCGGCGTCGGACTTCAGCACCTCGACGTGCGGCGCGATGTCGCTCGCGACCACCGGCAGCCCGTACGCGGCCGCCTCCAGCAACGTCAACGGCAACCCCTCCAGGCGGGACGGTTGAACGAAGCCGGCGGCGCCGGAGTACAGCTCGGCGAGCAGGTCGCCGTAGGCGAACCCGGTGAAGACGATCCGGTCGTCCGCCCCGGCTTCACGGCGCAGCCGGTCCACGAAGTCGTCGGTGAACGACGACCCGCCGACGATCGCCAGGCGCATCGGGGTCTCGGTGCGGCGGAAGGCCCGGATCAGCAGGTCGGCAGCCTTCTCCGGAACAAGCCGACCGACCAGCAGCAGGTAGCCGCCGGGGGTCAGCCCGAACCGGTCCTGGATCTGACGGGTCCGCGCCGGTCGGGCCTGGTTCACGCCGTTCGGGATGTAGGTCGTCGGGCGGCCGAACCGAGAGCCGTAGTGGGCGGCGAGCCCCTGGGACACCGCCACCCGCTGGTGCGGGACGTATCCGCTGAACCAGTGGGCGCTGCCCAGCACCGCCCGCGCGGCGAGCCCCCACTTGCCCCGCTGGTTGTCCAGCCCGTGCACGGTCAGCACCACGCGCGCCCGGGACAGGGCGCGCGGAAGCGGGGCGACCAGGGCCGGCCCGAGCCCGTGGTAGTGCACGATGTCGGGCCGCGCGGCCATCGCCACCATGGTCGAGGTGGCCGCGTGCACGATGGCGTCGAGGTGCTTGCTGGCGATCGTGTGGGTCTGGCGCAGCCGTACGCCCCGGTAGCCGTCGGGGGGTGTCTCGCCGTAGCTCCGGCGGCAGTAGACGGTGACCTCGTGCCCGTAGCCGGCGAGCCGGCTGGCCATCTCCTCCACGTGCCGTTCGATGCCGCCGTAGGTCGCCGGCATCCCCTTCTGGCCGATCATCGCGATCCGCAGCGGACGCCAGGCGGTGTCGGCGACGCTCGCTGCGGACTGCCGGCTGGGAGCCACCCGCTGCCGGGGAATCGCAGGGTTTCCGGCGTGCTGGTCCACTTCCTCGGCCTGCAGGTCGGGATGGCCCACGTTGACTCCCTGCGTGACTAGGTCCGCGCCCGCCGTCCGGGCAGGTCAACACCTTGCCACGGATGGGGCCGTCCGCCAGCTGATCAATCAGACAGAAAAATCATCCATGGGATTCGCTGCAAAGGGAATGGCACCGGGGTGACATCGAGGTGGACGGTACGGGTGCCGCGTCGAACGGTACGCAAAGGGCGACGAGCCCCGGTCGATCACTGGCGGATCGGCCGGGGCTCGTCGGTGGGTACCTGTCAGGCGAGATCGAACCGGTCGAGCTCCATGACCTTGGCCCACGCGGCCACGAAGTCGGTCACGAACTTGTCGCGGGCGTCCTGGCTGGCGTAGACCTCCGCGAGGGCGCGCAGCTGCGAGTTCGACCCGAAGATGAGGTCGACCGCGGTGGCGGTCCACTTCACCTCGTCGGTGGCCAGGTCGCGGATCTCGTACACGTGCTCGTCGGACTTCGACGTGCTCCACCGGGTGCCCGGGGAGAGCAGGTTGGCGAAGAAGTCGTTGGTGAGCACGCCCGGCCGGTCGGTGAGGACACCGTGCTGGCTGCCGCCGACGTTGGCGCCGAGGGAGCGCAGGCCGCCGATGAGGACGGTCATCTCGGGCGCGGTCAGGTTGAGCATGTAGGCACGGTCGATGAGCAGTACCTCCGGCTGGGTCTTCTCGCCGGCGCGCAGGTAGTTGCGGAAACCGTCGGCACGCGGCTCCAGGACCCGGAAGGAGTCGGTGTCGGTCTGCTCCTGGGTCGCGTCGGTGCGGCCCGCCCGGAACGGCACTGTCACCTCGACGCCGGCGTCCCGCGCCGCCTTCTCGACGGCGGCCGAACCGGCCAGCACGATCAGGTCGGCCAGCGAGATGGTCGCCCCGCCAGCGGAGTTGAACTCCTGCTGGATGCCCTCAAGGGCGGTCAGGACGGTGGCCAGCTGCTCGGGCTGGTTGACCTCCCAGCCGCGCTGCGGCTCGAGGCGGATACGCGCCCCGTTGGCGCCACCGCGCTTGTCAGTGTGCCGGAAGGTCGCGGCGGAGGCCCAGGCGGTGGAGACCAACTGGTCGATCGTGAGACCGGACTCCAGGACCTTCGCCTTGAGGGCGGCGATGTCGGCGTCACCCACCAGCTCGTGGTCGACGGCCGGCACCGGGTCCTGCCACAGCTGCGGCTCGGCCACCCACGGCCCGAGGAAGCGCTCGATCGGGCCCATGTCACGGTGCAGCAGCTTGTACCACGCCTTGGCGAAGGCCAGCGCGAACTGGTCGGGGTTCTCCAGGAAGCGGCGGGAGATCTTCTCGTACGCCGGGTCGACGCGCAGCGACAGGTCGGTCGTGAGCATCGTCGGCCGGTGCTTCTTCGCCGGGTCGAAGGCGTCCGGGATGATCGCCTCGGCGTCCTTGGCGACCCACTGCTTCGCGCCGCCGGGGCTGGTGGTGAGCTCCCACTCGTAGCCGAAGAGGATCTCGAAGAAGCGGTTGCTCCACTGCGTCGGCACGTCGGTCCACGTCACCTCGAGACCACTGGTGATCGTGTCGGCACCCTTGCCGCTGCCGTGGGTGCTCAGCCAACCCAGGCCCTGCGCCTCCAACGGAGCGCCCTCGGGCTCCGCGCCCACGTGGTTGTCGGCGACACCGGCGCCGTGGGTCTTACCGAAGGTGTGACCACCGGCGATGAGGGCGACGGTCTCCTCGTCGTTCATCGCCATCCGGCCAAAGGTCTCGCGGATGAAGTGCGCCGCCGCGGCCGGGTCCGCGTTACCGCGCGGGCCCTCCGGGTTGACGTAGATCAGCCCCATCTCGGTCGAGCCGACGCCGGCCGCCATCTCCTTCTCGGAGGCGTAGCGCTCGTCGCCCAGCCAGGTGTCCTCCGGACCCCAGAAGATCTCCTCGGGCTCCCAGACGTCCTCGCGACCGAAGCCGAAGCCGAAGGTCTTGAAGCCCATCGACTCCAGGGCGACGTTGCCGGCGAGCACGAGCAGGTCGGCCCAGGAGATCTGCTGGCCGTACTTCTGCTTGACCGGCCAGAGCAGGCGGCGGGCCTTGTCGAGGTTGGCGTTGTCCGGCCAGCTGTTGAGCGGCGCGAACCGCTGACCACCGTCGCCGGCGCCGCCGCGACCGTCCTCGATGCGGTACGTGCCGGCGGCGTGCCAGCTCATCCGGATCATGAGGCCGCCGTAGTGGCCGAAGTCGGCCGGCCACCAGTCCTGCGAGGTGGTGAGCACCTCGACGATGTCGCGCTTGAGGGCATCGACGTCGAGCTTCGCGAACTCCCTGGCGTAGCTGAAGTTCTCGCCCAGCGGGTTGCCCTTGGACGAGTGGGCGTGCAGCACCGAGAGGTCGAGCTGGTTGGGCCACCAGTCCCGGTTGGTGCGCGGACGACCGCCGGTCTTCGGGGTCGGCGAGTCGATCGCCGGGTTCTCACTCTCGCTGCCGTGCGCGGTCACCGAGTCGTGCGCGACCGGGCAGCCGGCCGCTGCCTTCTGGTCCACGCCCTGCGCACTGACGGGGCCGTTGTCCTGGGTGTCGCTCATGTACTTCCTTCCGAGCTTGCGGATCTCTGGGACGTGCGTTCGGTCGCGCAGTCGGGGCAGGTGCCCCAGTAGACGACCTCCGCCTCGTCGACCACGAAACCGTGGTCGCCCGAGGCGGTGAGACAGGGGGCGTGACCGACGGCGCAGTCGACGTCGGCGATGGCACCGCAGGAGCGGCACACGACATGGTGGTGGTTGTCCGCGACCCGGGACTCGTAGCGGGCGGTCGCCCCGGCCGGCTGGATGCGCCGCACCAGGCCGGCGTCGGTGAGCACGCGCAGCACGTCGTACACCGCCTGGTGGGACACCGTGGGATGATCCGCGCGGACCAGCGAGATCACCGCGTCGGTGCCGATGTGCGGGTGGTCTCGCAGCGCCGCGAGCACCGCCAACCGGGGCCGGGTCACGCGCAACGAGACAGCCCGCAGCTGCGTCTCGAAGTCGGACATCACGGGTACGAACATTAGCTCACTATTTTGGAACGAATCAAGTTTTGCGCCCCCCGAGGTACCCCAACGGCGGACGATTCACCCGAGGTTAACCTGCGGGAGGAAAAAAATCGGACAGCGATGTCGAGAAGTGCCGACCGGCTTCGTCCCCGGAGTGAACGTGACCACGATGGGTCGCAGCCAGCACCAAGGAGCATCACGATGGCCAAGTACCTGCTGCTCAAGCACTACCGGGGGGCCCCGGCCGCGGTGAACGACGTGCCCATGGCCGAGTGGACGCCGGCGGAGATCTCGGCCCACGTGCAGTACATGCGCGACTTCGCGGCCCGACTCGAGGACACCGGTGAGTTCGTCGACGCTCAGGCACTCGCCCCGGAGGGGACGTTCGTCAGGTATGACGGTGAGGGCCGCCCGCCGGTCACCGACGGCCCGTTCGCCGAGACCAAGGATCTCATCGCCGGCTGGATGGTGATCGACGTCGACAGCCACGAGCGGGCCGTCGAGCTGGCCGGGGAGCTGTCGGCCGCTCCCGGGGCGGGCGGGAAGCCGATCCACGAGTGGCTCGAGCTGCGCCCGTTCCTGAGCGAGCCGCCCACCATCGAGGAGTGACGACTCAAATGGACGAGACGCTGCTGCGGAGCCTCACGCCGAGCGTCCTCGGGATCCTCGTCCGCCGCGGAATCGACTTCGCGGCGGCCGAGGATGCCGTGCAGGACGCCCTGGTCGAGGCGGTCCGCGTCTGGCCGGACGACCCGCCGCGCGATCCGAAGGGCTGGCTGACCACTGTGGCGTGGCGACGGTTCCTCGACGCGGCCCGCGCCGACGCCGCTCGCCGTCGGCGTGAGGATCTCGTCGACGAGGAGCCGGCGCCCGGGCCCGCCTCCACCGTGGACGACACTCTTCAGCTCTACTTCCTGTGCGCCAACCCGTCACTGACACCGTCGTCCGCGGTCGCGCTCACGCTGCGCGCCGTCGGCGGGCTGACCACCCGCCAGATCGCCCACGCCTACCTGGTGCCCGAGGCGACCATGGCGCAGCGCATCAGCCGGGCGAAGCGCACCGTCTCCGGGCTGCGGTTCGATCGACCCGGTGACGTCGCCACCGTGCTGCGCGTCCTCTACCTGGTCTTCAACGAGGGCTACTCCGGCGACGTGGACCTCGCCGCCGAGGCCATCCGGCTCACCCGGCAGCTCGCGGCCGCGATCGACCACCCAGAGGTGGCGGGGCTGCTCGCCCTCATGCTGCTGCACCACGCCCGGCGTGCCGCTCGGACCGCGCCCGACGGCAGTCTGGTACCGCTCGCCGAGCAGGACCGCAGCCGCTGGGACACCCGGTCGATCGCCGAGGGCGTCGAGATCCTGCAGGCGGCCCTCGCCCGCGACCGACTGGGCGAGTTCCAGGCGCAGGCCGCCATCGCCGCGCTGCACGCGGATGCGCCGACAGCTGCCGAGACGGACTGGGTGCAGATCGTGGAGTGGTACGACGAACTCGCGCGTCTGACCGGGAACCCGGTCGTCCGACTCAACCGCGCCGTGGCGGTCGGTGAGGCCGACGGCCCCCGGGCCGGCCTGACGGCGCTCGCGACGGTGGACGACACACTGCCCCGGTACACGGCCGTGGCGGCGTACCTGCACGAGCGCGACGGCAACCTGGCGAAGGCGGCGCGGCTGTACACCGAGGCCGCCCAGCAGGCCCCCAACCTCGCCGAACGCGACCACCTGACCCGCCAGGCCGCCCGGCTCAACGCCCTCGGGCGTCGCTGACCGATCGGGGATCGGGAGCGCCCAGCCCGGACCGCATGCCACAGCGGGTGCACGTGGTCCGGAAAGTTCCGGAACTTTCGGCGGCCTCCACCCGGCCCGTGATCCGTGATCGAGGTTGAGCGGTGACCGCCCTGACCTCTGATCGACTACTGACCTGGATGGATGCCGCTCAGTGACGACAGCGGTATTGCCATCCTGTTTCCGAAAATTGTTGACAAGTCGACGGCCGGGTTAATACGGTCGCCATCGACGGCATTCGATTGTCGTCAGCACCAGCCACCACGACCCACTCCTCCGGTCGCCGTGCAGGACGACCGGCCCACCACCACCGAGCGGTACGACGCCGTGGCCGTCCCCCGACCACCGGCAGCCTGCCGAGGCGTACCGCGCCGCTGGCCCCCGCCAGCCGTCACGAGGAGGCAACAGTTACATGACCGACACCAGCCACACCAAACCGAGAGGCCGCGGCCGCATGCGGTTGCTGCTCGGTGCCGCGTGCGCCGCCGTCGTGGCCGTCGCGGGCACGATGACCGCCACCAACGCGTACGCCGAGGCCGACCGGACCCTCACCTCGAACCTCACCGGCACGCACAACGGGTACTACTTCTCGTTCTGGAAAGACAGCGGCAACGCCAGCATGACGCTGCGCGCCGACGGCCGATACACCAGCAGTTGGGACAGGAGCACCAACAACTGGGTCGGCGGCAAGGGTTGGGCCACCGGCAACCGACGGACGGTCACCTACTCGGGCAGCTACAACCCGGGCAACAACAACACCTACCTCGCCCTGTACGGATGGACGCGCAACCCGCTCATCGAGTACTACGTGGTGGAGAACTTCGGCACCTACAACCCGAGCAGCGGCGCCCAGCGGATGGGCACGGTCACCACTGACGGCGGCACCTACGACATCCTCCGCAGCCAGCGGGTCAACGCCCCGTCGATCGACGGCAACCAGACCTTCTACCAGTTCTGGAGCGTCCGTCAGCAGAAGCGCTCGAGTGGCACCATCACCACCGCCAACCACTTCGACGCCTGGGCGCGCGCCGGCCTGAACCTCGGCAGCAACCACAGCTACCAGGTCATGGCCACCGAGGGTTACCAGAGCAGCGGAAGCTCCGACATCACCGTCCGCGAGGGCAGCGGCGGCGGCAACCCGACCACCCCGCCCACCACCGGTAACCCGGGGACCGGCAACTGCAACGCGACGATCTCCGCCGGCCAGCAGTGGGGTGACAGGTTCAACCTCAACGTCGCGGTCAGCGGCACCAACAACTGGGTCGTCAGCCTCGGCCTCGGTGGCGGCCAGAGCGTTCAGAACAGCTGGAACGCCTCCGTCAACGGCAACAGTGGCACCGTCACCGCGACGCCGAACGGCAACGGCAACAACTTCGGCGTAACGATCATGGCCAACGGCAACTGGAACTGGCCGACGATCAGCTGCCGTACCAGTTGACGCTGATCAGTTCCTGACATCGCACCACTGGCGTGGCGGCCTCGGCCGCCACGCCAGACTGCGTTGCGCAGGCACCCCGTCCGCCTCGGCGTCCATGACGGCCTCGCGTCGGCCGGTGCGGCACGGGGTCCAGTCGCGAGACCGTGGTTGCCGCCGCCGTCCACTACACCTGCGGCGCTGCGGCCTCTCCTCCGGCCGTCGATTCCTCCGCCGACGGTTCCGAGGTTGGGTCCGCCGCTGGGTTCTCCGTCGTCCCTTCGGTCGGTTCCGCCGTCGTTCCGCCCGTCGGGGCTTTCGTCGGCTCCGCAGGAGCGCTCTCGGACGCGGTGGGACCGGGCGCATCCGTGGTGCTTCCACCGGACGGCGTCGACGGGTCCACCGTCCCCGCGCCCGCAGCCCGGGTGGGCGTCAAGGTCGGGGTCGGGGTCGCGGAGCCGGGCGCTCGGACCGGCATGCCCGCAGAACCGCGGGTAGCCGGTTCACCGCCACCGACGCCGGGGCCCGGTTCCCGCTGCGCCGGCACCGTTGGCGACACCGCGGGCGGCACCACGGGAGGCGTGGACGGTCGCCCGGTCGGTCCGGGCATGATCCCGACGGGATCAGCGAGCACCAGGACGGAAGCCGCGGCGGCCAACGATCCGAGAAGCACCGCGAGCGCTCTGGGCCCAGGCGTGACCGTCCGGCTCATCGTGCCGCCGGCGGCCGGCCGCCGGGCAGCCATGACCTCGGTCCGCACCCCGATCTCGGTCACCCCGGTCGCGGTGGACAGCACATGGTCAGACGGGTCCGCGAGTGTCTGCGCCGCCCTGGCCATGGCCGCCGCCGTCGGAAAGCGGTGGGCGGGCTCCTTGGCCATCGCGGTGGCGACCACACGCCGGACCTCCGCCGGAACGTCTTCGGGCAGCGGCGACGGTTCCTCTTCGAGATGCCGCAGCGCCACCGCGAGGGCATTCTCGCCCTGGTGCGGCGGCCGACCGGCGAGGCAGTGGTAGACGACAGCCCCCAGCGCGTAGATGTCGATCGCCGGTGTGGTCTCGTTCTTCGCGACCTGCTCGGGTGCCATGTACATGGCGGTGCCGACGATCTGGTTCGCTCCGGTCAGGCTCGACGCTTCCTGCGTCACCGCGACACCGAAATCGACGAGTACGACGTGCCCGTCCGGCTCGATGATCAGATTGCTGGGTTTGACGTCACGGTGGACGACACCAGCGTCGTGCGCGGCTTGCAGGGCACGGGCGGTCTGCGCGGCGATCGACATCGTCTCGGCCACGTCCAGCCGGCCGACCTCGGCGATCCGCTCCGACAAGGGCTGCCCCTGCACGCATTCCATCACGATGTAGGCGAGGACCGGCGCACCAGATTGAGACACCTCACCGTAGTCGTAGACCTGGGCGACACCTGGGTGACGCAGGGCTGCCATGGCCCGCGCCTCGCGCCGGAACCGCTCACCGAAGCCGCTGTCGGTCACCAACCGAGGTTGCAGCATCTTGACCGCCACGCAGCGGTCGAGGGTTTCGTCGACCGCCCGCCACACGTCACCCATTCCGCCGCTGGCGATGCTTTCGACCAGGCGGTAACGGTCTCCGACGACTTGCCCCACATTCGCCATAGCTTTCGGTACCCCGGACTCCGCGATCTCAAGCACGGCGAGGCTGGACGTCGCCCGGCGCCGCACCGCAGGAGTGACCCGCCCCGCCGCTGCCGGCGGGGCGGGCTCGGCCGATTACGGCCCGGTCAGCTGTTCAGCCTGGCCATCAGAGCGGTGGCCATGCCCTGCTCACCGCGGGCGTTGGGATGGAAGGGCGCGGCCGAGTTCTGCGGCACCAGACCCTCGACCCACCGGGTGCCGCTGCCCTTGCACGCGTCGCGGCCGATCGACGGGGTGTAGACATCGGCGTACGTGGCGCCGTTGGCGCTCGCGGCGCTGGCCAGCATCGCGTTGAGCGACTTCTCGATGCCACGCAGGTACGGCACGTCCTGGTAGGCGATCGGAACGACCGGCCAGCAGCCGTAACCGGTGTCCGGCAGGATCGCCGGGTAGCCGAGCACCACGACCCGTGCGCCCGGCGCGGCCCGTCGGACCGCCTGGAGCACGGCGGTGATCTTCGGCGTGGCGGCGACGATCCGCGCCTGCAACTGGTCGACACCTCCGGCGGTGTACCGGTTCTTGCACGGGGATCCGAGCGGGCTGCTGACGCTCGCCTCCGCACAGTCACCGATGATGCCGGAGAAGCCGATGTCGTTGCCGCCGATCTGCACCGTCACCATTGCCGTGGTCGACGTGACCGCGTTGAGCTGCGGTGGCAGCGTGATGCCCAGTTGGCCACTGCCGCCGTAGAGGATGTCGTCAGTGGTGGCGCCGGAGCAGCTCACGTCGGCGAACGACGACGAGCCGGCGGACGCCGCCACCAGCGACGGGTAGTTGCGGTTGGACCGTAGGCAGTTGAGGTCGACCTGGGTGGGGATCAGCGGGCCTGCGGTGTACGAGTCGCCCAGCGCGACGTAGCGGCCGGTGGGCACGGCGGCGCTGGCGGGGGTGGCGACGGTGAGCAGCACGCCGGCGGTGGCGAGGGCGAGTGCGGCCAACCGGGTGGCTGCCCGCAGGAGGGGCAGGCGGGGACGGGTCATGGCGCCTCCCAGGAGGGATCGGGGTGGTGGTGCACGAGATCCTGTCCCCGTCGACCTCAACCGTCAATATTGATGACCCTCACTAAACGCCGGCCCGAAGTGTGGGATGAATCGGTGGTGGTCAATCCAGTCGCGCGTACCACTGGGCGCCGGTGACCCGGATCCGCCGGGACTGCCTGCGGTTCCACTCCACCCGCATGCCGTGCTTACGCCCCCGAACCCGACCTAGTTTCCGGCCGGCACCTGGTCGGTGATCTCGTCGTAGCCGACCGGCGCCGGCGCAGTGCCCGGCGCGTAGATCACGCGAAGGACACCCGTCGGGAACGCCTCCGAAGCCACAAGTCGCAGGTGGTACGCCGCATCGCCCTCGTCGAACAGCCTGCGGCCCTTACGCGCGGCCACCGGGTGCACCAGCAGGCGCAGTTCGTCGACCAGACCCGCGGCGAGCAGTTGCTGCACCACGGAGATCGACCCGGGGATGAGGATCCCCCGGACACCGGCATCGGCCTTGAGCGCGGTGACGGCGTCGAGGAGGTCCCCGTCGATCAGCTCCGAGTTGCGCCAGGAGAACTCCAGCGGCTGACGCGAGACGACGACCTTACGCATGTCGCCGAGCTGCTTGGCGAACGGCGCGTCCTCGCCACCGGCGGCCTCCCGGCCGGGCCAGGCCCCGGCGAAGCTGTCGTACGTCTCCCGGCCGATGAGCAGCACATCGGCGGCGTCATAGTCCTCGGTGACGGCGCGGCCCATGTTCTCGTCGAAGTACGGGAAGTGCCAGTCCGGGTCGATCTCGGCCACACCGTCGGCGGAGATGAACAGCGTGGAGATGACATTTGCCATCGCGGGGGCCCCTTCGAGTCGGGTGATGTCGGTGGATCGACCGGCGCATCATCCCAAACTCGACCGCCACAGACCCGTCCCGCCGCTGTATGTCGCACCCGTCTTTGGTCGGCTGGGCTCTCCGTGGTGCGGGCGGGCTCGGCGTGACGCCGAGCCCGCCCGTTCCGGGTCAGTCGATCTTGGTCAGACCGGGCGCTGCAGGGTCAGCAGACCCGGCCGGTACGGCAGCAGGCCGTAGTCGCCGCCGGAGCTGGGGGAACGACCCTGGTAGAGCAGTTGCAGGTTGCAGGCGTTGACGGTCATGGTCTGGTCGGCGTTGGTGCGCAGCAGCTCGCCATGGCTGATGTCGTTGGTCCAGGTGGCGCCGCTGTTGGCCTTACCGGCGAACGGGTTGCTCTCGCTGGTGGCCTGCGGGGTCCACGAACCGCCCAGGCTGGTGGCCGTGAACGAGCGGAAGTAGCGTCCCTGCGAGCCGATCGCCTCGACGATCATAAGATAGCGGGTCTGGCCCTGCAGCTTGTAGACCTGAACGGCCTCGAAGAGGTTGTTCGTCGAGTCGCTCATGATGGTCGTGTAGTTGCTGCCGAAGCTGCCCGGGAAGTTCCCGATCGGCATGCTCGCCCGGTAGATCTTGCCGTTGTCCCCGGCGAAGAACAGGTACATGTTCTGGTCGTCACCGATGACCGCCTGGTCGATCGGGCCGGTGCCCGAGCCGGTGATGCTTCCGCTGAACAGCGTCTGCGCCGCCGACCAACCGTTCGGGTTGGTCGGGTTGGTCGAGGTCCGGTAGGAGAACGCCGGCCCACCCCACTGGTAGGCGAGCACCCAGATGTTCTTCGGCGCGAAGTAGAACAACGACGGCGCGACTGTCGCGTTGTTCATCGCGTTCTGGCTGGCCGAGCCCATCTGCGAGTAGTTCGTGAAGAGGCCGAAGTTCATCGAGCCCCACCTGGTCCCGGTGTCGTGGGTGGTGGCGTAGACGAGCTGTTGGCCGTTGTAGGGGGCCACTGTGAAGTCCTTCAGCGACACCCAGCCCGACCTCGGCTGCGCCAGCGCTCCCGTCGACGACCAGCGGTACGACGACGGAAGGTTGCACGTCTCGGTCGGCGGATCGGTCGGCGGATCGGTCGGTGGGTCGGTCGGTGGGTCGGTCGGTGGGTCGGTCGGTGTCGTGCCACCGGTGCAGGTGACACCGTTCAGGGCGAAGCTCGTCGGTGCCGGGTTGCTGCCCGTCCACGACCCGTTGAACCCGAACGACACCGAGCCGTTGGTCGGGACCGCAGCGTTGTAGCTCACGTTCTTCGCCGTCACCGCGGCCCCGCTCTGCGTCAGCGTCGTGTTCCAGGCCTGCGTCACCGTCTGCCCGGCGCCGTACGACCAGGTCAACGTCCAACTGCTCAACGGATCACCCAGGTTCGTGACCGCCACGCTGGCGCCGAAGCCGCCCTGCCACTGGGACGACACGGCGTAGTTCACCGAACAACCCTGAGCCGCGGCGCCGGCCGGCAGCGCTGCGACAACTGTCGACGACACAAGTAAGCCGACGCCGGCCGCAACCAGACCGACATTGGTAGCCCTGGATCTGGTCATATAGCACCCTCCTCGCGGGATGGCGGCCTACACATTGGTGGTGGTCACTGCTCATGACTGATTGTGAGCGTTAACAGGCCGCGACAGGTATGTTACGGGAGCGCTCCCATACCCTCAACTACATCTATCCCTGGTTCTCACCCACGGTCGGCTCTCCCGGTGCGGCTGGCCCGGGAGCGGCGCTCCTCAGACGACGGTGAGGGTGAGGACGCCGAACTGATTGGCCCCCTGCACGTAGTGCGGCAGATAGAGCTTCCACGTCACCGTCAGCTCGCGCCCGGCACGCATCGAGGCCGGCACCTCGGCGACCATCTCGAACACGGCGCTGCCACCGGCGGGGACCTGCGTGAGCGCGCGGCAGTTCAACCGGTACAGCTGGGCCGAGTTCACCGCGTCGTCTGTCGCGTCGCCGAGAGAGAACCGTTCCATGAGGTACCCCGGGCACGGGTCCAGCGCGAGGGCGCCGTCGGTCGGGTTGCCGAGCGTCACCCGGAAGGTGAGCCGCGACCCGGCGACGGCGGTCGTCGGCCCCTGGACAGCGACGGTGAGCTTCTCGAGCGGCGAGGACGGAGGCTTCGACACCGTCACCGGCTCGGTGAACGCGCTCGCGGACAGCGTCCCCCGCACGCGGGGGTTGACCCCCTCCCCCCGCGGACAGCCCGGACGCTCGTCGGCGGTGACCGGTGCGCGCAACCTGCCGCCGTCGTGCGGCAGCTCGATCGCGAGCTCCAACGACCCCTTCACGGTCTGACAGAACGGTCCGGACCAGTCGAGGCGCAGGCTGGCGTGGCCGCCGGCCGGCACGGCGACCACCCGGGTACGCCCCTCCTCGTTGATGCCGTGGGTGTAGAGCATCGGGATCTCACGCCCACCGGCGAGCATGGTCGTGGGCACCTCGCCCTGCAGCGTGCACTCGACGGTCGACGAGTTCCGCACGTCCACTTCGCCGATGAGCTTGCCGATGGCGGCGTCGAAGCCACGAGGCGTCTCACCGCCGGTGCCGGGCCGCGTCCAGGTGGTGAGCCGGCCGGTCAGCTGCTCCGCCCGGCACGGCTTGCTGCCGGTGGCTGGCTTCCTCGGCGCGGCAGGGCGGCCGTTGAGGTCCTCGCCGGTGATCCTCAGGTCGGCCCAGGGCACGCTGCCGTCGGCGAGCAGTTCGGTGGGCACCGGATCCGCCGCCGTCGGGGTCGTGCGACCCGGCCGGGTGTTCGGCGCGGCGCACCCCACCGCCACGGCGAGGACGATCAGCAGTGGCACCAGTAGTCGACGCATGCGGTCACCCTCACACGAACGGACCATGCCTGCCCTGAGTAGCCGTGCTCAGCGCGGATCAGGGCCGGGTGGCCTCGGCCGTGTCGACGATCGCGACGGGAGTGCCAAGCTCGACGGTACGGGAGACGGTGCACAACCGATCGTGTGACTGCTGCAACGACCGGGGCAGCGCCGCGCGGGCCTGGTCACCGTCCGCGCCGTCGGGGAACGTCACTGTGAACTCGACCCGCAGGTTCCGCATCCGGTTTCCGCCGGCCTCGTCCCGGACCTTGTCACCGGTCACGGCGACGGCGAACTCGGTCGGCTCGGCGCGGCGGCTGGTGATGTGGTCCACGTCCACCGCGGTGCAGCCGCCGATGGCGGCCAGCAACAGCTCCACCGGCGTGAAACTGGCGTCCTCGCCCGCGCCCAGCGACACCGAGCCGCCACGGACATTCCGCACGACGTAGTTGCCCAGGCTGGTGCGCTCGATCTCCACCGAGCGGAAACTGTCCTCAGTCATGACAGGAAAGCTACCCACACTTCCCGGCTCAAACGTCAGCTTCGACAGCGAAGGTGTTGCCATCCGGGTCCTGGAACCAGGCGATGCGCCCACCACCTGCCCGCGCGGTGATTCCCTTGGCGTCGTGGGTCAACTGCTCGTAGCGGATGAACTCGACGCCGGACGAGGAGAGTTCGTCGACGATCTGGTCGATGTCGTCGACATACCACGTCGCCAGTGTTGCCGGAGTCTTCCCGGCGGTGACCGACTGGAACACGTTGAGCGCCGGGCCACCACCGGAACCGTAGACGCGGCCGCCGTCGACGACTGTCGCGCTCGGCCCGGACCGCAACGCCGGTAGACCCAGTTTGCCTTCGTAGAACGCGACCGCCGCCGAGATGTCCGACACGGCGACCGACGCTCTCAGGTGATGCGCGCTCAAGGGCATGAACCAGCTTGGCACAGGTGCGCGGCTCACCGGCCGGCAGGACGATCACGAGTACATGAGATGCAGTGTCATCCCGGCATCGGCGTGCGCCAGATTGTGGCAGTGGTTGGCCCACATTCCCGGGTTGTCGGCCCGGAACGCCACCTCCCACACCTCGCCCGGACGGACGTCGAACGAGTCCAGCCACAGCGGGCCCCCGGTCGCCGGCTTTCCGTCACGGGCCAGCACCAGGACGTGGTGGCCGTGCAGGTGCCACGGGTGCACGATCTGCGACCGGTTGACGATCGTGAACCGCACGACGTCGCCCAGGCGTACGACCTGCGGTGGGATGTCCGGGTCCGCCGCGCCGTTGACGGTGTGGGCGTACCTCGGCAGGAATGTGCGCAGATCGAGGCCGCGGTCGAGGACGAGGGTGAACGTCTTGTCGAACCGGGACCACGGCGCCGGAGCGGTCGCGCCGTAAGCGAGCGGATCGAGCACCGGCCAGGCGCCGGTCGCCGTCGACACCGGGCCGGTCGAGTAGACCGCCCGGCCGTCGACGAACAGCGCCACCGGGGTCGCCGACGCGTCGAAGACCAGGTCGTAACGGCCCCCGGCCGGGATCAGCACGGCGGTGTCCACCAGTGGCGTCGGGCCCCGCAGGTCGACGCCGTCGATCGCGGCCACCCGGAACGCGGTCCCGGCCAGGGCGTACCGGTGCGTCGTGCTGTCGGTGTTGATCAGTCGTAGCCGCACCGGCACGCCGGCCTCGACCCGCTCCACTCTCGGCGCGGGCAACTGACGGCCCGCCAGGGTGTGCACCGGCACTGTGACGTCGAGGCCGGTCACCGGGCCCGGTCGCACCACCAGCACACCGTAGAGACCCATCCGCACGCCGACATCCGAGGCCGAGTGCGTGTGGTACCAGTACGTCCCGGCCTGGTCGGCGCGGAACCGGTAGACGAACTCCTGCCCGGGCCGCACCGCCGCCTGCGTCACCCCGGGCACCCCGTCCTGATCGTTCGGCACGTCGTACCCGTGCCAGTGCAGCGTGACGCCGCGCCCGATGTCCCGGTTGCGCAACGTCACCTCCAGGACGTCGCCGACGGTGGCGGTCAGCTCCGGCCCGGGTACCTGCCCGTTGAACGCCCACGCGTCGACGTCCCGGCCACCCGCGTCCACGGTGGCGGTGCCGGCGGTCAGTGTGAACCGCCGGGTGGGTTCGTCGGCGATCCGGGTCGCCGGAAAACCATGATCATGCGGTACGGCGGGAGCGGCGCCCGGGGCGACGGTCAGCCCGGTTCCGGTCACCAGCGCGCCGACCGCCACCCCGAGGGCCACCCGGGACGCCGTCCGGGACGGGCGCGCGCCGAGAGCACGTGCCGAGATCACCGTCGCCGTCACGACACCGGCGACCGCGAGCAGCCCCGCCCCGGCCGACGCCGGGTAGCCGTGCAGGATCGTCACGAGCAGGGCGCCGCTCGTGGCGTACCCGGCGAAGAGCAGCGGAACCGCGACGGCCCGGATGTCAACCGGGACCCGCAGCAACCGCGGACCTGCGACGCCCACCGCCGCCAGCGACAGCGGGCCCGCAATCAAGATCTTTTCGGCGGCGAACCACCAGCCGGCGCGGGCGAGCGCGGTGATCGTGATCGCGCGGGCGAGCGTGGCGAGCAGCGCGCCGGCCGCCAGCGCCAGCGCCAGCGGACGCCGCCGGACGGCGGACGCCGCGCCAGCACCCAGCCAGCCGGCGACCGCGAGGACCGCGATCACGAGATCGGCCACGAGCAGCGACCCGGTGGTCATGCCGGCTCCCCTTCCCGGGTGACCAGCCGACCCGCGCCAGCCGGCACCGGGACGGCCAACTGTCGCGCCCCCCGATGGACGCCGACCACGACGTGGACCGCGATGATTCCGTTGAGCGCGTGCAACCCACCGATGGTCAGGCCGAGCGGGGTGCTGACACCCGACGCGTCCGTGAACGCCTCGGCGAGCATGGCGATGAGCGGTTGGAGGACGACGAGGCCGATCGGCAGGATCGCCAGCCCGATGAGCCTTCCCGGCGCCTTCGCCAGCGCGGCGAACACGGCGGTGAGCACTGTGAGGACCGGGATGACCGCCATGCCGTTGACGCTGTGCAGCGCGTACGCGTCGTCGCCGGTGGGTCTCGTGAACCCGCCAACGGCCGCGAAGACGAACTGCAGGGCGAACGCGACGAGCGACAGGACGCTGACGATGACGAATGCCTTGCGCATGGGGTTACCTCCTAGAGGCGCGCCGAGGCGAGAGCC